>RECO01000279.1 GCA_007694015.1 Geminicoccaceae bacterium
GGTGCCGCCGGAGAGCCCCTTGCCGACATAGTCGTTGGCGTCGCCGAACAGCTCGATGGTGAGACCCTGCACCGCCCAGGCGCCGAGCGACTGGCCGGCCGAGCCGCGGAGCCGCACCGTGAGGTGGCCGGGCTTCAGCTTGTCCTGGCCGTAGCGGCGGGTGATGTGGGCGCTGAGCCGGGTCCCCACCGCGCGGTCGACGTTGCGGACGTTGTAGGCGAGCTGCATCTTCTCGCCGTCCTCCAGCATCGGCGCTGCATCCTTGACCATCTGCGCGTCGAGCGTGTCCGGGACCGGGTTGCGGCCCTGGAGCGTGCAGAAGCGCGGCCGGGTGCTGTCGACCTGGGCCAGGATCGGGTTGAGGTCGAGGTCGTCGAGGTCGGCGGAGCCGCGGCTCACCTGCTTCAACAAATCGGTGCGGCCGATCGCTTCCTCGAGCGAACGCAGGCCCAGGGACGCCAGGATTTCGCGCACCTCTTCGGCGATGAAGGTGAAGAGGTTGACGACCTTTTCGGGCGAGCCGGTGAAGTGCTCGCGCAGATCGGGTCGCTGCGTACACACGCCCACCGGGCAGGTGTTGGAGTGGCACTGGCGGACCATGATGCAGCCCATGGCCACCAGGCTGGCGGTACCGACGCCGTATTCCTCGGCACCCAACAGTGCGGCGATGACGACGTCGCGGCCGGTCTTGATGCCGCCGTCGGTGCGCAGGAGGACGCGGTGGCGGAGGTCGTTGAGGGTGAGGAGCTGGTTGACCTCGGAGAGGCCCATCTCCCAGGGCGTGCCGGCGAACTTGATCGAGGTCTGCGGGCTCGCACCGGTGCCGCCGACATTGCCGGAAACGAGGATGACGTCGGCCTTGGCCTTGGCCACGCCGGCGGCGATGGTGCCGATGCCGCTTTCCGAGACCAGCTTCACGCAGACCCTGGCATCCGGGTTGATCTGCTTCAGGTCGTAGATCAGCTGGGCCAGATCCTCGATCGAGTAGATGTCGTGGTGCGGCGGCGGCGAGATCAGCGTCACGCCCGGCGTCGAGTGGCGCAGCCGCGCGATCTCGACCGTGACCTTGAAGCCCGGCAGCTGGCCGCCCTCGCCCGGCTTGGCGCCCTGCGCCACCTTGATCTCGATCTCCTTGCAGGCGTTCAGATATTCGGCGGTGACGCCGAAGCGGCCGGAGGCCACCTGCTTGATGACCGAATTCGCGTTGTCGCCATTGGCGCGCGGGGTGAAGCGCTCCTTGCCCTCGCCGCCCTCGCCGCTGTCGGCCTTCGCCCCGATGCGGTTCATGGCGATGGAGAGGGTTTCGTGCGCCTCGGGGCTCAGCGCACCGAGCGACATGCCGGGCGTGACGAAGCGCTTGCGGATCTCGGTGATGCTCTCGACCTGATCGAGCGCAACACCCTGCTCCGGGCGGTCGAAGTCGAGCAGGTCGCGGATCGAGACCGGGTCCTGGCCGTAGATCATGTCGGCGTATTTGCGATAGGCGGCATAAGAGCCCGACGCCACGGCACCCTGGAGCTGGTGGATCGCCTGGGCCTGCAGCGCGTGGTGCTCGCCGCCGCGGCGGTAGCGGTAGAAGCCGCCGATGGCGATCGGGCCCTCCTCGTCGAAGGCTTCTTCGTGCTGACGCAGGACGCGGTTGGTCAGCCCCTTGAGGCCGATGCCCGAGATGCGGGTGGTGAGGCCCGGGAAGTATTCGGCGCAGAGCGAGCGCGAGAGGCCGACCGCCTCGAAGTTGTAGCCGCCGCGATAGGAGCTGAGGATCGAGATGCCCATTTTGGACATGATCTTGAGCAGCCCCTGGCCGACCGCCTCGCGGTAGCGCTCGATGCACTCCTCGAGGGTCAATCCCGGGAACAGCCCCTTGGCGTGGCGGTCGGCGATGCTGGCCTCGGCCAGATAGGGGTTCACCGCCGTGGCACCGACGCCGATCAGCACCGCGACGTAGTGCACGTCGAGGCACTCGCCCGAGCGCACGGTGATCGAGCTGAAGCTCCTGAGGCCCTGGCGCACGAGATGGCTGTGCACGGCACCGGTGGCGAGGATCATCGGCATGGGTGCCCGGTCGGGGCCGGCCCGTTCGTCGGTGAGGATGAGGTCCTCGCAGCCGCCGCGCACCGCGTCCTCGGCCTCGCGCCGCACCCGCTCCAGCTCGCGCCGCAGCACGTCGCCCTCGGCGTGCGCCGGGAAGGTGCAGTCGATCGAGACGATCCGGTCGCCGAAATAGGTCTTGAGCGCCTCCAAGTCGGTAGAGGTGAGGATCGGCGTCTCGAGCTGCAGGATCGCCGTCTGCTCCGGTGTCTCGTCGTAGATGTTGCCGAGATTGCCGAAGCGGGTCTTGATGCTCATCACCCGCCATTCGCGCAACGGGTCGATCGGCGGGTTGGTCACCTGGCTGAACTGCTGACGGAAGAAGTGGTGCAGCCCGCGGTATTTGTCGGAGAGTACAGCGAGGGGGGTGTCGTCGCCCATGGAGCCGACCGCTTCCTTGGCGTCGGTCACCATCGGCGCCAGGATCAGTTCCAGGTCCTCGACGGTCCAGTTGTAGAGCTTCTGGCGGCGGCGCAGCTCGTCCTTGGCCACGGTGACGTCGACCGGCGCCGTCGTCGCCTTCAGGTCTTCCAGGTAGGTGATCTTGGCGACCCAGTGCGAATAGGGCTTTTGCGCCGCCAGATAGTCCTTGAGCTCGGTGTCGCGGTAGAAGGTGCCGCTGGCGAGGTCGACGCCGAGGCATTCGCCGGGGCCGACGCGGCCCTTCTCGACGATGTTGGCCTCGGCCAAGGGGACCATCCCGGTCTCGGAGCCTGCGACCAGCAGGCCGTCGGCGGTGCGGGCGTAGCGCAAGGGGCGCAGGCCGTTGCGGTCCATGCCGGCCACCACCCAGCGGCCGTCGGTGGCGACCAGGGCGGCCGGGCCGTCCCACGGCTCGATCACGCAGTTGCAGTAGTTGAAGAGGTCGCGATGCGCGTCGGGCATGGCGATCTTGTTCGACCACGCGGGCGGCACCAGCATGGTCTTGACGAGCGGCAGGGCGCGGCCCGCGCGAACCAGCGCCTCGACCACCGCATCGAGCGCTGCGCTGTCCGAAGAGCCCTTTTGGATCAGCGGTTTGACGTCCTCGTTCCAGGGACCGAAGGCGTCGGTCTCCATCCGCGTCTCGTGGCTCGCCATCCAGTGGGTGTTGCCGCGCAGCGTGTTGATCTCGCCGTTGTGGGCGAGCGTGCGGAACGGCTGCGCCAAGTGCCAGGTCGGCCAGGTGTTGGTCGAATAGCGCTGGTGGAAGACGGCATAATTCGAGACGAACCGTTCATCGAGCAGGTCGGGATAGAAGGTCGAGAGCTGTTCCGCCAGGAACAGCCCTTTGTAAATCACCGAACGGCAACTCAACGAGCAGATGTAGAAGCTCTTGATGTTCTCGACGAGCACCCGCTTTTCGATGCGGCGGCGGATGATGAAGAGCTCGCGCTCGAAGGCTTCGGGATCGGCGCCCTTGGGGTTGCCGATCATGATCTGTTCGATTTCCGGCCGGGTGGCGATCGCCTTGTCACCGATCACCGACATGTCGACCGGCACCTGACGCCAGCCGAGGATGGTGTAGCCGAAGGCGAGCACCTCGGTCTCGACGATGGTGCGGCAGACCTCCTGCGCGGCGAAGTCGGTGCGCGGCAGGAACACCATGCCGACGCCCATCGGCCCCGTGGTGGCCTTGGTGCCCTTCAGCTGCGCGCGGAAGAAGTCCTGCGGGATGGCGATGTGAATACCGGCACCGTCGCCGGTCTTGCCGTCGGCATCGACCGCACCGCGGTGCCAGACGTTCTTCAAGGCCTCGATGGCGAGCACCACCACGTCGCGGCGGGGCGAGCCGTCGATCGAGGCGACGAGGCCGACGCCGCAGGCGTCACGTTCGTCGGCGGGGTCGTACATGCCGTGTTCGGCGAGGTGGTGGGCATTGGCCTCGTAGACGGCGAGCGCGTTCGGGTCGGTCATGGCGTCGGTCCTCGTGTCTCGCACGGTCAGGAGGCGAGTTGCAGCTTGGGGGCGTCGGCGTCGGTCGTCGCTTCGCCGCGGCTTTGGATGTAGCGGTGGATGCCGGTCGCCGCGTCGCGGCCATCGCGCACGCCCCAGACGACGAGCGAGGCCCCGCGCACGATGTCGCCACCGGCGAACACGCCCTCCAGGTCGGTCATCATGGTCGTCCAGTCGATCCGCAACGTGCCCCAGCGGGTCACCGGCAAATCCTTCTCGCCGAACATGGCCACCAGGTCCTCGGGATCGAAGCCCAAGGCCTCGATCACGAGGTCGGCCTCCAATTGGAAGGACGAGCCGGGCATGGGCTCGGGGCTTTGCCGGCCGGTGGCATCGGGGGCACCCAGACGCATCCGGCTGGCGCGCACGGCGGTGACGTGGCCATTGCCGAGGAACGCCTCCGGCGCCGAAAGCCAGACGAACTCGACGCCTTCTTCCTTGGCGTTGGCGACCTCGCGCACCGAGCCCGGCATGTTGGCCTCGTCGCGGCGGTAGAGGCACTTCACCGACTTGGCCCCCTGGCGGACGGCCGTGCGCACGCAGTCCATCGCCGTGTCGCCGCCACCGACGACGACGACGTGCTTGTCCTTGGCGTTCAGGCTGCCGTCGTCGAAGGCCGGCACGTCGTCGCCCAGGCCCTTGCGGTTGGAGGCCGTGAGGTAGTCGAGGGCTTTGACCACGCCGTCGAGGCCGACGCCGGGGGCCTGGATGGCGCGGGCCCGGTAGACGCCGGTGGCAACGAACACGGCGTCGTGCCGTTCGCGCAGCTCGGCGAAGGTCACGTCCTCGCCGATGGCGCAGTTCAGAACGAAACGAACGCCCCCCTCCGTCAGCAGCTCGGCGCGCCGCTCGACGATGGGCTTTTCCAGCTTGAAGCCCGGAATGCCGTAGATCATCAGGCCGCCAACCCGGTCGTAACGGTCGTAGACGGTGACCTGGTAGCCCTTCTTGCGGAGTTGGTCGGCGCAGGCGAGCCCGGCCGGCCCCGCCCCGATGATGCCGATGCTTTCCTCGCGCTCGCGCGCGGGCTTGGTCGGCTTGACCCAACCCATGTCGAAGGCGGTGTCGGTGATGTGCTTTTCGACCGCACCGATCGTCACGGTGCCGTGGCCGGACTGCTCGATGACGCAATTGCCTTCGCACAGGCGATCCTGCGGGCAGATGCGGCCGCAGATTTCGGGGAAATTGTTGGTCGCCGAGGACAGCTCGTAGGCCTCCTCCAGGCGATCTTCGGCGGTGAGCTTCAGCCAGTCCGGGATGTTGTTGTGCAAGGGGCAGTGCACCTGACAGAACGGCACGCCGCATTGCTCGCAGCGCGACGCCTGCTCCTCCGCTCCCGGCTTCGAATAGCGGCCGTAGATCTCGTCGAAATCGACCCGCCGCGCCTCCGGCTGACGTTTTTCCGGGGTCGCCTGCGGCGTGGAGACGAACTGCATCATTTTCGAGGCCATGGCGGTCTCCGCAGGGCTGCAACGAACGAAGAGGGTCGAGACGGCGGTCCGCCGCCTTGCGCGAGCAATCGGGTCACGGGGCCAGCGGCGACGATCGTTCGCGGCCCGTTCGGTAGTGGAGCGGCTATATAGCGGCGTCCATGGTGGCCGTCCAGCGGCCCCGTGGCAATTGGTCCCTAGTTGGGACTTGTTTTTACATCACCCCAGAAAACCGGCAGAAAACCGCCATTTCCCGACCCGGCCAGGTGGGCGCGCTGCGGCCCCGTAGATCGCTTGGCGTGCGAATACCCATGGATGGGTTGCAATGGTTCGTCCTGGCCGTGGTCCACGGCATCACCCGGTTCCTGCCGATCAGCTCGGCGGGCCACCTCGTCTTGGTACCCTTGCTCACCGACGGGCCCGATCAGGACCCGTTGATCGACATCGCCGTGCGCGTCGGCTCGCTCGGTGCGGTCGTCCTCTATCGCTGGCGCGACATCATGGCGATGCTCACGGGTGCCTTGGATTGGTCCACGCCGGGACTGATGGCACAGCCGGCGCGGCGGCTGAGGCGGCTCAGCCCCGCTTCGACAGGGTGCGGGCGTAGCGCTTGACGTAGGTGGGCACGATCACCTCCATCGGCGTCGGCTCGATGCCGAGCTCCTTGAAGGTCAGCGCCCCGATCGCCACGACGTTGTCGTGCTTCAGGAGTTCGAGCTGGTCGCGGGTCAGGGGCGGCTTCGGCAGATACTCCATGAAGCGCGCCTGGATGCGGGCGATCTTGGATGGCAAGGGCAACAGCAGGCGCTTTTTGTTCAACTGCTTCAACAGGTAAGACAAAAGCTCCTTGAACGTGTACACGTCCGGCCCGCCCAGCTCGTAGGTCTTGCCGGCGTGGCCGTCCTCGCTCAGCGCCACCATCACGGCCTTGGCCACGTCGTCGACGTAGACCGGCTGAAAGCGCGTCTGGCCGCCGTCGATCAGCGGCAAAAACGGGCTGATCCCGGTCATCTGCCCAAAGCGGTTGAAAAAGTCGTCCTCGGGTCCGAACACCACGCTCGGCCGCAGGATGGTGGCCTCCGGGAACGCCGCCAACACGCTCTGCTCGCCCAGCGCCTTGGTGCGCGCGTAATTCGCCGCACTGGAGGCATCGGCGCCAATGGCCGAAACCTGGACCAGGCGCTTGACCCCCGCCGCCTTCGCGGCCTCGGCGATGCGCCCCGGCACCTCGGCCTGTACGACGTCGAACTTCTGCCCACCCCATTCGAACAGAATGCCGATCAGGTTCACGACGTAGGTCGAGCCCTCGACCAAGGGCGCGATGGTGGCACCACCGGCCAGATCGGCCCGCTCCAGCGTGATCTGGCCGACCTCGCCCATGGGCTTCAGGTGCATGGCCAATTGCGGGCGGCGGCAAATCACCCGGACCCGAGCGCCCTCGGCCGCCAGGCGGCGCACGACGTAGCGCCCGAGAAAGCCCGAGCCGCCGAACACGGTCACCACTTCGTTGCGCATCTGTGTCCTCGTCCTTGAGAGAGCGCCTTCATCTAGCGCCACCGATCCCCGCGGTCGACCGGCAACCGCGAACGCCCTTGACGGCGCGCCGACGCCCGCCTACACGCCGAGGTCCGCGGCGCCCAGGTGGCGGAATTGGTAGACGCGCAGGTTTCAGGTACCTGTCCTGGCAACGGGGTGGAGGTTCGAGTCCTCTCCTGGGCACCACAGCAGCGAGCCGAATAGGCCTCTCCTTGTCCGACCCACTCGCCAACATTCATCTGCACCGGGGCGATCTGCCGGAAGGCCTCGACCTCGGCCCGGTCGTGGCGGTCGACACCGAGGCGATGGGGTTGGTGCATGGCCGCGACCGGCTTTGCCTCGTGCAGCTCTCGGCCGGCGACGGGGTCTGCCACCTCGTCCAGATCAGGAAGGGCCAGAACGAAGCGCCCCGGCTGGCCGCGATGCTGACCGACCGCGCGGTCCTGAAGCTCTTCCACTTCGCCCGCTTCGACGTCGCCCTGCTGCGCCGGGACCTCGGCGTGCTGACGAGCCCCCTCTACTGCACCAAGATCGCCTCCAAATTGGTCCGCACCTACACCGACCGTCACGGCCTGCGCGAACTCTGCAAGGAACTGCTCGGCGTCGACCTGCAAAAGCACCAGCAAACCTCCGACTGGGGTGCGGACGAGCTGAGCGACGCGCAACTGACCTACGCCGCCAGCGACGTGCTTCACCTCCACGCCCTCAAAGCCAAGCTCGACGCCATGCTCGCCCGCGAAGACCGCGGCGAGCTGGCCGCTGCCTGCTTCGGCTTCCTTGCCACCCGCGCCGAACTCGACCTCGCCGGCTGGCCCGAGGTGGATATTTTCGCGCATTGAGCGGGAACCAGAACAGGGAAAGGAATTAGGGGGCTTTTGGCCCCCTAGTGCAGCGGCGCAGTCGGACGAATCACGTCCGACTGCGCCAAAGCTGCACGATTCCATGGAGTTAGTGCATCAACGGCGCATCCGGAGCGGAACGCTCCGAATGCGCCTGTGCACTAGAGCGTTTCCCGGTTAGGTAGCGCACGGGCCATCCCTCCCCCCCGCCCGGCCACCCATGGTATCGTACACTCGTGGGTGGTCGGCCACCCCAAGCTGCAAAGCAGCTTGGGGACCCCGGCGGGCGGGGGTGAGGGATGGTC
>RECO01000178.1 GCA_007694015.1 Geminicoccaceae bacterium
CGAGCTGTTCGGCGACGCCAACGACTATGTCGGCAAGGGGCTCTCCGGCGGCACCATCGCCATCCGCCCGCTGCTCTCCTCGCCGATCGTGCCGCACGAAAACGTCATCATCGGCAACACCTGCCTCTACGGTGCCACCGCCGGCAAGCTGTTCGCCGCCGGCCAAGCCGGTGAGCGCTTCGCGGTGCGTAACTCCGGCGCCATCACCGTAGTCGAGGGCTGCGGCGACAATGGCTGCGAGTACATGACCGGCGGCACCGCCGTCATCCTCGGCCGCACCGGCGACAACTTCGCCGCCGGCATGTCGGGCGGCATGGCCTTCGTCTACGACCCGGAAAACCGGCTGTGGGACCCGGTCCGCAACCGCTCGATCCGGGTCAACGACGACATGGTCGTCTGCCAGCGGGTGGAGGTCGACCACTACGCCAAGCTGTTGGAAGACCTGCTCATCGAGCACGTCGGCATGACCCAGTCGGCGCTGGCGCAGCGCATCCTCAACGACTTCGAGCTGGAGCGGCAATTCTTCTGGCAGATCGTGCCCACGGAAATGCTCGACAAGCTGGAGGTGCCCGTCACCCTGCCGACCGTCGCGCAAACCGCCTGATGTCGCAGCAAACCCTGATCGAAGGCTATTTCGGCGCCGCCGGCCTCTCCACGGCCGGCGGCTTCGAGGCAACGGTCGGCTACCACGCCGTGCTCGACCACGGCGAAGTGGTCATCCGGCTCGACGTCACCGACGCCCATTGCAGCCGCTACGGCCTCGGCCATGGCGGCGTCACCCTCACGCTCCTGGACACCGTCGGCGGCGTCATGCTCTGGCACGAACTCCGCCCCGAGCGCATCGCCACCATCAACCTCGCCTGCCAGTTCCTCGACGTGGTGAAGAAAGGCCCGGTCGTCGCCACCGCCAAAATCGACCGCCTGGGTCACAAAATCGCCCACACCACCATGGCGCTGCACGCCCACGACAAGCACGGCCCCATCCTCGCCACCGCCGTCGGCAGCTACCGGCTCTACCGGGCGGGATAGGGAAGGAAAGGAAGAGAGGGGCAAGACTCTGGGGGCTTTTGGCCCCCAGACCCCCGGCGCCGGCGTTGCCGGCGCAGTTGGTGTCGCGGCAACGCTGGCCATCGGCTATGGTCGTGCCGTCTGCCCACGGGAGCTGCCCATGGCCGAGGCCACCACCCGCGTTCGCACCCACGTCACCGTCGACCGTACCCTGCTGGAAGAAGCCAAGGCGCACGGCGTGAGCCTCTCGGCAACGCTCGACGAAGCGCTCCGCGACAAACTCCGCACCGCCCGCCACGAAGCCTACCGCCGCGAAAACGCCGAGGCCTACGCCGCCGCCAACCGTTGGGTCGAAGACTACGGCCTGCCCTTCGAAGACGACCGTACCTTCTGATGTTCGGTGACGTCTGCCGTTTGCGACGCCCACGCGGTACCGCTGTTGCGATGGTCGTGGTGCTGCAGGATGCGGTGCACGACGACTTGGCCACGCGCCTCGTCGCCCCGCTCGTCCGACCCGAGACCCTCGATCGCCGGATCGCCGGGCTGCAGCCCATGGTCCAAGTGGAAGGCGAATCCTGGCTCGTCATGATCCCGCTTCTCGGCACCCTCCGTGCCGACCTGATCGCCGCCATCGATCGCCTGGTCACTGGGGTGTAGGTCCTCCATGCCAACCCAAAACGAGGGGAACGACGCCGCAAACAACGCCCCGGATCGACAGTCCCTCGCCCCAGAGATCGCCACGGTCATGGAGTGCATGCCGGAGCTGTTGCCCTTTCTCCCGGAACTGCTCCAGGACCTGCCCGACTTCAGCGGTGCTACGCCCGACGTCCTCGACGTCCTGAGCGAATATGGTCTCGCCGCCGAAAGCCGCGTCCTCGACCTCGGCTGCGGCCGCGGCGACGTGGCGAGAGCCGTGGCCGAGCGCTTCGCGGTCCGGGTCGATGGCATCGACGCCTTCCCCCCGTTCGTCGCCGCCGCCAGGCAGCGTGCGGCCGCCGCCGGTCTCGCCGAGCGTTGCCGCTTCACCCAGGGCGACCTGCGCACCGCCCTCCAGCCGGCCGTCCCTTACGACGCCGTCCTCTACCTCGCCCTCGGCCCGCTGCTCGGCGATGCGGCCACGACCATTGGCGCGCTGCGCCAGACGGTTCGCCCCGGCGGCGCCATGGTCATCGACGATGCCTATCTGGCCGACGGTGCCACCGCACCCCCCGCCTGGCCCGGCTATCGGAGCCTCGCCGCAACGGAAGCCGGCCTCACCGCCTGCGGTGACGTCATACAATTCCGGCGCCCGTCGCACGCCGAAGCGTTCGCCGTTGCCGCCGAGGCCGCCATCGAGCGCCGCGTCGAGGAACTATGCGCCCGTCATCCGGAGGCCGCACCGTGGCTTCGCGCCTACCGCCGCCGCGAAGCGGAGGAGTTCGAACTGCTGCGCCCCGGCGGTCCGCTCGTCCCGTGCGTTTGGCTGCTGGTGCGCGGCGATCGTTGAATCCCGGCGTTCAAGCACCATTCAATACGGAGAGGCGACAAACCCGCCATCTTCTCGAACGAAGGACCCTCCATGCTCCGACGCCGCGCGTTCCTGGCCACCGCCGCCGCCTTCGGGCTCATGGCCCCGCTGTCGGCACGCGCCGCCCTACCGGGTGACATCGTTCAACAGGTCGAGCGCTACCTCAACAACATCGAGACGCTGCGCGCGAAATTCACCCAGATCGCGCCCAATGGCCGCCTCTCCGAGGGCCGCGTCTACCTCCACCGCCCCGGCCGCATGCGCTTCGAATACGACCCGCCGGAAACGCTGCTCATGGTCGCAACCGACTGGCGCGTGGTGATGCAGGACACGCGCACCCGGCAAACCAACACCATCCCGGTCAACCGCACACCCCTGGGCCTCCTGCTCGACGAACGCGTGCAACTGAGCGGCCCCGTCACCATCCGCGACATGGCCGAGATCGGCGGTGAGTTGCACATGACCTTGTTCAAGACCGAAGAGCCGGGGCTCGGCGAGCTGCAACTCGTCTTCGGCCTGCGCCCCTTGGAGCTGCGCCGCTGGCAGGTGCTCGATGCGCAAGGCAAGGTCACGCAAATCCTTTTGGAAGACGTCGAAACCAACGTCAGACTTCAGCGCAATCTGTTCACACTCATCCAATAGCCGCGCATGAGCCTGAAGGTCGTTCTCGTCCAGCTCAACGGCCAGCCGGACAAGGCGCACAATCTCGCCACGATCGAACGGCTGGTGGATGCGGCCTGTGCGGCCGAGCGGCCGGACTGGGTGTTCCTGCCGGAGATGGTCACGTCGATCGGCGGCGACCGCGCCACGCGGCTCGCCGCGGCCGAAACCTTCCCCGACGGTGCGGTCTACCGGTTGCTGCAGGACCTTGCCCGCCGCCATGGCGTGCTCTTGCACGGCGGCTCGCTCCTGGAGCAGGGGCCCGCGGGCAAATGCTACAACACCACGGTGGTGTTCGACGAAGAGGGCCAGGACCTCGGCCGCTACCGCAAGCTTCACCTCTTCGACATCGAGACGCCCTCGGGCCGGGTCTTCAAGGAGAGCGACGCCTTCGCCGCCGGCTGCGAGGTGGTGACGCTCTCGAGCGTGACACCGCCCTTGGGCCTGTCGATCTGCTACGACCTGCGCTTTCCCGAACTCTACCAGGCGCTGATGCGCCAGGGCGCCGAGGTGATCGCGGTGCCATCGGCCTTCACCCTCGAAACGGGACGCGATCACTGGGAGGTGCTCTTGCGCGCCCGCGCCATCGAAACCGCGTCCTGGGTCGTCGCTGCCGCCCAATGGGGCGGGCACGGCCCGACCGGGCGCACATCCTATGGCCACTCGCTCGTCGTCGATCCCTGGGGCCACGTGGTCGCCCGCCACGGCGACGGCGAGGGCTGGTGTGCCGCCCGCATCGATCCGGCCAAAACCGAGCGGGTGCGCCGCCAAATCCCCGTGCACCGGCACAAGGTGCTCTGATGCGCCGAGCCGCCCTCGCGGCGGGGGCGCTCCTCGTCGCCGGCTGCGCGGGGCCGGTGCCGATCGAGCGGCTCCATGTTGGCGATCCCCGCGACGCCCGCATCGCCTTGGAGGACGCGCATCTGGAGGGTCCGGTGGCGGTGCGGATCGACCATCTGCCGCCCCCCGACCCGCACGAGGACGTGCGCGCGCAGCTCCTGGCGGCGGCGGCCCGTGGCGTGCCCGCGCTGCGCCCGCGGTTCGAACTCGTGCCGGGCGAACCCGTGCTCGTCGTCGCGTTCGACCAGCCGCTCGGCGCCGACCCCTGCTCGCCCCTGCCGCCGGGCGAGGGGCCGCTCCAGAGCGTGCAGTTCGCCTTTTGCGCCGACGGCACGCCCTATGCGGCGGTGCGCGCGCCGGCCGAGGGCGATCTGGAGCGGCTCTACGAACGGCTGGCGCGCACCCTCTTCCCCGACCTCTATGCCGAGCGCTACGGCCTCGGGCTCGGGCCGCTGCGCATCGGCCTCGGCGGCAGTTTCGGCTTCGGGCGTTAAGTCGATCGTAAGTGTGGCGGCGCAAGCTGGCGGCGATCGCTCCTGATCGCTCCCGAAAGGTCCGCCATGCGCTCCCTGGCCGTCAAGATCCTGGCCTTGGCCCTGGTCCCCATCCTCCTGTTCGCCGCCGTCGCCAGTTGGCAGCACTACGCCCGCGAGCAGGACAACCATGCCGTCCAGATCGCCCGGACCCTCGACGCCGCCGAACGGCAAATCCTGGGCCAGATCGACGAACGCGCGCTGGCGATGGAGGCCATCGCCCTGGCCGTTGCGGCTTTGCCCGACGTTCGCTACGCCACGATCGATGCCGATCGGCACTGGCTCTCGGCGGTGTTGGAAGAGCCCTTCGCCGTGTTGAAGGCCGAGTTCGGCATTTCCCAAATGCATGTCCACAGCGCCGACACGCGCTCGATCTACCGCCTCCACGCGCCGGACGACTATGGCGACGACCTCTCCACCTACCGCCCGATGCTGGTCGAGGTGAACCGGCTCCAACAACCCCGCCGCGGCATCGAGGCTGGCCGCTTCGGCACGCCCATCCGGGGGGCGGTGCCGATCCATCTGGAGGGCGAGCATGTCGGCTCGATCGAGGTCGGCAGCTTCTTGACCCACGAGTTTCTGCAGAGCTTCGCGCCCGAGGGCATCGACATCACCATCGCCGCGCCCGGCGAGGGGGGCCTGACCGTCCGCGCCTCGACCCGCGGCGAGGCGGCCAGCTTCGATCCCACCACCAAGCTCGCAGCCGCCGAAAGCGTCCGCCATGCGGGCAACGACGTGCTGGCCGTGCGCAACCTCGTCCTCTACGACGCGCTCGGTGACGTCTACGGCATTGCCGAAATCACCATGGACATCACCGCCATGGACACGGCCTTCAAACGCGATCTCGTCACCGGTTTCGCGTTCATGGCCTTGTTCCTCGTGGCCGTGGTCACGGCCGCGGTGCTGCTCGCGCGGGGCATCACCAAGCCCATCGCCGCCACCACCCACGTCATGCAGCGCTTGATGGCAGGCGAGGCCGACGTCGAAGTGGTCGGTCGCGGGCGCCTGGACGAGATCGGGACCATGGCCCGTGCCCTGGAGGGCTTCAAGGAAACGGTGGTCGCGCGCGAAGCGCAAAACGTGGCGCTCAAGGGCATGGCCGAACAAATCGACCGCCTCGCCCGCGAGGCCATCGGCCAAGTGGAACACCAAACCACCCGCATGACCAGCAACATCGACGGCTTGAACGCCACCGCCGAGCGCCTCTCGGCCCACGCCACCAGCGTCGACAGCTCGGCCAACGCGGCCTTCACCAACGCGCAGACGGTCGCCGCCGCCACCGAGGAGTTGACCGCCTCGATCAAGGAAATCGATCGCCAGGTCGAGGACGCCGCATCGGTCGCCCGCCAGGCCGTCGATCACGCCGGGCGCTCGCGCGCCGTGGTCCGCAACCTCTCCGAGGTCGGCGGACGCATCACCGACGTCGTCAAACTGATCGGCGAAATCGCCGAACAGACCAACCTCCTGGCACTCAACGCCACGATCGAGGCGAGCCGCGCCGGCGATGCGGGGCGCGGCTTTGCCGTGGTCGCGGGCGAGGTCAAATCGCTCGCCGGCCAAACCGCCAAGTCGACCAAGGACATCGAAGCCCGCGTCGCCGAAATCGTCGCCGCCGCCAACGAAGCGGTGGGGGCCATCGAAGGGGTGACCACCACCATCACCCAGATCGACGACATCACCGGTGCGGTCGCCAGCGCCATGCAGCAACAGCGCGAGGCCACCGAGGAAATCGCCCGCAACGTCCGCCAATCCTCCGACGCCACCTCCAACGTGTCGAGCGAGATCGGCCACGTCTCGACCGAAGCCGTGGCGACCAGCAAAGCGGCCGGTGCGCTCCGCAGCGACGCCGAACAGCTGCGCGCCGCGGTGACGGCCCTCGGCGAAGAAACCAGCCGCCTGGTGCGCACGAGCAGTGCCGCGACGGACAAGAGCGTGGCTTGAGGTGACGGGGGAAGGGGAAGGGGAAGGCTAGGGGGCTTTTGGCCCCCTAGGACCCCCAGGCAGCGGCTTCGCCGCTGCCAGTTTCCAGGGGTTCAGCGGCGTTGCCGCTCGCCGCCGGGGGACGGGTTGCGTTAGGGATAGGCGGCGCGGATGGCCGCTACCGTTTCGGTGGTGATGGGTGTCGGCACGCCGGCTTCGGCGCCGAGGCGCTCGACGGCACCGCCGAGCCAGTCGAGCTCGATGCGCCTGCCGGCTTCGAGGTCCTTCAGCATCGAGGCCTTGATGCTGGGCTCTTGGCGACGCTGGCCTTCGAGAACCTGATCGGTGCGGTCGGCATCGAGCGGAATGCCGTGGGCAAGCCCGACGGCGCAGGCCTCGCGCACCAGGGCTTCGAGCCGCGCCCAGAGGGCCGCGTCGTCGCGGATCGGGCCGATCGGCTGCCGTGCGTAGCCGCAAATCGTCGCGAAGGGGGCAAGCATCACGAACTTGTTCCAAACCGCCAGCTCGATCCGTGGGCTGTGCTCCGCCTCGAACTTGGCCTTGGCGCAAGCCGCCATGAGCGCATCGAAGAGGGGCTGTGGCCGACCGTCCCACTCGCCGAATTTCAGCCAGGCGAACGGCCCGGCGCGGACGATCACGCCCGGTTCTTCGATGTGGGCACTGATCCCGGCCACCCCGCCCGCGGTCCGGTCGCCGAAGGTGGCCTTGGTGATGGCGTGCGCTTCGACGCCGTTTTGCAAGGGCACGACACGGGTGCTCGGGCCGACGAACGGCTTGGCCGCCTCGATCGCCGCATCGAGGTCGTACATCTTGGTCGCCAAGAGGACCACGTCGTAAGGCGCATCGCCAGCCTCGGCCAAGCGGACCGGCTGGAGCAGGGGGCCGCCTTCGCCCCGGAGTTCGAGGCCGCGGCTTCGCATCGCTTCGGCGTGGGCGCCGCGGGCGACGAACGCGACGTCGGCCCCGGCATGGGCCAGCCTCGCTCCGAACCAGCCGCCGACGCCGCCGGCACCGACGAAGGCAATACGCATCATCTGTTTCCCCTCGAAGTCTGCCCGCCTTTGGTAGAGAGCCCCTGGGGCCGGCTCAAGGCTCCGGTTGATTTCCCAGCGTTCGACGGGACAATGTGCGGGATCGAAGCCCAGCCGCGAGGACAGGATGCAGGATCAGCCGACGCCGACACGGCCCGTCAAGATTTGGGATGCGCCGACCCGCCTCTTTCACTGGCTGCTGGTGGTCCTGATTTTCCTGTCGTGGCTGTCGATGGAAATGGGCCATGTCGACCGGCACATGACCATCGGCTACATCGTCTTGGCGCTGATCCTCTTTCGCGTCGTCTGGGGCCTCGTCGGCTCCTATCCCTCGCGCTTCACGGCCTTCGTGCGCGGCCCCGGTGCCGTCTTCGGCTACACCAAGGCCTTGTTCCTCGGCCGCCCGCCCAAGACCGCGGGCCACAATCCGCTGGGGGCGTTGGCGATCTTGTTGATGCTCGGCCTGGTCGCGTTTCAGGCCACGACGGGGCTCTTTGCCGACGACGCCATCTTCACCCGCGGCCCGTTGGCCAAGCTGGTCGACACCCAGACCTCGCGCATGCTGACCCGCTGGCACAAGCAGGCCTTCGACATTCTGGTCATCGTCATTGCGATCCACGTCGCGGCGGCGGTGCTCTACCGCGTCCTGTTCAAGCAAAAGCTGATCGAGGCGATGATCACCGGCAAGAAGGACGTCCCCGCCGGCACGGCCGAACCGCGCCTCCTCCATCCCTTGTGGGCCCTGCCCGCCGTCGCCTTCGCCGGCACCGTCGTCTGGTACGTCGTCACCAAAATCTAACGAGCAGCAGCACCGCCGCTACTCTCCTCAATATGCAGCAGCACCGCCGCTTCTCTCTTCAATATGCAGCGGCGCTGCCGCTGCTGGGGGGGTCCTAGGGGGCCAAAAGCCCCCTAGTTCCTTTCTCCCTTCTTCTTCCTCTTCCTCTTTCTTTCTCTTCTACCGACGCCTCAGTTACGGAAGCGGTCGTGGCAGGCGCGGCAGGTGGCGGCGGTGGCTTGGACTTGCTGGCCCAAGGCCTGCATGTCGCCGGCGGCTGCCACTTCGGCGAGGCGTTGGCCGGCTGTGACCGACTCGTCGGCGAGGCGGGCGAAGGTGTCCCAATCCGACCAGATTTCGGGCTTGGCTTGGGTTCGGGCCGAGCCTTGGCCGGCCGTGTTCTGTTCGGTGGCGGCCTTGATCAGCGGCAGGATCGCGGCGAGCGTGTCCGCGTGGGTCGGGATATTTTCTTGGAACGCGACTTCCTGGCGGAGGTTCAAGACGATGGCGGTGAGGTTGGCGCCCAGGGTTTGGTAGAGCTGCTGACGGTATTCGATCGCCTTGTCGGGTGCCGTGTCGGCTGCGACGGGGCTCGTGACGGCGATGCCCGTCAACAGCACCGTGCACAGTCCGAGGATCTTGGTCATCCGCTGCATGCGCGTTTCCTTCCTTCGCTTGCATTCCACGAGATGTAACCGTGGATAGCAACCATCCGTGACGGCAGGATGGCTGAGCGTCAATAGCTGGACATCTCGGCTTTGGCGGCCGTGCCCGAGCGCGCGATCTGCAGGACCTCCTGCGCCTTGGCCTGCATGAGGCGGCTGTCCGAGGCGATGGTGGCGAAATCGAAGCCCCAGCTCAGCACCTTGGCGGTGTAGGTCGGGTCGCCCGTGTGCATGCCGGTATAGAGCCCTTTGGCCTTGGCTTTGCGGCAGATGTCCTGGCAGGCCTCGATCACGGCCGGCACGGTCGGGTCGAGACGGGGCGGATGGCCCATCGAATTGGCGAGGTCGGACGGCCCGACATAGACCCCGTCCAGCCCTTCGACGGCGAGAATGGCGTCGAGGTTTTCGACCGCCTGGACGGTCTCGATCATGGCGATCTTCAAGATCGTGGCATTGGCGTTTTCGGGGTAATCGGCGCCGCCATAGACCAGGGCGCGGATCGGGCCGAAGCTCCGGTCGCCGCGCGGCGGATAGGAGCACCAGCGCACCAGCCGCTCGGCGTCCTCGGCGGTGTTGATCATGGGGCAGATGACGCCGTAGGCGCCGGCGTCGAGGACTTTCATGATCACCCCGGCCTCCAGCCAGGGCACACGGACCATCGGCGTGACGTCCGTGGTGGAGATCGCCTGCAGCATGGTCACCGCTGCTTGGTAGTCGACCAGGCCGTGCTGCATGTCGATGGTGAGCGAATCCCACCCCGCATGCGCCATGACCTCGGCGCCGAAGCTGGTCGGCATGCTGCACCAGCCATTGATCGTCTTCTCGCCCCGCTGCCAAGCGGTCCGCAACGCGTTCGCACGCATGTCGTTCTCCCTGATCCGATGCGCCGAGCGATTAGAGGATTTTTCGTAAAGCTGGAACCATCCGCAGTGGAATGGCAGAATGAACCTCAGGTCAGGGGCAAAGGTTCGACGAGTTCGGCGAGTTCGGCGAGTTCGGCGAGTTCGGCGAGTTCGGCGATGAAAGGGGGGTGACGATGCTGGTCTCACAAATCCTCAAGTCCAAGGGCGATGCCGTCGTCGGCATCGAACCGGAGGCCACCGTGGGTGAAGCGGCGGCGTTGATGGCGCAGCACAATGTCGGCGCCGTCCTGGTGCGGACGGCAGCCGGCGAGGTCCGCGGCATCCTGTCCGAGCGGGATCTGGCGCGCGGGCTTGCGGCGCAGGGCAGTGCTCTGTCGGACGCGCGGGTGGGGGCGCTGATGACCTCGAACGTGATCACCTGCAGTCCGAACGACACCACCGACGGCTTGATGGAATTGATGACGCAGCGCCGCATCCGCCACCTGCCGGTGGTGCAGGACGGCCATCTGGTCGGCATGATCTCGATCGGCGACGTCGTGAAGGCGCGCCTCGGCGAATTGCAAACCCAGGCGGCGGAACTCCAGGCCTATATCGCCACCGGTTGAGGCACGGCGCGGGGCGGCGGCGCGAGCGCGCGGGCGAGGTGATCGACCGCGCGGATCAGCGCATCGACCACGTCGGCGTTCGGCGAATGTCCAGCGCCCTCGATCAGTTGGAGCCGGCTGCCGGCGATTTGCCGGTGCAGCGCAACGGCCGTCGCTGCGGGACAGACCATATCGAGCCGTCCCTGAACGATCTCGACGGGCACGTCGCCCAAGCGTGCGGCCGCGGCCAGCAATGGCTCGGCCAAAAAGCAGCCGTGATTGAAGTAGTGGGCCTCGAACAGCGAGTGCGTCAGCACGTAGCGCTCGTCGGCGAGCTGCTCGTCGAGCACGGCGTCGCTCACCACCACGTCGCTGATCTTGTTCTCCCAGCGCGTCCAGGCACGGAGCGAGTGGCGGCGGCGGACCATGTCGCTGCCGATCATCTGCGCATAGTGCCCGGCGATCGGGTCGGCTCGCTCGGCGGGCGGCAGCGGCTCCAGGAAGCGTTCGTACTCCAAGGGGTAGAGCCTCGCCGCACCGTCGGGACCGAAGGTCCAGTCGATCTCATCCGGCGAGCCCGTGAAGACGCCCCAGAGCACGAGCCCCAGCACGGCCTCGGCATGGGCGAGCGTATAGGCCAGCCCCAGCGTCGAGCCCCACGACCCACCGAACACCAGCCACCGGTCGATCCCGAGATGGCAGCGCAGGCGTTCGATGTCGGCGACCAGATGCGGCGTCGTATTGCCATCCAGGTGGCCGTGGGGGGCGGAGCGGCCGCAGCCGCGCTGGTCGAATTGGACGATGCGGAACCGCTCGGGGTCGAAATAGCTGCGCTGTTTCGGCCGGCAGCCGCTGCCGGGGCCACCGTGCAGCAGCACCACGGGCAGCCCATCGGGGTTGCCGCTTTCCTCGTAGTAGAGGACGTGGCCGTCGCCCACGGCGATGCGGCCCTGCACGAAGGGTTCGCGGTAAACGTAGGCGGTGCGGCGACGACGGTGCATGCGGAACTCCCAAGACCAGCAGCCTAGCGCAGCCTGCGGCAAGACGGTCTGCCGCCCTTGGCCGCAGACCAAAGGCCAACCATCTCCTCGCCAGAGCGCGTTTCTTTCGGGGTGTTCTGCGCCCGTCCCGCGCCCCCGCCCGGCCGCCCATGGCATCGTACACTCGTGCGCGGCCGGGCGGGGGCGCGGGACGGGCGAGCATTCCGGCAAACGCGCCAGACCACGGGAGATCCCTCATGCCTCGCCTCGTCCAGGCCGCCCTTGCCCTCGTCTTCGTGTTCGCCACGGCTGCCCCACTCATGGCGGCCGAGCGCGTCCACGGGCTCGAATTTCCGGGCATCGACGGCGAAGCGCTCGACCTCGACCGCTTCGAAGGCCAGCCCCTCCTGCTCGCCAATACGGCGAGCCGCTGCGGCTTCACCCAGCAATATGCGGCCCTGCAGGACCTCTGGCAGCGCTACCGCGACCAGGGCCTCGTCGTCATCGGCATGCCGTCCGGCGACTTCAACCAGGAACTCGCCGATGCCGAGGCGATCCGCAGCTTCTGCGAGGTCAATTTCGGCATCGACTTTCCCATGACCGACAAGCTGGCAACGCGCGGCCCGGACCGCCATCCGTTCTTCGCCGCCGTCGAGGCGCAACTGGGTGCGGCGGCGCTGCCCCGCTGGAACTTCCACAAGTACCTGGTCGACCGCGACGGCAACCTCGTCGCCGCCTGGCCCTCGCAGGTGCGCCCGGATTCGGCCGAAATCCGCCGGGCGATCCAAAGCGTGCTCTGATTGGGCTCCTGGCCGTGCCGTTCAGTCGACCTGGCGCAAGGCGCCTCGATAATGCGCGCCGCGGGCGACGTAGGTCGCCGTACCTTCGGCCATCCGCTTGGCCTGTTCGGGCGTCACGTCCTTCACCACCTTGCCCGGCGCGCCCATGACGAGGCTGTCGTCGCCGATCGTCCGGTTTTCCGGGATCAGGGCATGGGCGCCGACGAGGCACCGCGCGCCGATGACCGCTCCGTTCAGGATCGTGGCGCCGATGCCGACCAGGCTGCCCTCGCCGATGGTGCAGCCGTGCAGCATGGCGAGGTGCCCGACCGTCACGTTCGGCCCGACGACCAGGGGATAGCCCGGGTCGGTGTGCATCACGCAGTTTTCCTGCACGTTGCTCCCCTCGCCGATGGTGATCGGTTCGTTGTCGGCGCGGATCACGGCGCCGAACCAGATGGTGGCGCCCGGCAGCACCTTGACCCGGCCGATCAGCACGGCGGTCGGTGCGATCCAGGCGGTCGGGTCGATCTCGGGTATCGCGTCGTCGAGGGCGTAGATAGGCATTGGTCGTCTCCCTTGCACGCGTGGTGCTTGCCAAGCGGCGGCGGATCGCGCAAGCCGCAGCCGCTCACCCCCCGTCGTTCGAGGAGCCGCCGATGCGCATCGATACCCAGACCCAAGGCGCCTACGTCATCGCGCCGACGCCCTTCACCGAGACCGGTGAGGTCGACATGACGAGCATCGACCGGCTGGTGGACGGCTATCTGGAGGCGGGGGCCGCCGGCATCACCATCCTCGGCATCATGGGCGAGGCGACCAAGCTCATGCCCGACGAGAGCCTGGCCATCACCGAGCGTTTCCTCAAGCGGGTCGACGGTCGGGTGCCGGTGGTGGTGGGCGTCAGCGCCCCCGGCATCCTGCCGATGGTCAAGACCGCGCACCGCGCCATGGCGCTGGGCGCCGGCGGCGTCATGCTGGCCCCGGCGCAAGGCCTCAAGACCGACGCGGCGGTCGAGGCCTACATGGTCGAGGCCGCCCAGGCGCTTGGGCCGGACGTGCCGATCTGCTTTCAGGACTACCCGCTCACGACCGGCGTCAACTTCACCGTCGACACCTACCAGCGCATCCTGGAGCGCTGCCCCTCGGTGATCATGTTCAAGCACGAGGACTGGCCGGGCCTCGCCAAGCTCGCCGAGATCCGAAAGCGCGAGCGCGAGGGCAAGCTGCGCCGGGTTTCGATCCTGACCGCCAATGGCGGCCTGTTCCTCGCCTCCGAGCTGCACCTCGGCGCCGATGGTTGCATGACGGGCTATGCCTTCGCCGAAGCGCTGGTCGGCATCTGCCGCTATTTCGCCGAAGGGCAGGCGGAGCAGGGCGAAGATTTGTTCGACGCCCACCTGCCCTTGATCCGGCTGGAAGCGCAGCCGGGCGTTGGGCTCGCCATCCGCAAGGAGATCTACCGCCGCCGCGGCCTGATCGCGTCGGCGGCGATCCGCCGGCCGGGGCCGCGCCTGGCTGCCTCGGACGTCGCCGAACTGGACCGCCAACTCGCCCGCCTCGCCCGGCGGCTCAGCGAATTGGGCGAGCCCCTGCCATCCGGCCTCGCCGCCTGAACCAGCGTGCAGCCTGGGCGAGCGGCTCCGGCACTCGGCCGAGTGGCTTGGGCACGCTCGCTCCCCCGCCGTCAAAACGACGCTGCGTCAACCACTTGCGCTAGCACCCGGTTGACCGCTCGGGGCCGCTCTGGCACCAAACGACATAACGCTCATCGATGGCCCAAAGCCCGTGACCAAGTCCGACCTCATCAAGCGCCTGGCCGAAGCCAACCCGCATCTCACCCTGCGTGACGTCGAGCGCATCGTCGCCACGGTGTTCGACGAGATCGCCGCCGCCCTGGCGCGGGGCGACCGGGTCGAGTTGCGCGGCTTCGGTGCGTTTTCGGTGCGCGAGCGCGCCGCACGCACCGGGCGCAACCCCAGAACCGGCGAGGAAGTGGCCGTGCCCGACAAGGTCGTGCCGCACTTCAAGACCGGCAAAGACCTGCGCGAACGCCTCAACGCCCACAGCTGAGCCAAAACCGGGGACACGCCACCATGCTCCGCCTCATTCGCTACCTGCTCGCCGCTGCTGCAGCCCTCTACCTCGTCGTGTTCGCGGTGCAGAACCGGGGGCTGGTCGACGTGGTGATCTGGCCCGGCCTCGTGCCCTTGACCGTGCCGGTCTGGGGGCTCGTCCTGGCGGTGCTGGTCGTGGGTGTGCTCCTGGCCGGCATCGTGCTGTGGCTCAGCGGGATGCGCTGGCGCGCCGAGGCGACGCGGGCGCAGCGCGTGCTGCGCTCGCAGGAGGTCCGTCGGCAGATCAACGAGCAGCGGGAGGAGGAGCGGGCCGCCGCCGCCGCCGCCGAACGGCGCGCCAAGGCCGAAGCCGCCGCCAAGAACAAGCCCGCGGCACCGGCCCTGGCGCCGACCACCGGCACCAAGCCCCTGGCCCTGCCGTCGACCTGAGCCGGCCTTGCAGGTCTTCGACGCCGCGGCAACGGCCCAAGCGCTGCCCTATGGCCGCTTGATCGCGGCCTTGGAGGACGGCTTTCGCGCAGGTGCCGAGGCCCCGCTCCGCCAAGCCCACGACCGCGGTGACGGCGCCTCGCTTCTGGCGATGCCGGCCTGGAACCGCCGCGTCGCCGGGGTGAAACTGGTCACGGTGACGCCGGCCAATGCCGAATGCGGCCTGCCCGCGGTGCATGGCGCCTACGTCCTGTTCGACCAGGCGACCGGCAGGCCCCTGGCGACGGTCGACGGCACCGAACTCACGCTCAGGCGAACGGCTGCCGCCTCCGCCTTGGCCGCCCGCTACCTCGCGGCACCCGATGCCCGCCACCTCGCTTTGTTCGGTGCCGGTGCGCTGGCCCCACATCTGGTCCGCGCCCATGCCGTCGTTCGGCCGATCCGCGCCGTGACGGTCTGGAACCGCACCGCGGCGCGGGCCGAGGCGCTGGCGGCGGCACTCTCTGCCGAGGGTTTCGAGGCGACGGCGACGACCGATCGTGCTGCCGCCTGCCGCAGCGCCGACATCATCAGCTGCGCCACGCTCGCGACCGCGCCTCTGGTCGAAGGTGCTTGGCTTCGCCCCGGTAGCCACGTCGACCTCGTCGGCGCCTTTTTGCCCACCATGCGCGAGAGCGACGACGCGGTGCTGGCGAAGGCCCGCGTCTTCGTCGACACGCGCGCCGGTGCGCTGGCCGAAGCGGGCGACCTCCTCCAGCCGATCGCCGCCGGCACCTTCACCCCGGACCGGATCGCGGGCGAACTCGCCGATCTCTGCAAGGGTGCCGTGCGCGGCCGGGGCAGTGCCCAGGAGATCACGGCCTTCAAGTCGGTCGGCACCGCCCTCGAAGACCTGGTCGCGGCCGCCCTCGTCGTGACCGGCCGATGAGTTCGGGCCTCCACCTCGCCATCGTCGGCGGCGGCATCATGGGCCTTTCGGTCGCGTGGGCCGCGGTGCGCCATGGCCACCACGTCACCCTGGTCGAGCAGGGTCCGCTGCCGCACCCCTTCGCTTCCTCGGTCGACCACAGCCGCCTGATCCGCTTTCCCTATGGCGACAAGCACGGCTATGCCCGCATGGTGGCCGACGCCTACGCCGTCAACGAGCAGCTCTGGGCCACGCTCGGCGAACGGCTCTACACCGAGACCGGCACCCTCATCGTCGTGCGCGAGACCGACCCGTGGGCCGAAGCGACCAAGACCAGCCTCGACCAGCTGGGGGTGGCCTACGAGATCATCGAAGGCCCGGACCTCGCCGCCCGCTACCCGCTCTTGAACGGCGACGGGGTGGAATGGGCGCTGGTCACGCCCACCGGCGGCGTGTTGCAGGCGCGCGCGATCCTCCTCGCCCTGATCGGCTGGCTGCGGGCGCAATCGACGGCCGATCTCCGCTGCCACTGCCGGGCGATCGCGGTCGACCTCGACGCCGGGCGGATCACGCTCGCCGAGGGTAAGCCGATCGACGCCGACCGGGTCGTGGTCGCCTGTGGCCCCTGGGTCGAGCGCCTGGTGCCCGACCTTGCCGCCAAAGTGACGCCGACCCGCCAGATCGCCCTCGACCTCGAAGTCGACCGTGACCTCGGTGAACGCTGGGCGGCGATGCCGATGGTCCTCGACGGCGTCGCCTCCAAGGGCAGCGGCTTCTACGCCGTGCCGCCGGTCGCGGGCGTGCCGCTCAAGATCGGCGACCACAGCTTCGGCCGCCACCAGCAGCCCGACACCGACCGGGTGGCCCGACCCGAGGAGCGGGAAGCGGTGCTCGAACTGCTCCGCCGCGGCGTCGCCACGCCCGAGGCCTACCGCATCAAACAAGCGCGGACCTGTTGCTACACCGTCTCGGCCGACGAGCGCTTCGTCGCCCAGACCTTCGCCAAGGGCACCGTGCTCACCGGCTTTTCCGGCCACGGCTTCAAATTCGGTCCGCTCATCGGCCAAGGCGTCGTCGCCCACGCCGAAGGCCGCCTCGACGACGCCACGCTCCAGGCCTGGCTCGCGGGCGATCCCGAGACCCGGCCCGAAGCGCTCATCGCTTGAACGCCCGCCGATTGGCAAGGTGCGCAGGCCTGCTATAAGCCCCGTTCGGATGAACGGACGGGTGGTACGGCGGCGATGCGGCGAGCAGCGGTCTATTGCGCGATCGACCGTGCCGACCGGGCAGCGGCCGAAATGCTGGCGCGGAGCATCAAGGGCCATGTCGGCGGGCTGAAGCTCGGCCTCGAATTCTTCACCGCCAACGGACCCCGCGAGGTCGAAGCCCTGCAGGCGCTGGGCCTGCCGATCTTTTTGGACCTGAAGCTGCACGACATCCCCAACACGGTCGCCGGTGCCGTCCGCGCGGCGTCGGCCCTGGGCGTGCGCTACCTCACCGTGCACGCGGCCGGGGGGCGGGCGATGCTGGAGGCAGCGGCCCATGCGGCCGCCGCCTCGCCGACACCGCCCAAGCTCCTGGCGATCACGGTGCTCACCAGCCTCGACGAGAGCGACCTCGTGGTCCAAGGCATCGTCCGCCCGGTCGCCGACCAGGTCATGGCCATGGCCGAGCTGGCGCTCGGCTCTGGCATCGACGGCCTCGTCTGCTCGCCCTTGGAAGTCGAGGGCCTGCGCCGGCGGTTCGGTCCGGCGCCGGTCCTCGCCGTCCCCGGTATCCGCCCGGCCGGCGGCGCCCTCGGCGATCAGAAGCGCACCCGCACCCCGAGCGAGGCGCAAGCGGCCGGCGCCGATGTGCTGGTCATCGGCCGCCCGATCAGCGACGCGGCGGACCCGGCCGGGGCGGCCCGTGCCATCGCGGACGAACTCGACCGGGCAGCTGCGTGAGATGCCACCGCGCGTAAAAATCTGCGCCAACACGCGCCCGGAGGACGTCGCTGCCGCGGTCGCGGCCGGCGCCGACCTCGTCGGTGCGGTCGTCGTTCCCGCAACCAAGCGCGCCGTGGCCGTGGAGGACCTCCAGGCCCTGCTCGCCCCGGCACGGGGCAAGGCCGGGCGCGTCGCCGTCACGGTCGACCCGGACGACACGCTCGTGGATGGCTTGGCGGCCTCCGGGGCGGTCGATCTGATCCAGTTGCACGGCCACGAGCCGCCGGGCCGCGTCCGCGAGGTGCGCGCCCGGACCCGCCTCGCCGTGGTCAAGGCCCTGCCGGTGGCAACGTCGGACGACCTCGCCCATGTGATGGCTTATGCCGAAGCCGCCGACCTTCTCCTGTTCGACGCCAAGGCGCCACCGGGAGCGCAAGCCGGCGGCAACGGGCTCGCCTTCGATTGGCGGCTCTTGCAGGGCATCGCCACGGGTGGGACGCCATGGGGCCTTGCCGGCGGGCTCGACCCGGCCAACGTGCAGGATGCGGTGCGCCTGACCGGCGCCGGTTTCGTCGATGTCGCCTCAGGCGTGGAAAGCACCCCGGGCATCAAGGATCACGAGAGGTTGCGGGCGTTCATCGAGGCCGCGAAACGCCCGAACGACGGTGGAAAGGAATGACATGACCACGCCCAACACGCTGAGGAGCGGCCCGGACGACCGCGGCCATTTCGGCGCCTTCGGTGGCCGCTACGTCGCCGAAACGCTGATGCCGAACATCCTGGAGCTGGATCAGGCCTACGAGGCGGCCAAGCGCGATGCCGGCTTCAAGGCCGAACTGGACCTGTGGCTCCGCGATTATGTCGGCCGGCCGAGCCCCCTCTACTTCGCCGAGCGGATGACCGAGGCGCTGGGCGGCGCCAAAATCTACTTCAAGCGCGACGAGCTCAACCACACCGGTGCGCACAAGATCAACAACTGCATCGGCCAGATCATGCTGGCCAAGCGCATGGGCAAGCGCCGCATCATCGCCGAGACCGGTGCCGGCCAGCACGGCGTGGCGACGGCGACGGTGGCGGCGCGCTTCGGCCTCCAGTGCATCGTCTACATGGGCGAGCGCGACATCGAGCGCCAGCAGCCCAACGTCTTCCGCATGAAGCTCCTCGGTGCCGAGGTGCGGCCCGTGACCTCGGGCTCGCGCACCTTGAAGGACGCCATGAACGAGGCACTCCGCGACTGGGTGACCAACGTCGACGACACCTTCTACATCATCGGCAGCGTCGCCGGCCCGCACCCCTATCCCGCCATGGTGCGCGACTTCCAGGCCATCATCGGCGAGGAGGTGAAGGAACAGATGCAGGAGCGCGAAGGCCGCCTGCCCGACGTGCTCGTGGCCGCCATCGGCGGCGGCTCCAACGCCATGGGCCTGTTCCACCCCTTCCTCGACGACGATGCGGTGCGCCTCCTCGGCGTCGAGGCGGCCGGCGACGGCATCGAGACCGGCCGCCACGCGGCAGCGCTCAACGCCGGCACGCCGGGCGTGCTGCACGGCTCCAAGTCGTTCCTCCTCCAGGACGACGACGGCCAGGTGATCGAGCCGCACTCGATCTCGGCGGGCCTCGACTATCCGGGCGTCGGCCCCGAGCACGCCTGGCTCAAGGACATCGGCCGGCTCGAAGTCGCGGCCGTCACCGACGCCGAAGCGCTCGACGCGTTCGAGCGCTGCTCCAAGCTGGAGGGCATCATCCCCGCGCTCGAGCCCGCCCACGCGCTGGCCGAGGTCATCAAGCTCGCCCCCACCATGGCCCGTGACCGCATCGTCGTGATGAATCTCTGCGGCCGGGGCGACAAGGACATCTTCACCGTCGCCCGTGCCAAAGGGGTGAGCCTGTGACCACGCGCCTCGACCGCCGCTTCGCCGCCCTGAAGGAAGAGGGCCGCGCCGGCCTCGTCACCTTCCTCACCGCCGGCGACCCCGACCCCGCCACCGCGGCCGCCATCCTGGAGGGCCTGCCCGCCGCCGGCGCCGACGTGATCGAACTCGGCATGCCCTTCACCGACCCGATGGCCGACGGCCCGGCGATCCAGGCCGCCAGCCTGCGCGCCCTCGACGCCGGCATGACCCTCACCAAAACGCTCGACCTCGTGCGCACCTTCCGCCGCGGCAACGACACCACGCCCGTGGTGTTGATGGGCTACTTCAACCCCATCTTCCACTACGGCACCGACCGCTTTCTCGACGACGCCAAGCAAGCCGGCGTCGACGGCCTGATCGTCGTCGACCTGCCGCCCGAGGAAGACGACGAACTCTGCCTGCCGGCGCTTGCCAAGGGCCTCGCCTTCATCCGCCTCGCCACCCCCACCACCGACGACGCCCGCCTGCCGGCCGTCCTCCAAAACACTTCGGGCTTTCTCTACTACGTCTCCATCACCGGCATCACCGGGGCCGCCGCCCCCGTCGTCGACGTCGTCGGCGAGGCCGTCGCCCGCATCCGCCGCCACACCCAGCTCCCCGTCGCCGTCGGCTTCGGCATCCGCGAACCCGAACAAGCCCGCGCCATCGCCCGCGTCGCCGACGCTGCGGTCGTCGGCTCGGCGCTGGTCGACCTCATCGCCAAGCACCAGGGCGAAGGTAGTCAGGCGGTACGGAACGCCGTGCTCGGCAAGGTCGAAGCCCTGGCGGCGGCGGTGCATAAGGCGCGCGGATGAGACGAGAAGAAAGGGAAGGATCGGGGGGCTTTTGGCCCCCCGCGCCCCCCAGGCAGCGGCGCTGCCGCTGCCAGTGTTCGAAGGTGTGATGGTCGGGCCAGCCGGGCCTCGACCAAAGTGGCGTCGGCAAGGCCGACGCTTGGGGGTCGTAGGGGGGCTATCAAGCCCCCCTACACTCTCTTTTGCGATCCAAGGAGCGATCCCGTGAACTGGCTCACCAACTACGTTCGCCCGCGCATTCGTGCCTTGGTGAATCGCGAGGATTCGCCGGTTCCCGAGAACCTGTGGTCGCAATGTCCGGGGTGCGAGCGGATGGTGTTCAACCGCGACCTGGAATCCAATCAGCGGGTTTGTCCGTTCTGCAGCCACCATCTGCGGGTCAGCCCGGAATTTCGCTTCGAGACGCTGTTCGATCGCGACACGTGGCAGACGATCGATCTGCCCAAGGTTCCGGCCGACCCGCTGAAGTTCAAGGACAAGAAGCGCTACGACGAGCGGTTGAAGGAGGCGCAGGCAAAGGCCGGGCGGAGCGATGCCATTGCCGTGGCGCACGGCAAGATCGGCGCCCAGCCGGCGGTGATCGCCGTTTTGGATTTCGCCTTCATGGGTGGGTCGATGGGCACGGCCGTGGGCGAAGCCTTGGTGGCGGCAGGCCAGCTCGCCGTGTTGCAGCGGGCAGCACTGGTGGTCATCACCTCGTCGGGCGGGGCGCGGATGCAGGAGGGGGCTCTGTCCTTGATGCAGATGGCGCGGACCACCGTGGCCGTCACCGAGGTGCAGGAGGCGGGCCTGCCCTACATCACCATCCTGACCGACCCGACGACAGGCGGGGTCACCGCGTCCTTCGCCATGCTGGGCGACATCGCCATCGCCGAGCCGGGTGCGGTGATCGGCTTCGCCGGGGCGCGCGTGATCGAGCAGACCATCCGCGAGACCCTGCCCGAGGGGTTCCAGCGGGCGGAATATCTGAAGGACCACGGCATCGTCGACATGGTGGTGCACCGCTTCGACCTGCCGGCGACGCTGGCGCGCGTCATCGACCTCCTGATGACGAAGGAGCCGCCGGTCACCACCTTTCCGGTACCGCCTTTGGGCCTCGAGGTGGTGCCACCCGTGAAGGAGGACGACGAAAACCTTGCCGGCGCCTGACCCCATCCTGCAGCGCATGGAGCGGCTGCACCCGAAGGCGATCGACCTGTCGCTCGGCCGGGTGCATCGCCTGCTCGCGGCGCTCGGTCATCCCGAGCGCCGGCTGCCGCCGGTCGTGCACATCGCCGGCACCAACGGCAAGGGCTCGACGCTGGCCATGCTGGACGCGATGCTCACCGCCGACGGCCGGCGCGTGCATCGCTACGTCTCGCCGCATCTGGTGCGCTTCAACGAGCGCATCCTCCTGGGCGGCCAGCCGATCGAGGACGACCACCTCGAAGCCCTCCTCCTCGAGGTCGAGGCGGCCAACGCCGGCCAGCCGATCACCTTCTTCGAGATCACGACGGCGGCAGCGTTCCTCGCCTTCAGCCGCGAGCCGGCGGATGTGGTGCTGTTGGAGACGGGCCTCGGCGGCCGGCTCGATGCCACCAACGTGGTGCCCGAGCCGGCGCTGACGCTGCTCTCACCCATGTCGTTCGACCACGAGGCCTATCTGGGCCGCACGCTGAGCGCCATCGCGCGCGAGAAATGCGGCATCCTGCGGCCGGGCGTGCCGGTGGTGGTCGGGCCGCAGCGGCCGCCGGTCGAGGTGGTGGTCCGCCAATGGGCGGCACGGCTCGGTGCGAAGCTGGTCATGATGCCGCGCGATTTCCGCTTGGTGCGCGGCGGTGACGACGGGGCCTGGCGGTTCGACGACGCGGCCGGCAGCCTGGAGCTGCCGCCGCCGACGCTCCGGGGCGACCACCAATATGGCAACGCCGCCCTCGCCGTCGCCGCTGCCCGCGGGCTCGGCCCCCTGGCACCGTCGCTCGCGGCCATCCGCGCCGGTCTGCAATCGGCGTCCTGGCCGGCCCGGTTGCAGCGCCTGGACCGGGGACGGCTCCTCTCCGCCGTCAGGCCGGACGACGAGCTTTGGGTCGATGGCGGCCACAACCCCGACGCCGGCCGCGTCATCGCCGCGTTCTTCCAGGGTCTGCAGCCGCGCCCCTTGCGCGTCGTCATGGGCATGCTGCACACCAAGGACGCGAACGGCTTTCTGCGGCCGCTGGCGCCGTTGATCGACCGCATGGTGGCGGTCGGCATCCAGGGGACGGAAGCGAGCCAGAAGCCGGACCAACTGGTCGCCTCGGCGCGCGCCCTCGGCGTGCCGGCCGAAGTCGGCGAGAGCCCCAAAGCAGCACTCGGCCACCTCGCATCCGGTCCGCCGGCGCGGATCGCCGTGCTGGGTTCGCTCTACTTGGCGGGGGCGCGGGACGGGTCGTCACTGAAACACGCTGAGCGTCAACCGAAAGTTAAACTCGCGGGTCCATGCTCGGCCTCGTCACACCCCGCGCGGCAGCCACGGCCGATGGTGAGATCATGGCGACCAAGAACGACATCGCGGCGCTCAAGGACGAGATCGAGGCGCTGTCCGACACCATTTTCCTGACCCTGACGGAAGTTGCCACGCTGCGCCATCCGATGATGGACGACGACCGCGTGCTCGCCGCCGTCGACGAACTCGACGCCATCGTCGCGGCCACCGAGGTCGCCACCGACGACATCCTGACCGCCACCGAAGCGCTGGATGCGCTGGCCGCCAAGCTCGCGGCGAGCGAGGTCGCCCCGGAGGCCGCGGCGCAGGCGATCGGCGACCAGACCACCGCCATCTACCAGGCCTCGAACTTCCAGGACATCACCGGGCAGCGCATCGCCAAGGTGATGTCGCTGTTGCGCGACATCGACCTCCGCGTCATGGCGATGATCCAGCACCTCGGCAAGCAGACCGATCTTTCGACCCTGCCGCCACCGCCCAAGCGCGAGGGCGACGCCGCCCTCGTCAACGGTCCGCAAATGGCCCACCAGGGCCTCGTCCAGAACGACATCGACAGCCTGTTCGACTGACCCAGTGCGGCCGTGCCTGCTCACACGTGGTCGCGCGGAATGGAACGGTCCCAACTGCGACAGAACACCCGCGTCTCGCCCTCATAGGCGTCGAGGTCGGCCTCCAGCCGGAAGGTGGTGGCACTCGCGGTCAACCGCGTCCGGGTCACCGTGCGGATCGACCAGTCGCCGCGGCGGAGCCGCCGCTCGGTCCGCACCTCGCCCCGTGCCGAGGTAAAGTCATCGGCACGGCTGGTGTAGGTTTCGCGGCTGTGGTGCGTCACCTCCAGTCCGATCTCGGCGATCTCGAAGGTGCCATGGTCGTTGATCACTTCCAGGGTCGAGACGTCGCTCGCCAGGTTGCGCTGCACGATCCATTCGTGGCGGCCGGGCGTGAGGGGGCGCCGGCGCTCCGGGGGTGCCCCCTCGGCGGGGCCGAAGGCGCGGAGCGAGGCGTCCGCCGCCCGTGGCGCCCGGATCGGCAGGTGCAGCCGCGACGGCCCCGTCATCAGGGTGAGGCGGGTCGAGCGGGGCGGCGGCCAGGCGAGCGGCCAGTAGGACGAGGACAGCGCCAAGCGCAGGCGATGGCCCCTTGGAAAGTTCTGCGCGACGTCGTTGAGCCGGACCTGAACCCGATAGATCTGGCCCGGCTCCAGCGGCGCGGGGTGTTCGGCCGATGCGCGATGGGTCAGGTTGAGCAGGCCGTAGGTCACCCGCGTGGCCTTGCCATCCGGGGCCACGTCCGAGATCCTGGCGGCAACCATGGCGATCGGTTGGTCGGCGGCGAGCACGAGTTCGGCCACGACCCCGCCCAGGATCTCGATGTCCTCGGTCAGGGGGTCGCTGTCGAACACCAGTGCGCCGCCATCCTCCTGCCGCTGGTCATGGGCGAGATCGGGCCCGGCCGCATAGGAACACCACTTGCCGGCGAAGAGGCCGACGGTCAGGGGCGATTGGATCGTCAAGGCGACGTCGGCGGCCTCTGCACCGCGCACCAGTCGAGCGGGTGCCAAACCGAACGTCGCGGTGGTGATGTCCGGCGAGGGCCAGGTGGGCTCCGCCACCCAGCGGCCGGGCCGTTCCACGTAGCTGGTGGTCGGCGGCACGCTCGCCTGCATCCACACCCGCAGCATCGGCTCGGCCTCGACCCCGTTCGGCCGGTCCTTCAGCCAGCGATCCCACCAGCGGACCACCTCCTGCAGAAAGCCGATCGCCGGCCCCGGCACGCCTTGATGCGGGTATTTGTGGCTCCAAGGACCGATCAGTCCCTGCCGCGGGCCTCGGAGGTTGGCGAGCAAACGAAAGACGGCGTTGGAATAGCCATCGGCCCAGCCGCTCACCGCCAGCACCGGACAGCGGACGGCTGCATAATCCTCGTTGATGGAGCCATGCCGCCAATAGGCGTCGCGACGCTGGTGGCGCAGCCAGGTGTCGAGCCAGAGCCCGCTGCCGTCGAGCCGTTGATGCCACATCTCGCGCCAGCGCGCGCCCACCACCTCGGGGTCGGGCGGCAGCGCGTTGTAGGCGAACATCACCGACGCCCAGGAGAGGTTGTCGCCGAGCAGACAGCCGCCCATGTGGTGCACGTCGTCGGCATAGCGGTCGTCGGTCGAGCAGGCCGTCACGATCGCGTCCAGCCCCGGCGGTTGCCGGGCCGCGATCTGCAAGCCGTTGAAGCCCCCCCAGGAAATGCCGATCATGCCGACCCGGCCGTCGCACCATTTCTGGCGCCGCAGCCAGGCGATGACGGCGACCCCGTCGTCCAGTTCCTCGGGCAGATATTCGTCGGTCAACACCCCGTCGCTGTCGCCGCTGCCGCGCAAATCGACCCGCAGGCACGCATAGCCGTGGCCGGCAACGTAGGCGTGCATGAGGGAATCCCGCTCACGCGTGAAGTCGCGCCGCCGATAGGGAATGTATTCGAGGATCGCCGGCACCGGTGCTGCCGCGGCGTCCGCCGGCAGCCACAGCCGGCCGGCCAGACGCTGCCCGTCCGGCAGGTCGATCCAAATGGTCTCTTCCTCGCGGATGGCTCGGGGAAAGTCGGTGACGACCGCGATCTTGCTCATGTCGCATGTCCCTCGATGACGACGCCGAGCGCCGCGCGACAGCGCCGATAGTCGGCCATCAGCGCTTGGTGGCTCTGCGCGCCCATGAAGATGGTCGCCAATTCGTAGCTGTAGCTGTCGCGGTGGCGGATTTGGCCGAGGCGCATGCCGGGGCGGAGATGCATCTGAATGTCGGAGCCCGGAAAGCGGGCCTCCAGTGCCGCGATGTCCTCGGCACTCGGCGTGGCCTTGACCACCGCCCTGTCGTGCCGGCCGTACAGGCGCGGCATGAACTTGGCCGCGTGGCGGTAGCGAAGCTCGGCGGGCGGGTAGTCCGGCTGCCGGCCCAAGGCCAGGTCCAGCATCACCTCGAAGTGCGGCACGCCCGTGACCTTCTCGAACAGCGGGCCGTGCGACTTCGAGATGCGGACATTGATCTCCAGGAGCCACAGCCGGTCGTGGCGTGCGTCGTGGTAGAACTCCATGTTGAAGGGGGTGTCGTCGAGCCCGCCATGCTCCACCACGCGGCAGGCGAGCGCAGCCATTTCGGCGCGCACCGCGGGGGGCAGCGTCGAGGGGTATTCGTAGCGCTCGAAACTGCAGCGGTTGGGGCCGCGGATGGAATCGACCACGGCGTAGACGTGCGCCTTGCCGGCGTGGACGTAGCCTTCGAGCGTGCATTGGCGGCCGTGGGCGATGATCCCCTCGGCGATGCAGGCGGTGCTCGGCAGTCGGGCGATCTCCGCCGGTAGGTCGGCCCGCCTGAGGAACGCTTCGAGCGGCACCGAAAACTCGTCGATGCCGCGACGGATCTGGTCGATGGCGTGCGCCAGGTCGGCACGGTTGGCGATGCGAAAGCCGAGCAGGGACGAATGCGCCTTCACCGGCTTCAACCAGAACGGATAGTCCAAGGCCGGGCACCGCGCGGCGTCGTCGGCGAACGGGTCCACGACCGCGAAGGGGGGCAACAGCTCAGGGACGATGCGGCGTTGCAGCGTCCGCGCCCAATATTTGTGCTCCGCCGCCAGCACGGCCTCCAGGCTCGGCCCGCGCAAGCCACGTTCTTGGCGCAGCACGGGCAGGAGCAATTGCGTGGGAAAGTCCCAATAGCCGACGATGGCGTCGATCGGCTCGTCGAAGTCGTCCAGCACCTCGCGGGCCTCCGCCAGCAGCGCCTCGACGTCGAACGGGCCGCGCCCGGCCACCGTGGCCACGTCGAGCAGGCCGTGGAAGCGATAGTCCGCCGCCCCGCGGACCCGCTGCAAGAGGCGCCGGTTGAAGGGTTCCAAGCCGACGACGAACACGTTGGCAGGCACGCCCTTTCCTCCCGAAACGGCTTCGAACACGCCATTCAAGTACAGGAATTGAGGCGGCGCCATGTCCGAGATCAAACCGACGCCCCAGGGCCTCGCCCGAGGCGTCAGCAAGATCCCTTGGGCCGTTACAGCGTTTTCCATTGAGGTCGCGCTTCGTCCATGCCGCACCCCCGCCCGCCGGGGTCCCCACGCTGCTTTGCAGCGTGGGGTGGCCGGCCGCCCATGAGTGTACGATTCCATGGGCGGCCGGGCGGGGGTGCGGGAGGGTCCAGCCTTTCCAACAACGCTCTACACGTCGTCGACCGGGAAGCGCTTCATGTAGAGGTCGCGGTGGACGTCGATGCCGAGCACCAGGCCGCAACCGATCAACACCGTCATCATCGCCGTGCCGCCATAGGAAATCAGCGGCAGCGGCACGCCGACGACAGGGATGAGCCCGGTGACCATGGCGACGTTGATGACGACGTAGAGGAAGAACATCATCGACACGCCGGCGGCGACCAGACGGCCGAATTGGCTGCGGGTGCGCGCGGCGTAGAGCAGGCCCAAAAGGAAGACGGCCAGGTAGAGCGTGAGCACCACCGCCGCACCGACCAGCCCGTGCTCCTCGGCCAGCATGGTGAAGATGAAGTCGGTCTGCTTTTCCGGCAGGAAGCTCAGCTGCGATTGGCTGCCCTGGCCGAAACCACGGCCCCAAAGCCCGCCCGAACCGAGCGCGATCTTGGACTGGATGATGTGGTAGCCGGCACCGAGCGGGTCGGCTTCGGGGTCGAGGAAGGTGAGCACGCGCTGGCGCTGGTAGTCGTGCAGCGCCTGCCAGATCACCGGTACCGCGGCGACGGCGGCGCCGAAGATCAGCGCGAACTTCCACCAGCGCACCCCGGCGAGGAAGAAGAGCGTCCCGCCGACGGCGAGCAGCGTCACGGCGGTGCCGAGATCCGGCTGACCCAGCACCAGGATCGACGGCGCCACCACGAGCAGGGCCGGGGGTACCAGGTAGAGGGGCCGGCCGACATCCTGCAGCGTGGCACCGTGGAAATAGCGCGCCAAGGCCAAGACGACCGCGATCTTCATCAGCTCCGAGGGCTGCAACTGCACGAAGCCGAGGTCGATCCAGCGCTGGGCGCCCTTGGCATAGCTGCCCATGAGCTCCACCGCCACCAGGGCCGCGAAGGCGCCCGCATAGAGCACGTAGGCGTAACGGAACCAGACCCTGGGATCGATCATGGCGACGACGATCATGGCACTCAGGCCCATGGCGAGCCTGACCGCGTGCCGCCAGGCCCAGGGCTGGTGTGACGAACCCGCCGCCGAATAGAGCATCGCGTAGCCGACCAGCCCGATCAGCGCCAGGATCAGCACATAGACCCAGCTCACCCGGGCGAGCTTGTCCGGCAACTGCAACAAATGGGCGGCCGGCTCAACCCGCATCGACCATCGCCGTCAGCCGCTTCGGGGACGCGCCTTCCGCACTCAGCCGCGGCCCGCTCGGGTCGAGGTCGAGGGCCTTCTGCAACAGGTCGCGCGCGATCGGGGCGGCGGCCGCACTGCCGCTGCCACCGTGCTCGACCACGACCGAGACCGCATAGCGCGGCCGTTCGTACGGCGCGTAACCGACGAACAGCGCATGGTGCCGGTCGCGCCAGGGGCGATCCTGGCGGCGATGCAGGCCCGCCGCGCGTTCGGCGCGGGTGATCCGGCGCACCTGGGACGTGCCGGTCTTGCCGCCCATTTTGTCGTGCTCGCTCAAGAGGCGTTGGCTGCGCGCCGTCCCGCGCGACCCGTTCACGGCCTCGTACATGCCGTCCTTCATCAGCTTCAGATGGTGCTCGGCGATGTCCATCTTGGGGGCCGGGATCAGCTCGCGGCCATCGCCCGGAACGGGGCGGGCCAACCACGGGCTCACGGCGTAGCCGCCATTGCACATGCGCGCCGTCATCACGGCGAGTTGCAAGGGCGTGCTCGTCAGATAGCCCTGACCGATCGAGGCCACCACCGAATCGCCGGGCTGCCAGCGCTCGCCGATCGACGCTTCCTTCCAGGCGCGGGTCGGCATCAGGCCCGTGCGCTCGCTCGGCAGATCGATGCCGGTCGACACGCCGAGGCCGAAGCGGTTGGCCATGGCGGTGATGGCGTCGATCCCGACGCGCCGCCCGGCTTCGTAGAAATAGACGTCGCAGGACTGGGCGAGGGCCTGCACCATGGCCATCGAACCGTGCCCGCCGGGCCGCCAGCAATGGAACCGCGCCGTCCCCAACGTCAGATGACCCGGGCAGAAATATGTGCTGCGGGCGTCGACGATACCGGCCTCCATGGCGGCGAGGCCGGTGATCATCTTGAAGGTGGAGCCGGGCGGATAGATGCCCGACAGCGCCTTGTTGACCAAGGGCGCTCGGGGGTCGTCGCGCCACTCGTTCCATTGCCGGTGACTGACGCCGTTGGTGAAGGCCCCGGGCTCGAAACCCGGCACCGACGCCATCGCCAGCACCTCGCCCGTCTCGACGTCGAGGATCACGGCGCTGGCGGAAAGCTCCGAGGCGATGCGGCGGTGGGCGTAACGCTGCAACTCCTTGTGGATGGTCAGTTCCACGTCGCGGCCGGCGACACCCGGCCGGCGCTGCAGCTCACGGATCTCGCGGCCGACGACGTTGACCTCCATCTGCAACAGCCCGGCCTTGCCGCGCAGCAGCGCATCGTAGCGGCCTTCGATGCCGCTGCGGCCGATCCGCTGGTCGGGGACGCGCAAGAGCGGGTCCGGGTCGTTCTGCAGGTCGCGCTCGTTGGGGGGGCCGACATAACCCAACACGTGGGCGAATTCGGGGCCGAAGGCGTAGCGCCGGACGAGGCCGCTGTCGAGCATGACCCCCGGCAGTTCCGGCGAGCGGACGGCCAGCGTGGCAACCTCTTCCCAGGTGAGATCGTTGCGCACCACCACCGGCACGAAGGCGCGGTGGCTGCGCGCGCGTTCCAGGGCGTCGAGGCGTTGTTGCGGCGTGATCGGGATCAACTCGGCGAGGGCGTCGAGAATGGCCTCGACGTCGCTGACCCGCTCGCGCACGATGCGCACCCGATAGAACGGCTCGTTGTCCGCCAGCGCGATGCCATTGCGGTCCAGGATCCGGCCGCGGGCGGGGGTGAGCAGCCGTTGGCTGATCCGGTTGTTGTCGGCGCGGAGCGCAAAGGCGGGGGCCTCGCGGACCTGCAGATGGTGGAGCCGCGCACCCAGCACCCCGAACAGTAGGACCTGTGCTCCGCCCAACAAAGCGAGGCGGCGCGAGAAGACGCGGGTGCGTTCCGCCTCAGGATTTTGCATGCGCGCCTCCCACCAGCACCTGGCCATGCAGGCGCACGAGCACCCACGTCACAGCCGGGTAGATGGCGATCGTCAGCAGGGCTTGGAAGACCAGGGGCGAGGGATCGACCACCGCACCGGTCACGACCACGCCCAACGCCCAGCGCACGCTCTCGACGCCGACGGTCAAGAGGACGAACAGCGCCCAGATGACCATGAAGGACTTGGCGTGGAAAAAGCGCTGGCGCGCCATCAGGGCGGCGCGGCCGAGCACGAAGGCGAGCGAGGTCAGGCCGAGCGGCTGCCCGCTCATCAGGTCGAAGAGCGCACCGATGCCGAACACGGCGGCGAACGACATGATGTCCGGGCGGTAGATGCACCAGAAATAGACGACGATCAGCGTCAAGAAGGGACCGAGCCCGCCGCCGCCGGCCGCCGGCCGCGGCGCCACGTCGACGAACACCGCCAGCATGGCCACGAGCAGCGGCAGCGTGTACCGCAAGCCCTGTTCGAAGCGGAGCGGGCTGAACGGCACGGGCCTAGCTCCCCACCTCAGCGGCCCAGCGCGGGCATGCCTGGCAGCGGCCGGGGCTGCCGCAGGTCGCCCGCGATCAAATCACCGGGCGGTGGCATGCGGACCAGCCGCACGTACTCCAGCTCGCGCCAGTCCAGTGCGGGGCGAACGCGGAAACCCTCCTCGGTGATGGCGACGACCTCGCCGATGGGCAGGCCGACCGGGAGGACGCCGCCGATGCCGGAGGTCACGACGCGGTCGCCGACCTGCACCCGGGGATTGAGGGGGAGAAAGTCGAGGCGCGGGTTGGGGCCGTTGTCGCCGATCAGGATGGCGGGATCGCGGCTGGGCAGCACCAGGACCGGCACCCGCGAGTTGAAGTCGGTCAGCAACAACAGACGCGAGCTGTGTTCACCGACATCGACGATGCGGCCGGCGACGCCGCCGAGCCCCAAAGCCGCCATCCCCGCCTGCACGCCATCGCGGCGGCCGGCATCGAGCAGACGGGTGTGCACGAACGGGCTGCGGCTGTCGGCGACGACGCGGGCGGTGCTGGCGATCGGGGCGGGGCGCTGGCGCTGGGCGTGCAGGACGTCGCGCAGGGCCGCGTTTTCGACCTGCAGGCGGGTGGCCTCGGCTTGCCAGTCGAGCAGCCGTTCGAGTTCGGTGCGCAGGCGCCGGTTTTCTTCGGCAAGGGCAAATTGATCGCCCAGCCAGCCCACCGCGTTGCGGACGACACGGGTCGGCTCGGCGACCAGGGAGGCGACCGGCGTGAGGACGTCGCGGGCCTGCTGGGTGGTGCGGTCCACCAGGTGGAGTCCACGCTGCCCGACGGCGAGCAAGAGAAGGGCGGCCACGACCAAGCCGACGAAGCTGATGCGCTCCAACCAGGTATTCACCGGCGCTCCCAACGGGGTGAGGGAGGACGAGCCATGCGGGCCACGCCCCAGGAGACGGCGTGCCTGCTCTCGATCTCGGGTTATGGACCGGCTTGGTTAAGAAGCCAATAACGATCGCCCACCACGCTACCTAATAGGCCGTGTGCAGGACGTGCTTCAGCGTCTTCATTTCTTCCAGGCAACGTCCGGTGCCGACCGCGACGCAGAACAAGGGCTCCTCGGCCAGACTGACCGGCAGGCCCGTGGCGTGGCGCAGCACGAAGTCGAGATTGCCCAACAGCGAACCACCGCCCGTAAGCACGATGCCCTTGTCGACGATGTCCGCGGAAAGCTCGGGTGCCGTGTGCTCCAAGGCCACCTTCACCGCTTCGATGATGGCGCTCACCGGCTCGGCCAGGCTCTCGGCGATCTGCCGCTCTGAGATCACGATCTCCTTCGGCACGCCGTTCATCAAGTCGCGGCCCTTGATCTCGACCACGTCGCCATTGC
>RECO01000282.1 GCA_007694015.1 Geminicoccaceae bacterium
TCGAGCTGTTGAACGGCATCGACAACAGGCGGCCGTCCGGGGTGGTGTAGTAGCCAACCACCGATTCGAGGTAGTCGTCGGGGTTCCACTCGGCCCCGGTGTCCGCCATCAGTTGGTAGACCGGGTAGATGGCGCCCTCGGCGGCCATCATGGTGGCGGTGCCGACCTCGAAGACCTGGACGATGTGCGGCTGCTGGCGGGCGCGGAAGGCGGCAATGGCACCGGTCATCGTCTCGGTGTAGTTGCCGCGATATTCGGCGCGGACGAAGAACGCGTCCTGGCTGTCGTTGAAGCCGTCGACGAGGGCCTGGGTCTTTTCACCCAGCTCGCCGCCCATGGCGTGCCAGAAGACGACTTCGGTGCGCGCCTCGGCACCGCCGGTGGCGGCGGCAAGGGCAACGCCGGCGCAAGCGCCGAGCAGCGTCGAACGATGCATCGCATCCTCCCGTTGAAACTGCCGCCGATTTAGGCGGCTTTCGTGACGGGAAGATGACGGCGATCAGGCGGCGGCGAGGGGGGTGTGGGCCATCAGCACGGCGTCGCTGAGCCGGAGGAGGGCCAGTTGGCGCTTGCGGTTGGCGGCGAGCGCCAAGCGTTTGGCCAAGGCTTCGTGGACCAGCTCCGAGGGCAGGGTGGCGAGGGTGCGCGCGGCCAGCGGGACCGCTTCGTCGCCGTGCCGGACGATGCTCTCGACCACCGCATCGAGGGCGGCGGCGCCGCGACGCTGGACGAGGGCAGCAACGGCCGCGAGACGCACCGACACGTTCGCATCGTCGAGCCCGCGCTCCAGGCAGGCCATGAGGTGCGTCGACAACGGCAACTGGCCGTTGCCGAGCCAGCGGATGGCCAGCGCCCGCACCGAGGGGTCGGCGTCGTTCAGGCGGCTCTCGACGGCCTCGCCCGCGACGTCCGGGGCGCCGACCAGCAGGATCCTCATGGCGGCCAGTCGGAGGCGGGCGTCGTCGGCTTGGAGGAGGACTTCGGCCGCGGCGATCGCCTCGGCGGACGCGGCTTGCAGGCGTTCGACCGTCTGCGCCAAGGCGAGGGCGGCGGCGAGGCGCAGGACGGGCTCTTCGGTTGCCGTGCGCACCACCTGGACCAGCGTTGCGGCGACGCCGTCGTGCGGCCAGGATGCGAGCAGGCTGGCGATGTCGGCGCGGATGTCGGCCGGCACGATGGCTGCACCCGTGGTGCCTGCCGTGGAGGTGTAGCGCCGCGACTCCTCGGCGAGGCCGCGCGGCGCAGTGTCGGGCACCGACGCGGTGCCCAGCAACTCCAGCAAAAAGGCCCGAACGGGGCCGCTGTCTTCCCGGGCGCCCAATTCGACCAACGCCTCCATCACGCCGCGGCGCAGGCTCGGTTCGGCGACGAACACGTGCTCGACCAGCTTGGCGAATGCCGGCGCGGTGCCGAGGGTGGCGAGGGTCCGGGCGGCGGTGATGCGCAAGGCCAGCGGTGCATCCGCATCGGCGAGGCGTCCCGCCAGTTCCGGCAGGGCGGCGTCCGGGTCGAGTGCGGCGAGGGTGATGGCCGCCGCACAAGCGACCTCGGGATCGGCGTGGCGCAATTTGCAGCGCACCTGCAGGGCCAAGTCGTCGCTGCGCACCGCGGGCGGCATGTCGGAGATGGCGCGCAAGGCGGCCGCGACCACGGTGGCCGTCTTGTCGTCGAGCAGGAGCTTCAAGACCGTCGGCATGGTCGGCCCGCTGTGGCGGGCGACGAGGGCACGCACGCTCGCATCGGGGTCGCTGGCCCGGCGCAACAGGGCGGAGTGGCAGGGTGCTAGCCGCACCAGGGCTTGCGCCGCCGCCACGCGCACCGTCCCGTCCTTGTGGCCGAGGAAGAGGGCGAGGGCTTCGACCTGCGCCCCGTCGGCCGCCTCGGCGAGCACTTCCACCGCGCGCCGCGCGCGCTCCGGCGTGCTGGTGTGGGCCAGCCGGTCGAGGGCGGCCGTGCCGGGCTCGCCGAGCTTGGCAAGGGCGCGGATGACGGCATCGTCGAGGAGGCTCGAAACGTGGCGGTCGAGCAGGCCCAGAAGGTCCTCGATGACGCTCTCGTCGCCGAGCCGGCCGAGGGCGTCGACGGCCTCGCAGCAGAGCGCTTGCCGCAGCGCCTGGGTCTGCGGCGACTGTTCGTAGATGAAGGCGTCGGGATTGCGCACCAGCCGGCGGAGTGCCGGAACGATGCTGCGGTCTTCGAGCCGGATCAAACCCTGCAGCGCGGCACGACGGCAGCGCAGGTCGACGTCGTCGGCGAAGGCGCGGCGCAAGGTTTGCAGACCGGCGCGCGCGCCATGCCGGCCAAGCGCATCCAACGCCTCCAGCCGGACTTCGGCATCGGCGTCGTCGGCCAACTCACGCATCCGTGCGACGCCGAGCGCACCGGGCAGATGACTGGCGCATCGCGCCGCCTGCAAGCGCACGTCGCGATCGTTGTGGGCGATGAGGCGGTCGAGGCTGGCTTGGAAACGCACGGCTACGGGCATCGCTTGTCCTCTTCGTTGGGGCCGAACGAACCGAACTGCCGCGCCGACCGGTGGCGCCACGGTCCTTGCTCCGCAGTGGGCGCTGCGACACTGGGTCGCCGCAGCTCATGCCGCTGCCATGAGCCAACCTGATCTACCACTTCAGTTTGGCAGCCCCCGCGCCGAGCACAAGTGACGCATCGTCAACCAAAGGTCGGAGTTTCGCGTTGGAGGCGAGACGGGGGTGGGCCGCCTGCGCGTCGGCGGCGAGGCCGCATCGCTGCGCTGGACATCCTAGGAAGGCTGGCTTCCTTCGACCTCGATGCCGTATCCCTCGACCACGCTCGGGTGAATGACGCCGGCGTAAACCGTCAGCAGAATCAACTCAGCGTCGAGAGATTCGCTTGCATCCAGCGCCAGTCGAATACGGCGATCCACCGCTTCGGCCAGTTCAGCGCCATTCTGCAGGCTGAAAGTGGTTTCACCCAAGACGCAATAGGCGAGCAGTTCTGCTGTCCGATGCAACGCTGCGTCGCTCGGGCTAGGGCCGTGCGTCTGCATCACCAGCTTCATCGCGGTGAGCTTGAGCGCGTCGGTCAAGAGCCGCGGGTGCAGGTCGAGTTGATGCAGCCGCCGTTCCAGCTCGCGCAAATGCGGCGAGCGGCCGAAGATGCCGAACAGGCCGAGCATCGTCCCTCAGCCGCCGTCGAACTCGGCACGCGCGCGGCGCGCCGCGTCGCGCAGGAGCGCCAAGTCACTCGGGCCGATCACCAAGCGGTGGCCCTTGGCGTAGAGCGCCTGGGGCTCGTGCCCGGCACGGGGAATGGTGCCCATCCAGGCACCGCTGCTGCGCACCGCCTCCTCGGCGTCTTCGATCAGGGCGGCCGCCGGCGGTGCGTCGAGACGCTCCAGGTGATCGATCGAGCCGGCGAGGTCGTTGGCGCCGATGAACAGCATGTCGACGCCGTCGATGCCGGCGATGGCGGGGATCGCCTCCAGCGCCGCCTTGCTTTCGATTTGCAGGATCAAGAGAAGGTCCTCGTGCGCGTGCTGCAGATAGGTCGTGTCGAGGCCGTAATTCGAGGCGCGGGCGATGGAGGCGGCGTAACCCCGATTGCCCAAGGGCGGGTAGCGGCAGGCGGCAACCGCGGCCTTCGCCTCCGCCGCCGTTTGGATCATGGGCAGCATGAGCGAGTTCGCGCCCAGGTCGAGCACACGCTTCAGATAGACCTGATCGTTCCACGGAACCCGGACGATCGGCATGCCCCCAGCGGCCTCGACCGCGCGCAGCATGGCGATCGTCGTCTCCAGGCCGGCCGGCCCGTGTTCGTTGTCGATCAAGGCCACTTCGAAGCCGGCGAGCACGGCGATCTCGGCGTTGGTCGGCGAGGCCGATTGCACCCAAAGGCCGGCCAAGCGCTCGCCCCGGGCAAGCTTCTGTTTCAGGAGATTACCGCGGCGCATGGAGGGAGCCTTTCGAGGGACGGTGAGCACGTTGTTCGTTGAGGTAGCGGAGGAGGAGAAGGGTCCAGACGGTCAGGGTGAAGACGCCGAGAACCGTCGCGATCGGCCGGTCGAAGAAGCCGGTCAAATCACCCTGGTATTTGAGCATGGTGACCATGAAGTTGTCCTCGACCATCGGCCCGAGCACGATACCGAGGATGGCCGGCGCCACCGGAAAGCCGTTCTCCTCCATGAAGAACGCAAGCACGCCCAAGGCCAGCATGATCCAGATGGCGAAGACCGAATTGGTCATGGCGAAGGCGCCGACCATGCAGAAAACGAGGATCACCGGCATGAGCACGCTGGCGGGCACCTTCAAGACGTAGCGGGCACTGCGGATGGCAATGAAGCCGACCGGCAACAGCACCAGATTGGCCACCATGAAGGCCACGAACACGGCGTAGACGAGGTCCGGTTGCTGGGTGAACACCAAGGGTCCGGGCTGCAGGCCCTTCAAGAACAGGATGCCGATGGCAATCGCCGTCACCGTGTCGCCGGGGATGCCGAAACAGAGGGCGGGGGTCCAAGCGCCGGCCACGGCGGCGTTGTTCGAGGCCCCGGCCTCGGCGATGCCTTCCGGGTGGCCCGTGCCGAACTTCTCGGGCGTCTTCGAGAAGCGCTTGGCGAGCGTGTACGAGATCCATGCTGCGATGTCGGCACCGGCGCCGGGGAGCGCACCGACGACGGAGCCGAGCGCGCTGCCGCGCAACACGCCCCAGCGGAAATTCGATAGGACCTGGCCGAGCCCCTTGAAGACGGCGGCGAGGTTTTGGTCCTTCGGCCGCCCGACCCGCGGGCCGCGGGCGACGTTGCGGAGGATCTCTGCGACCGCGAACATGCCGATCATGGCCGGGATGAAGCTGACGCCGTCCAACAGCTCGATCTGGCCGAAGGTGAAGCGGGGATAGCCGACGGCGACGTCGATACCGATGGTCGCGATCAAGAGCCCGATCATCAACGACGCCAGGCTCTTCGCCACCGAACCGCCGGAGATCAGGACGGCACAGGTGAGCCCCAAGGAAGCGAGCCAGAAATACTCGACCGAGCTGAATTGGATGGCGAAACGCGCAAGTTCCGGTGCCACCAGCATGAGCACGACGGTGCCGATCAGGCCGCCGATCACCGCGGTGACGAGGCTGGTCCCCAGCGCCAGTTCGGCCTGGCCCTTCTGCGTCATCGCATAGGCCTCGCCGACATAGGCGGCCGACGCCGGCGTGCCGGGAATGCGCAAGAGCGCCCCCGGAATGTCGCCCGCGAAGATGGCGGTGGCCGTGGTGGTGACGATGGCGGCGATCGCCGGCACCGGGTCCATGAAAAAGGTGAGCGGCACCAACAGCGCCACCGACATGGTCGCGGTGAGACCGGGCACCGAACCGACGAAGGCGCCGTAGAAGGCCGCCATCAGGATGACGGCGAGCACCTGCCAATCGAAGACGAGGGCGATCGCCCCGACGAGCGCTTCGGGCATGTTACCACGCCACCGGTTCGAGCAGGCCCCAGGGCAGGGGGACCCGCAGCCAGACGGCAAACAGCTGGTGCGTGAACAAGGTCACGCCGAGTGCTACGAGCAGAGCCAGCCACCAGCGTACCCGCATCCACAACAGCAGCACCAAAAGCACCGGTGCCGTCGTCAGGTGATAGCCGAGGCGCGGCAGCACGAGGCCATAGACGACGATGGCCGCAAGAAAAAGCGCGATGCCCAACAGGCCGCGAGCGGAGCGGGCCCACGGATCGAGGTCGATCCAAGGCCCGCCTCGGCCGGCAAAGCGCCGAATGGCGCTCTGGATCATCAAGGCGACGCCACAGCCGCCAAGGCCTACGCCAAGGATAGTCGGGAACAAGGACGGCCCGAACTGCATGAAGGCCAAGCGCGGAAAGGTCTGCGCATGCATGACGATGGCGACCGCAATGACGGTCAAAAGCAGTCCGAGAAGGCCGTCATCGAGGCGCATGGATCGGGTGCCGGAGGAAAGGGAGCGAAGAACACGAAAGAACGAAACTAGGGGGCTTTTGCCCCCCTAGGACCCCCGAGCAGCGGCTAGGCCGCTGCCACTTTTGAAAGTGGCGGCGGCGCAGCCGTCGCCCGGGGGTTCAAGGGGGGACCATCAAGTCCCCCCTTGCTTCCCTTCGATCATTCAGTTGGCAAGCCCGATGGCGCGCATGGTGGCGCCGAGGTTCTCGTCGGCTTGGGCCATCATTTCGGCCGTGTCGGCGCTGTTCATCCAGACGACTTCGGAGCCGCGCGAGGCCTTGAAGTCGGCCCATTCCTGGGTCGCGAAGGCGCGCTCGACGGCGGCTTCGTAGGAGCAGCGGATTTCCTCCGGCAGATCGGCCGGCGCGCTGATGGTGATGAAGGCGGCGAGCGTCCACTCGCTGTCCAGCACCTCCTTGGTGGTCGGCACGTCGGGCAGCGCTTCCATGCGGGTGTCGTGCATGTAGGCGAGGCCGCGCAGCTCGCCGGCGCTGATCAGCGCCTTGGCTTCGGAGAGCGCCACGGTGACCATGTCGACGCCGCCGGCCATCAGTTCCTGCATGCCCGACGCGGCGCCATCGGAGGGGATCCAGCGGATCGCCTGCGGGTCGATGCCTTCGGCGTTGAGCAAGCCGGCGATGGCGAGGTGCCAGATACCGCCTTGCGAGGTGCCGGACGCGGTGAGCGCGCCGGGGTTTGCTTCGGCGTGGGCGAGCAGGTCTTCGAGGGTTTCGAACGGGCTGTTCCGGCCCACCGTGACGCTCGCCGGCACGATGTCGACGAGCGCGATCGGGGTCACGTTTTCGTGGCTCAGATCGGTCAGGCCGATGTGGCGCATCATCGCGATTTCGACGGTGACGGCACCCACGGTGTAGCCATCGGCAGCGGCGTTGGCGATCGCGCTGTGGCCGACGACGCCGTTGCCGCCCGTTCGGTTCACCACGTTGAAGGGTTGGCCCATCTCGCGCTCCAACAGGCTCGCGAGCATCCGGGAGTTGGCGTCGGTGCCGCCACCCGCACCCCAGGGCACGACATAGGTCACGGCGCGCTGGGGTTTCCAGTCGCAGGCGGCGAAAACCGGGGTGGACACCAGCATGGTGGCGGCCATCGCGGCCACGGCATGGCGAAGTTTCATGTTACGACCTCCCTGAACCAGCACCGCTCTTGGCGGCACTGCGCGGAAGCAAGCAGAGGTCGTGCCGTTTGACCAGAGGCTTTCGGCTTGCGGGAAACCGCGGTCCGACGCAGCCTTGGCAAGGGAGAGTCGAGGAGGGGCGGGCATGGCGCTGTTGAACACGACCAACCGGTGGGGCGGTGTTTCGAAGACGTTGCACTGGTTGATGGCGGTCATGTTGGTGGGGGCGCTGACCGTGGGCTTGATCATGAACGACTGGCCCGACGACGATCCCGTGACCAAGGCGCGGCTTTACCACATGCACCAGTCGTTCGGCATGTTGCTCTTGCTGTTGGTGCTCGTGCGGCTCGGCTGGCGCTCCACGCAGGCCGTACCGGCGCCGCCCGCCGGGTCGTGGCGCTTGACCCGCCGGGCCGCGGCGATCTCCCACGGCTTGCTCTACGCCTCGATGCTCCTGATCCCCGTCACGGGCTACCTGATGGTCTCGTCCGGGCCGCACGCAGAGCCGTTCTACGCTTTCGGGCTGGTCCACGTGCCCTTCCTGATCGGCCCCAACGAAACGCTCCAAGGCGTTTTTCGCCTGACCCACGACGTGCTGACCAAGCTGTTCATGGTGTTGATCATCATCCACGTTTTGGCGGCGATGAAGCACGGTCTGGTCAACCGCGATGGGGTGTGGTCGCGGATGTGGTTCGGGCGGCGTCAGACGCCCGACGAAGGCTGAGCGGTGGTGGGTCCGTCGCTGCAGGGAGACCGTCAGGCGGTGGTGTCTTGAGCAAACTGGAGCAACTGAGCGGCACCGTGGAGCGCATTGCGTTTCGCAACGAGACCACCGGCTACGCGGTCTTGATGCTGCGCAGCGGCGAGCGGGCGGAGTTGCAGACCCTGGTGGGGGCCGCCCCCATCGTCGAGGAAGGCGACTGGATCGAGGCCGAGGGTCGGTGGGAGACCGACCCCTCCTGGGGGCGGCAGTTCCGCGCCAGCCTGCTCTGGAACCGGCCGC
>RECO01000283.1 GCA_007694015.1 Geminicoccaceae bacterium
TGGGCGAGGGCGTTCACCGCTTCGGCGTGGTCGAAGGCGACGATGCCGGGCGGCATGTAGGCCATCAGGTCCTGGCGGAACTGGAGGCCTTCCTGGCTTTCCTCGCTGGTCAGGTTGGAGCGGAAGTCGTCGTCGAGCAGCGAGCCGCCGAACGGCCAGAGCACGCGCATGAAGCTGTCGGCCGACTGGGTTTCACCGCGCATGGACTGGAGCGCGAAGGCGAAGCGGTTGTTGGCCGCATCGGTCAGCGCCGGGCCGTATTCGGTCAGGAGTTGTTCCCAGGTCTCGGGCGGGCCGTCGAAGCCGGCCTCTTCGAGCATGCAGCGGTTGTAGAAGAGGAGGCCCGAATAGTTGTCGAAGGGCAGGCCGTAGACCGTGCCGCCCCAGCTGCCGAAGGCGTCGAGCAGGAGCGGGAAGAAGCCGTCGAGGTTCAACTCGGGGTCGGCGAGGTCCGCGTTGGAGGTGAAGGTCTCGATCGGGACGATCCACTCGTTTTCCGAGAACTCGCCGATCCAGACGAGGTCCACCAGGGCGGCGGTGAGGCGGCCGCCGGCGGCGAAGTCGAGAACCTGGCGCTCGCGGGCGTTCTCGTAGGGCGAGATTTCGAAATTGACGGTGATCCCGGTCCGCTCCTGGAACTCGGGCAGGAGGTCGATGATGGCGCGGTAGCCGGGGCGGTCGAGGAACAGGACGTTGACCTGGGTGCCGGCGAAGGGGGCTGCGGCCTCCTCCAGCGTCCAGGCGTGGGCCGTGGGCGTCAGTGCGGTCGTTCCCAGCATCAGCGCCCCGGCGGCGAGGGCCGTTTTCATCTTGGTCGACACGTCAGTCTCCCTTTCGTTTTTGACCGTTGGGATAGATCAGGCTCTTGATCAGGCCGGGTTCGTCCGCCGCGTGGCGGCGAAAGAGCTCCGGCGCCTCGTCGAGGCCGACTTCGGCCGTGACCATCGAGGTCACGTCGACCTTGCCCGAGCGGACGAGTTCGATGGCCCGCGGATAGACCTCGCCCATGCGGCGGGCGAATTTGATCTTGAGGCCGCGGCGGCGGGCCTCGGCGGCGGGCAGGGTGTAGGTGTCGCCGTCGGGGATGCCGACGAGGACGACGCGGCCGCCGATGCGGGCGGCGCGCACCGCGTCGCGAAAGCCCAAAGGCGCGTTGGTCGCCTCGACCACGAGCGGGCAGCCTTCGCCCTTGGTCAGGTCGGCGAGGACGGCGAGATCGGCGCCGGTGGCGGTGGCACCGGCTTGGGCGGCCGCGGCGCGGCGATGCGGTTGCGGGTCGATGGCGACGATCTCGCCAGCACCCGCGACCTTCAGCACTTCCAGGATCAACAAGCCGATCGGGCCGCAGCCGAGCAGGGCGACGCGCTCCAAGAGCCGTGGCTTGGCGAGGTCGACGGCGTGGATGGCGACGCCCAAGGGCTCCAGCATGACGGCTTCGAGCGGGCTGAAGCCTTCCGGCAGCGGCACGATTTGCCGGCGCGGGACGACGAGATGGGGCGTCATCGCGCCGTGGAAGGGCGGAGCACCGATGAACTGGACGTGCGGGCAGAGATTGGGGTGGCCTTCGTGGCACCAGGCGCACTGCCCGCAGGCGGCGTTGGGGTCGACCGCGACCAAGGCCCCGGCGCCGAGGCCCAGCTCCGGCACATCGTCGGTCAGCCAGCCGGCGAATTCGTGGCCGGGCACGAAGGGTTCGGCGATGGTGGCGGAGCCGATGCCGCCGTCCTTGTAGTAGTGGAGGTCGCTGCCGCAGAGGCCGACGGCGGCGATGTCGAGGCGCACCCCGTCCGGCCGGTTGGAAAGCGCCGGTGCCGGCCCCAGGCGAGCGTCGTGTGCAGCGTGCAGATAGAGCGCGTCGGGCACTCCAAGGCCTCCCCAGCCGTCGTCGTTGCGACGTTGGTGGGCTGATACAAGTGTATCGCGGAAGAATCAACCGTCATCAGCCGCAGTCGGCGGCGAGATCGGTTGACAGCCCCGAGTCCGTCCGCCACCCGCTTGGCGCAACGAGGCGCGGTTGGCCCCAATGCGGGCCGCTCCTGATGCCACCGTGCCGTATGCAGGGGAGGCGGGACATGGGCACCTATCTCGGCATCGACATTGGGACGTCCGAGGTGAAGACGGTGCTGCTGGACGCGGACCAAGCCGTCGTGGCGAGTGCGCGGGCCCAGCTTTCCGTGCAGCGGCCGGAGCCGGGCTGGTCGGAGCAGGATCCCGAGCAGTGGTGGGAGGCCACCAAGCGCACGCTCGACGAGTTGAAGGCGGCAGCACCCAAGGCGTTGGCGGCGGTGCGGGGCATCGGCCTTTCCGGCCAGATGCACGGGGCCACGCTGTTGGATGCGGCGGACCAGCCGTTGCGCCCGTGCATTCTCTGGAACGACGGCCGCTCGGCCGTGGAATGCGAGGAGCTGACGGCGCTTGCCGATTTTCACGGCATCGGCGGCAACCTCGTCATGCCGGGCTTTACCGCCCCGAAGCTCCGCTGGGTTGCCAAACACGAGCCGGCGGTGTTCCGCCGCATCGCCAAGGTGCTGTTGCCCAAGGACTACGTGCGCTTGCGGCTGACCGGCGAGCACGTCTCCGAGATGTCCGACAGTGCCGGCACGCTCTGGCTCGACGTGCAGGCGCGCAGCTGGTCGCCGCAGCTTTTGGGGGCGACCGAACTCGACGAACGCCAGATGCCGCGCCTGGTCGAGGGCAGCGAGCCCGGCGGCGAGCTTTTCGGCGAGTTGGCCGAGCGCTGGGGCATGGCTGGCGCCCCGGTGGTGGCCGGCGGCGGCGGCGACAACGCGGCCAGCGCCTGCGGGATCGGCGCGGTCGAGGCCGGCCGGGCGTTCCTTTCGCTCGGCACGTCGGGCGTGTTGTTCGTCGCGACCGACCGTTTTCGGCCGAACGTCGCCAGTGCCGTGCACGCCTTCTGCCACGCGCTGCCCGACAGTTGGCACCAGATGGCGGTGGTGCTGGCCGCGACCGACAGCCTCAACTGGCTTGCCCGCCTGTTGAAAAGCGATGCGGCGAGCCTGACCGCGGCCCTCGGCGATGAGCTGTTGGGGCCGTCGCCCGTCTTGTTCCTGCCCTATCTCGGCGGCGAGCGGACGCCGCACAACGATGCCGCCATCCGCGGCGCCTTCGCCGGTCTCTCGCAGACGGCCGACGACGCGGTGTTGACGCGCGCCGTCCTGGAGGGCGTCGCCTTCGGCTTCAAGGACGGCTTCACCGCACTGCAAGAGGCGGGCTCGGACGTCGAAGCCTTCACCGCCGTCGGCGGCGGTGCGCGCTCGCTGCACTGGCTGAAGCTGCTCGCCACCATCCTCGACCGCCCGGTCGACGTGCCGACCAACGGCGATTTCGGTGCTGCCTTCGGCGCCGCCCGCCTGGGCCTCGCCGCCGCCACCGGCGCCGATGCCCACGGCATCTGCACCCAGCCGCCGATCGCCCGCACCATCGAGCCCGACCGCCGCTGGCACGACGCCTACACCGAACGCTTCGAGCACTACCGCGCGCTCTACCCAGCGCTGAAAGGTGCGATGGCCTGAGCAAGGAGCGAGCGAAGGGAAGGTCCAAGGGGGCTTTTGGCCCCCTTGGGAACCCCCGAGCCGCAGCGATCGGCAATCGGGCATACCCGATTGCCGATCGCTGCGGCCACCTTCTCGACTGCAGTGGCGTCAGCCACTGCTGGGGGTCCTAGGGGGCCAAAAGCCCCCTAGTCCTTTTACCTTTCGAGCCTCACCAATCGCGTCCGCTGCAGCCACCAGTGGGGTTGCGTTGTCTGGATCGTGCGGGCGGCGGTGTCGGCGGTGGTGGGGTCGGGGTATGCCGCGAAGACGGTGGCGCCGCTGCCGCAGAGGCGGACCAGGGTGGCGTCAGTGGCTGCGAGCGCGGCGATGACCGGGGCGATGGCGGGTTGGACGCGCAGGGCGGCGGGTTCGAGGGCGTTTCGGCCCTGCATCAGCCAGGCGTCGGCCGGGGTGCGCGGCGGTGGTGGGGCGAAGTCGGCGGCGGTGAGGCTCTGGTAGACCGCACCCGTCGGGGCGGGGGCGCCCGGGTTGACCAGGAGCAGTTCCAGCGGCGGCAGCGGGGGAGCTGCGTCGAGGCGGTCGCCGATGCCATGCATGCGGGCGGGTCGGCCGGCGAGGCAGACGGGCACGTCGGCGCCGAGGCTGGTGGCAAGCGCGTAAAGTGCTGCGGTCGGTGGTTCGATTTGCCAAAGCCGTTGCAGGGCGCGCAGGGTGGCGGCGGCGTCGGCCGAGCCGCCGCCGAGGCCGGCGGCGAGCGGGATGCGTTTGGTCAGCGTGAGGGCGGCGTTGGGCGCGCAGCCGACGAGCTCGGCGAGGCCGAAGGCGGCGCGCCGCACCAGGCTTTCCCCGGCGGCGTCGAGGGCGGGCGCGAAGGGGCCCTCGAGCGTCAGCGCAAAGCCGTCGGCGGCGCGCGCGGTCAGGCTGTCGCCGAAGGTGGTGAAGGCCACGATGCTGTCGAGCTCATGGTAGCCGTCCTGACGCCGGCCGAGGACGTAGAGGTCGAGGTTGAGCTTGGCGGGGGCGGCCTCCTCGACGACGGCCGGGGCGTCAGCCGGCATCGTCGTCGGGTGCGGGCAGACCGCGGCGAAGCTTGGCCTCGATCGCCTCGATTTCCTCGGGTTCGGGGTCGAGGCGGAGCGCGCGCTCCCACTGGAAGCGGGCCTCGCGATAGCGCCCGACGCGCCAGAAGGCGTCGCCCAGATGGTCGTTGATCACGGGATCGCCCGGCGCCAGCTCCACCGCCCGTTCGAGCAGTTCGACCGCGCGGACGTAGTCGCCGAGCCGGAAATAGGCCCAGCCGAGGCTGTCGACGATGTAGCCGTCCTCGGGCATCAACTCGACGGCGCGGTAGAGCATGGCGCGCGCTTCGACCAGATGCAGGCCCTGATCGACCCAACTGTAGCCGAGGTAGTTGAGGACGTAGGGCTGGTCGGGGTTGAGCTCGAGGGCGCGCTTGAGGTCGCGTTCCGCCTCAGGCCAGCGGCGACTGCGCTCGTAGGCGATGCCGCGCGCATAATAGAGGCGCCAATGCTCCGTGCCGGTCGGACCGATGCGTGCCAGCGCCTTGGCGTAGGCCTCGGTTGCCTCCTCGAAGCGTTGCTGGCGGCGGAGCAGGTCGCCCAGCGCCATGGCCGGCCGTGGGTCGTGGGGACGGGCATCGATCTGGCCTTCCAACACGGCGACCGCTTCGTCGATCTCGCCCTGGCGGGACAAGAACTCGGCCCGCTCCACCTGCGCGCTCGCGTACCAGATCGACCCGGCTGGCACGTTGGCCAGGGCCAGAGCCCCCATCTCGGGGCCCTCCTGTTCGGCGAGCAACCCCGCCAGCAACAGCCAGCCGGCGTCGTGGTCCGGCGCCACGTGCAATGCGGTTTGGGTGTAGAAGGTGGCCTGGAGCGGGCGGCGCTGTGCCGTCAGGAGTTCGGCGATGGCCAAGAGCGCGTCGGCCATGCCGTGCTCGGCCGAGGGCACCGCCGGTGGCGGCACGGTGCCGGCGCGGAGTGCCGCCTCGACCATAGCCAGGCGGTCGGAACGCGTCGGACCGCCGCGGCCCAATTGCAGCACGGCGAGACCGGCCTCGGGCTCGTCCAGGAGCATCAACAGACGGGCTTGTTCGGCCAAGAGCCGCTCCGGCAGCTCCGATGGCTCCAGTCCCAACGCCGCGAGCACGCCGAGCGCTTCCTCGATGCGCCCGCTCCGCTCCAACAGCGCGACGCGATGCGAGGCGATGAGGTCCCCCAAGCCCGTGTCGCCCGTGGCGAGGCCAGCGGCCCCAACCGCCGGGTCGGGCTCCAGCCAGGCCGCGACCAACGGCCGGACGAGCCCTGGCAGCGAGCGCTCCTCGACCAGGGCGAGGCGGTCGGCCGCGGCCGTGAGATCGCCCTCGCGGACGGCGTCGGCGGCGAGCCAAAGCCAGGCTTCGGCGGCAGCCCCCGCGAGGCCCAGGCGCTCCAGGCCCTCGACCAGGTCGAGCGCCAGGGCGCGGCTCGCCTCGACGTCGCCGCTCGCCACCGTGAGGCTGAACACTTGGCGCTTGAGGTCGAGGTCGTCGGGCGTGGTCTGGAGTGCTCGTGCCAGGCCCGCCGCGGCCGCGCCGAGCTGGCCGCGGGCGAGTGCGAATTGGCCGGTGAGAAAGGCGCCGGACGGGCTCACGTAGCTCGGCAGGACGACCTGGTCGGTGGCCTGGGCGCCCGGCGCGCAGCCCGCCAGGACGAACGCCCCGACAACGGCGCCGACGAGCGCCCAGCGCGGGCGCACTGGACTTGACGCCCCTGCCCCGAAACCCCTATTCAGCTCAGCCCCCGCTGTCAGGTTCGCCAAGGTGCGCGGCCTCCCGGAGATCCATCATGTTGAAGACATCGAAGAGCAAGAACGACCCCACCGCCCGTGGCCCGCAGCAGCAAGACAAGACCTTTCACGGCAAGAAGGTCAAGCCGGTGCTGTACGTCGGCAACGCGGTCGGCCATGGCCGGTACATGGCGGCGCAGGACGACGCCGGCAAGCTGATCCTGGGCGACGGCGGCAAGCCGCTGGCCTACGCCGACATCTGACGTCCGGGTTGGTGACGCCGGACGCCGCCGACACCGCTGCCGGCCTCAGGGCCTGGTTGCAGCTCCTGGCGGCGTCGGGCGTGGACCAGCTGATTGACGACCAGCCGCAGCCCTGGGCAAGCCGGCCGGCGCCGCAGCCCAAAGCCCCAAGCGGCGCCGGCACGACCTCGCCGCGACCCGCACCGCCCGCCCGCGGCCGCCTGGTCGACGACCCCGCGGTGGCGAGCGCCCGCAACTTGGCGAGCGCCGCGGCGGATTTGCCGGCCCTGCTCGATGCCATCGCCGGTTTTACCCTCTGCCCGTTGCAGCGCACCGCCACCCAGGTCTGCATCGCCGACGGCGACCCAAGGAGCCCCTTCATGCTCGTCGGCGAGGCGCCGGGGGCGGAGGAAGACCGCGAGGGCAAGCCCTTCGTCGGGCCGAGTGGGCGTCTCCTCGACCGCATGCTGGCAGCCGCCGGCTGGCCGCGCCCGACCACCTGGATCACCAACACCGTCTACTGGCGCCCGCCCGGCAACCGGGAGCCGGCGGCCCAGGAACTCGCCATGTGCCTGCCGTTTCTGGAGCGGCAGATCGAGTTGATCCGGCCGAAGGTCGTCCTCTTCGTCGGCGGCATCGCCGCCCGCGCACTGCTGGACCAACGGGACGGGGTGACCAAGCTGCGCGGCCGCCGCTTCACCTACCAACTGCCCGACGGCACGGCGATCCCGGCGCGCGTGATGTTCCACCCCGCCTACCTCCTCCGCCGCCCGCACCTGAAGGGACTGGCCTGGCGCGACCTGCTCGCCACCGTCGCCCTTTTGGAGGAAACCCGAGCCGAGGAGCCCGCATGACTGCCGGACGCATCGACCCGAGCCTGCCCTTTCGCCCCGTCCGTATCGCGGTACTGACCGTCTCCGACAGCCGCGACCTCGCCAGCGACCGCTCCGGTGATCTCTTGGTCGAGCGGCTCGAAGCCGCCGGCCACGTGCTCGCCGCCCGCACCTTGATCAAGGACGAGGCCACCCTCATTGCCGAGCAGTTCCGCCGCTGGATCGACGATCCGTCGATCGAGGTCGTCATCAGCACCGGCGGCACCGGCGTCACCGGCCGCGACGTGACGCCCGAAGCCCTGGCGCTGGTCGCCGAAAAGGACATTCCGGGCTTCGGCGAACTCTTCCGCATGCTGAGCTACGCCAAGATCGGCACCTCGGCCGTGCAATCGCGCGCCACAGCCGGCGTCGCCAAAGGCACCTACCTCTTCTGCCTGCCGGGCTCCACCGGCGCCTGCCGCGACGGCTGGGACGACATCCTCGCCTTCCAGCTCGACAACCGCCACCGCCCCTGCAACTTCGCCGAACTCCTGCCGCGCCTGCGCGAGCACGAGGGTTGAAGAGGTAGGGAGAGGTGGGGAAGAGATAGGGAAGAGATAGGGAGAGGTAGGGAGAGGTAGGGAAGAGGAAGAACTAGGGGGCTTTTGGCCC
>RECO01000219.1 GCA_007694015.1 Geminicoccaceae bacterium
GTCCGACTGCGCCGCTGCACTAGCGCGTCCCTGCTCCACATTGCATCACCCGCACGAACGGCATGGCCAACCCCCGGAATAGGCCCAGCCTGACCGGACGACAGGCCGTTGGCGCCGCATTCCCGTGCAGCCAGGCGACTGCGGCGGCCTCGGCAGAAAACGCACGTCACGCCAAGATCGACGACGGCCTTGGCAAACCCTGAGTTCCTCGGCTGCACGCGGCCTTACTCCGGCTGGACTTCGTAGCCCCGTATTTTTCCATGTCCTTCGAAACCGATAGGTTGCGCTGAGGGTGGCCGGATCATGCCCCGTCGCCGAGGCCGCCGCGAAGTTGGCGCCGGAGGCCAACGGCGGTGGCGGCTCGGCCCGCCTCGAGTCGCCGCTGCAAAGCCGTTGACTTTGGCGGCCCGCTGCGGTCGTGTCCGCGTTTCTCACAATTCACGAGGACGAGCGACGTCGATGCGGAATGCCGCGATTCCTGCCGTCATGCCCAACTACAACCGGCTGCCCGTGGCCTTCGACCGTGGCCGCGGCTGCGAGCTTTGGGATGCGGCCGGGCGACGTTGGCTCGACCTTACCGCCGGCATCGCCGTGGTCGGGCTCGGCCATTGCCACCCGCACCTCACGGCAGCGCTGACCGACCAGGCCGAACAACTCTGGCACACCTCCAACCTCTACCGGATCAGCGAGCTGGAGCGGCTGTCCGAACGGCTGGTCGCCCGCACCTTCGCCGAAACGGTGCTGTTGACCAATTCCGGCGCCGAGGCGCTCGAAGGCTGCATCAAGTTGGCGCGGCGCCATTTCCACGTCCGCGGCCTGCCGCAACGCAACCGCATCGTCACCTTCGAGGGCGCCTTCCACGGCCGCACCATGGCCACCATCTCCGCCGCCGGCGGCGCCAAGATGGTCGACGGCTTCGCGCCGCTCCTGGAGGGCTTCGACCGCGTGCCCTGGGGCGACCACGAGGCCCTGCACCAAGCGGTCGGCCCCAACACCGCCGCCATCCTGATCGAGCCGATCCAGGGCGAAGGCGGCATTCGCGAAGTGCCGATCCCGTGCCTGAAGGGCCTGCGCGATCTTTGCGACCGCGAAGGCATCCTCTTGATGTTCGACGAGGTGCAGTGCGGCGTCGGGCGGACGGGCACGCTCTTCGTCCACGAGCAGGCCGGCATCAGCCCCGACGTGATGGCCGTCGCCAAGGGCATCGGCAACGGCTTTCCGGTGGGTGCGGTGCTGGCCACGGCCCATGCGGCGCAAGGCTTGACGCCTGGGACCCACGGCTCGACCTATGCCGGCAATCCGCTGGCGGCGCGGGTCTGCAACGCGGTCCTCGACGTCATGCTGGCACCGGAATTCCTGCCGCGGGTCCAAGCCGCGGGCGAGCGCCTCGAGGCCGGCCTGCGCGACCTGACCGCTCGCCACCCAGGCGTCTTCGCCGAAGTGCGCGGCCGCGGGCTGATGCTCGGCCTGAAACTCCAGGGCGACGCCCTTGCCTTCAACCAGGCCCTGTTCGAGGCGGGCCTCCTCCTGGTGCCAGCCGCCGAAAACGTGCTGCGCCTCTTGCCCCCGCTGGTCATCTCGGATGCCGAGATCGACGAAGCGCTCACCATTCTGGACGCGACCGCCCGAAAGACCACGCCATGACACCCAAGCATTTCCTCGACCTCGACGCGCTCGACACCACGACGCTGCGGCACGTCCTCGACCTCGCCAAGGAGCTGAAGCGCGAACCCAAGCCGCGCCTCGCCGGCAAGCACCTGGCGATGATCTTCGAGAAGAACTCGACCCGGACCCGCGTGTCGTTCGAGGTGGCGATGAGCCAGCTGGGTGGCCATGCCGTGGTCATGAGCAGCGGCGAGACGCACCTCGCCCGCGGCGAAAGCTTGGCCGACACGGCGCGCGTGCTGTCGCGCTACGTCGACGCGGTGATGATCCGCACCACTGGCCACGGCAAGCTGTTGGGCCTCGCCGAGCACGCCACCGTGCCGGTGATCAACGGCCTCACCGACCGCTCGCATCCCTGCCAGATCATGGCCGACGTCCTGACCTTCGAGGAGCACAAAGGGCCGATAGAGGGCGCCAGGATCGCTTGGGTCGGCGATGCCAACAACGTCGCCACCTCGTGGATCCACGCCGCGGTGCGCTTCGGCTTCGACCTCCACCTCGCCTGCCCCAAGGACCTGGCGCCCGACCCGACGCTGGTCGAATGGGCGGGACCCCGGCTGACCGTGACGCGCGACCCCGTCGAGGCCGTGATCGGCGCCGATGCGGTCGTCACCGACACGTGGGTGTCGATGGGCCAGGACGACGGCGAGCACCGCATCCGCTCCCTCACCCCCTATCAGGTCAACGAAGCCCTCATGGCCAAAGCCGACAGGAGTGCCATCTTCATGCATTGCCTGCCGGCGCATCGCGGCCAAGAGGTCACCGATGCGGTCATGGACGGGCCGCGGTCGGTGGTCTTCGACGAGGCGGAGAACCGACTGCACGTGCAGAAGGGAATCCTCGCATGGTGTCTGAGCTGAACGACCGCCTTTTGCCCTTCCAGCTGGAGCGCTCCGGCCTGCGCGGCCGGCTGGTCCGGCTCGGGCCGGTGGTCGACACGATCCTGGCCCGGCACGACTACCCGGAGCAGGTGGCACACCTGGTCGGCGAGTTCGTGGTCTTGGGGGCGACCTTGGCCGGTGGGCTCAAGTTCGACGGCAGCTTCAGCCTGCAAGCCAGGGGCGACGGGCCGGTGCCGCTGTTGGTCGCCGACGTCACCAATGCCGGCGACATCCGCGCCTATGCCGAGACCAAGGACGCGGCCGCCAATGCGGCAGCACGGCTCGATGCGCTGCTCGGCAAGGGCTATCTTGCCATCACCGTCGACCAGTCAGCGGTCGGCGGCGAGACCTATCAGGGCATCGTCGAGCTGGAGGGCGAGACCCTTGCCGACTGTATGCTGGCCTATTTCCGCCGTTCCGAGCAGGTGCCGACCGGCATGCGGGTCGCGGTCGAGCGCAGCGAGGCCGGCTGGCGCGGCGGTGCCCTGGTCATCCAGAAATTGCCGGATGCGAACCCGAACAGCGCCGAAGCCCAAGACGCGGTCGAGGACTGGCACCGCACCATGCTGCTCTTGTCGACGCTGACGGCGGCCGAGCTGGCCGACCCGGAGCTGTCCGACGAAAAGCTCCTCTACCGCCTGTTCCACGAGGAGGGGGTGCGCGTTTTTTCCGCCCAGGACCTCGCCGTCGGCTGCCGCTGCTCGAAGGAGCGGATCGACCGCATGCTGGAGACCTTCTCCGCCGCCGACCTCGACGAGATGGTCGACGGCGACAGCGGCGCCATCGGCGTCACCTGCCACTTCTGCAACAAGACCTTCCACGTCGCGCGCGACGCCATCGCGAACCGCTAAGGCATTTGCCGCAATGCCCGCCTGGCCGCCCATAGTATCGTACACTCGTGGGCGTCCGGGCGGGGGGCGGGATGGCTGCAGCGCAGCCTAACCGAAACCCGCTAAGCCCAGAGTGAGGGATGCCGCCCGTGACCCACGTCTTTCACCGCCAGCTCCGCACCGACTACCCGATGGCCGTGCGCGGCGACGGCATCTGGATCGAAGACCGGACAGGCAAGCGCTACTTGGATGCGTCGGGCGGGGCGGCGGTCTCCTGCCTCGGCCACAGCCACCCGAAGGTGCGCGCCGCGATCAAGTCCCAAGTCGACCAGCTCGCCTTCGCCCATACTGGCTTCTTCACCACCGAGATCATGGAGCGCCTGGCCGACCGGCTGATCGCCGACGCGCCCGCCGGCATGGACAAGGTCTACTTCGTCTCCGGCGGCTCCGAGGCAATGGAAGCCGCCTTGAAGATGGCCCGGCAGTACTTCCTCGAAATCGGCCAACCCCAGCGCGGCAAGTTCATCGCGCGGCGCCAGTCCTATCACGGCAACACGCTGGGTGCGCTCGCCGTCGGCGGCAATGCCTGGCGCCGCGCCCAGTTCGAGCCGGTGCTGATCGACGTCGAACACGTCACACCCTGCTATGCCTATCGCGAGCAGCAGGCGGGTGAAACCGATGCCGCCTTCGTCCAGCGCCTCGCCGACGAGTTGGAGGCGACCATCCTGAGGCTCGGCCCCGAAACGGTGATCGGCTTCGTCGCCGAGCCCGTGGTCGGCGCCACCATGGGTGCTGTCCCCGCCCTTCCCGGCTACTTCCAGGCGATCAAGCAGGTGCTCGACCGCTATGGCTGCCTCTTGATCCTCGACGAGGTGATGTGCGGCATGGGCCGCACCGGCACGCTCTACGCGTCGGCCGAGGACGGCGTCGTCCCCGACCTCCTCTGCATCGCCAAGGGCCTGGGCGCCGGCTACCAGCCGATCGGCGCGGTCCTGGTGCAAAAGACCATCGCCGATGCCATCCGCGACGGCTCCGGCTTCTTCCAGCACGGCCACACCTATCTCGGCCACGCCGTCGCCTGTGCGGCCGCCCTCGCCGTCCAGGAAGCGATCGAGGAGGAAGGCCTGTTGGCAAAGGTCCAGACCCTCGGCGCGCGGCTCGAAGCCGGCCTCCAGGAGCGCTTTGGCAACCACCACCACGTCGGCGACCTGCGCGGAAGGGGGCTCTTTCGCGGCGTCGAACTGGTGGCCGACCGTAGCACCAAGGCGCCGTTCGATCCGGCCCTGAAGCGCCACGCCAAGGTCAAGGCCGAAGCCATGGCGCGCGGCCTCATGGTCTACCCGATGGGCGGCACCATCGACGGCATGCGGGGCGACCACGTCCTCATCGCCCCCCCCTTCATCGCCACCGAAGCCGATATCGACACCATCGTCGCCCGCCTGGGTGAAGCCGTGGACGCGGCGCTGCGTGCGTCGGCTCGATGACCTTGACCAGGTCCGGGAAAGCCTGGGCGATACTCATCCCCGCGGCCGAGGGGGAACTCCTGGCGCCGCTGGACAACCTGCTCGACTTCATGCGCGCCGAAGACGCCTTGGCAGCCTGGACGAAGTCGGGCGAGCCGGCCGTGACCACCGACGCGCTCGCCGAGGAATGGGGCATCGACCTCGGTCGACGGCGGCCGGTTATCGAACGTACTGGGTTCCCGCCGCCGTCGGCGAGTTGCAGCGGCTGCGTACGTTCCTGGCGGGCGACCGCCTTACGTGATCACGTCCGGTTGCGCCTTGCCGGTGTGCTCGTGGATGCCGGCGAGGTGGTTGGCGGCGTCGATCAGGTCGGCGAGGGCCGCTTGCGTCTCCAGGTGCTGCTGCGCGGGATCGGGCTCGAACCGCTCGATATAGACCCGGAGCGTGGCGCCGACCGTGCCCGTCCCCGATAGACGAAACACGATGCGGGCGCCGTCCTGGAACAGGACGCGCAGGCCCTGGTGCTCCGCCACCGAGCCGTCGACCGGGTCCTGGTAGGCGAAATCGTCGGCCTTGGCGATGCGCCTTGGCCCGACCTCCAGCCCCGGCAACGTCGCGAGCCGCGCCCTGAGCCCCTCCATCAGCGTCTGCGCCCGCTCGGCGTCGACCTCCTCGTAGTCGTGGCGCGAATAGTAGTTGCGGCCGAAGCGCTGCCAGTGGTCGTGGACGATCTCGCGCACCGATTGCCGCTTCACCGCCAGCACGTTGAGCCAGAGCAGCACGGCCCAGAGCCCGTCCTTTTCCCGCACGTGGTCGGAGCCGGTGCCGGCACTCTCCTCGCCGCACAAGGTGGCCATGCCGGCATCGAGCAGGTTGCCGAAGAACTTCCACCCCGTCGGCGTCTCGTAGGCGCCGACGCCCAAGGCTTCGGCCACCCGGTCGGCGGCCTGGCTGGTCGGCATCGACCGCGCCACACCCTTGATCCCGGCGGCATAGCCCGGCGCCAGATGGGCGTTGGCGGCGAGAATGGCGAGGCTGTCGGAGGGGGTGACGAACTGGCCCTTGCCGATGATCAGGTTGCGGTCGCCGTCGCCGTCCGACGCCGCCCCGAAATCCGGCCCGTCCTCGCGCATCAAGAGGTCGAACAGGTCCTTGGCGTGCACCAGGTTCGGGTCCGGGTGATGGCCACCGAAGTCCGGCTTCGGCACCGCGTTGACCACCGTTCCGGCCGGCGCGCCCAGTTCGTCCTCCAGGATCGCCTTGGCGTAGGGACCCGTTACCGCGTGCATCGCATCGAAGCGCATGGTGAAGCCCGACCGGAACAGGGCCCGGATCGCCTCGAAATCGAACAGCTCCGCCATCAACGTTCGGTAGGTCGAGACCGGGTCGATGATCTCGACCGCCATGTCGCCCAATTCCAGCGTGCCGATGCGCGCCAGATCGACGTCGGGCGATGACAGCATCCGATAACGGTCGATCGTGCGCGTGCGGGCGTAGATCGCGTCGGTGATGCGCTCCGGGGCCGGGCCGCCATTGCTGATGTTGTACTTGATGCCGAAGTCGCCCTCGGGTCCGCCCGGGTTGTGGCTGGCGGAGAGGATCAGCCCGCCGGTGGCGCCGAGATCGCGGATCACGGCCGAAGCCGCCGGCGTCGACAGGAGCCCGTTCTGGCCGACCACGGCCTTGGCCACACCGTTCGCCGCCGCGATCTTCAAGATGCGCTGGATGGCGACGTCGTTGAAAAAGCGGCCGTCGCCGCCCACCACCAGCGTGCCGCCGCGCAATTCGGGCACGGCGTCGAACACCGCTTGCACGAAGTTCTCGATATAGTGCGGGCTTTGGAAGACCTCGACCTTCTTGCGCAACCCCGACGTGCCCGGCTTTTGACCGGCAATGGGCTGGGTCGGTACGTCCTTCACGGTCATGGCGTGTCTCCCGACGGCATTATGGGCGCATGGTGCCCGCTTCCGTCGTCGGCTGGAACCCCCGGCTCGCCGGCGATCCAGGCGATCAGGAGTTCGTAGCCGATGGCGAGCACCACCGGTCCGATGAACAACCCGATCAGGCCGTGCAAAAGGACGCCGCCGACCACGCCGATCAGGATGACCAGCATCGGCACACGCACGCCGCGGGCCATCAGGATCGGGCGGAGCACGTTGTCGAACAGACCGACGGGGATGGTCCAGATGGTCAGCAACAGGGCGGTGAGCGGATCGAGCGCCCACCAGGCATAGGCGACCGCCCCGATGAGGACGAGCGGGGCGCCGATCTGCAGGATGCCGAGCACCAGGACGAGGAAGGTCAGGATGCCGGCACCGGGGATGCCGGCGACGAGAAAGCCGATGCCGGCCAACAGCGACTGCAGCATGGCAACGCCCACCACGCCCCGCGCCACACCGCGGGTCGTGGCCCCGATCAGGCTGATGAAGTCGTCGCCACGGCCGGGGACGAGGCGGCGGGCAAAGCTGCGCGCCTGGCGCGTCATCGGCGCCGCCATCACCAGCAGGAACCCGGTGAGCGCGGTCGCGGCGAGCATCTTGAAGAACGCCAATGCCGCATCGGCGGCGAGCAGCAACGCCGTGGTGCCGACGGGCTCGAGCCGCGGCGCCAGCTGTTGCACCGCCGCCCGCAGATTGGTCGAGGCGAGCGTCCAAAAGGCCGCGATCTGCTCACCGACGATGGGCAGGGCCGCCAGCCATTCGGGCGGCGGCGGCACGCGAAGCTGGCCCTGCAGCAAAGCCGGGATCACGAGCTGGAGGTTGGCGACCAACTGTGTGGCCAAGAGGCTCACGGGTCCGAGCAGGAGGCCCAGCATGGCCAGGGTCAAGAGCACCGCCGCCAAAACCGGGCGCTCGCCGAGACGGGCACTCAGCCAGGCAAAGGGCTGGTGCACGGCGACGGCCAGGATCAGCGCCCAGAGGAGGATCTCGACGAACGGCCAGACGATCGCGCCGCACCAGAAGATCACCAGGGCCAGGACGACCAGGCGGATGCTCAGATCCACGGTGTGGCGGGAGGCTGCCGCCGCTTGCACTGGCTCGTCCATCACCGCCCTTTCCGTCGCACCTGGCACGGCATTCTAGAGCGTTTCCCGAAATGCTTGACCATCCCTCACCCCCGCCCGGCCACCCATG
>RECO01000284.1 GCA_007694015.1 Geminicoccaceae bacterium
AGCGTACCGAATTGCCACGGTGGATCATCAATTCTAGAATATCCAATGCTGCTGCATGGATTTGTTTTTGGTCGCCCGTACTGATGGCGCCGCGATGCGCTTCGGCGGCATCGACCAGAACGGCTTTCGCCTCGGCCGCGTCGATCACTTCCGCCTCGGTCAGGGAGAGTAGCAGCGATTCGCAGATCGAGAGGGCGGCGGGGCCGGTGCCGTCGATGGTTGGGTTCGACACGTCGATCATCCTTTGACGGCTGATGGCCCTTCGTCATCGAAGAGCCGACTGCCGGGTTCCCGGCAAGCGGTATGATGCACCGCCCTTCGGGACGGCGCGCTGATTTCGAGCAGTCCGGACGGCGCATGGACGCCCGCTTCCGGGGAGAGGATGCCATGCACGGATCGCAGGATGCCGCCGCCGATCGGCGGTCGCCCCTGGCCTTGAAGTTGGCGGCCTTCGTCCGGCTGAAGGCCGAGGAGTTGGCTCAGCTGGAGCGCCTGCAGCGGCGCTGTCGCCGGTTCGATGCGGGCGCCGAATTGCTGCACGAGACCGAGGTCGGCGCCAAGGCCTTCATCCTGGAGGAGGGTTGGGCCGTCTCCTACAAGTCCCTGGCCGATGGCGGCCGGCAGGTGGTCGATTTCCAGATCCCAGGAGACTTCCTCGGGCTGCGAAGTCTGCTGCTGCGCATGTCGGACCACTCGGTCGCCGCGGTGACGGAGATCGTCGCCTGCGAGATCGATGCGGCGGAGTTGCAGAACGCCCTCGCGACGGCACCACGGCTGGGCATGGCCTTGCTTTGGGCGGTGTCGCGCGACGAGGCGATGGTGGTGGAGCACTTGGTCGGCATCGGCCGACGTGCGCCGCTCGCCCGCGCCGCGCACTTCTTCGTCGAACTCCACCAACGGCTGCAATTGGCCCAACTCGCCACGGCGACGTCCTATGCCTGTCCGTTGAACCAGTATCTCCTGGCGGATGCCTTGGGCCTCACGGCCATTCATCTCAACCGAACGCTGCGCCGCCTGCGGGAACGCGGGTTGATGACCCTGAAGGCCGGGACCGTGACTATCCACGACGTTGCCGGGCTGACGGCGCTGGCCGAATTCGAAAGCGGCTATCTCGATCAGGCCCCCCCCTCGGTCTGAGCGCACGTCTTCCGCTGCGGGTGCTGATCGTGAGCAGCGCACGCCGTCGGTTCTTCGTCGATGCTGGGGTTTGCGACCCGATCAGCCGCGAAGGAGGACGACGCATGCACGACTTGGTCGAAAACGGGGCCGACGGCGACGTCGCGGCGGCACGGGCGGGGCAACCTGACCAGGGTGACGGCGATGGCCGAGCCGGTCGAGCCGCGCTGCGGGCGCACATCGACGCCTTCGCCCGCGCGCTCGACCAACAGGACCATGATTTCCTGCGCCTCGCCAGCGAGCGCCTGGAAGTCAGCCGCAGATTCACGGCCGAACTGGCGAGGTGCCAGAGCTGGGCGGACCTGATCGCCGTGCAAGAGGCATGGGCGGAGGCCAAGAGCCAAGCCTGCCTGTTGGAGGCTCGATGGCTGGTGCTCTACGCCGATCTCATCCGCCACCCCACCTGGCTGGCCCGCCAAGTCGAAGCCGGCACGCGCGCCCGCGCCGACCGCTCCAGCCTTGACCCGGGCTTCCCGGCGGGACGCCACAACGCCTGAAACACCGCCCCAGCCGATCGCGGCTGCGGCCCAGCGAAGGAAACCGCCATGACGGTCGATCCCAGCGTTGCCGCGCGCCGGCAGCGCGATCAAGCTGCCGCCCGTCGCCGCAGGTGCAACCCGCCCGAGGTCGCGTTGCCCTTGGTCTTGGGTTTTGGTTTCGCCGGCGCTCTGGTGGCTTGCAACACGACCCAGGGTGTCGGCGAAGACGTTTCCGCCGCAGGTGATGCGCTCGCCACGGGCGCCGAGAAGAACAAGGCGTACTGAGACATGGACAAGGATCGGATCAAGGGTTCGGCCAAGCAGATCTGGGGCCGCATCAAGCAGGCTGCCGGCAAGCTGACGGGCGACACCAAGCTGGAGACCGATGGCAGGACCGAGAAAGCCGTCGGCAAGGTGCAGAACGCCTATGGCGGCGCCAAGGACAAGCTGCGCGACGCTCGAGCGGTGGCGATCGGTCCTCGGCGGTGCGCTTCGGCGCGTGCATAGGCGCAGACGGACGTGAAGCGCCCGACTGCGCTGCTGCACCAGCGGCAAAGCAGCCGCCGCCCGCTCGTCCAGCACGCGATTCCTGCACATGTTCGCGAAACCGACCGCCACTCGGAGACGATACGATGGCTGACCATTCCACCCATGAAGCTAGGGCCGAAGTCACCGCAGCGCTTGCCATCATGCTCGGCGATACGTTTCGCCTCTACGCCAAGACGCACGGCTTCCACGGCAATGTCACGGGCCTGCATCGTCAGTCCCTGCGTCGGATGTTCGACGGGCAGTATCGGGAGCTTCGCGCAGCCATCGACCCGATCGCCGAGCGGATACGCGCACTCGGCGGGTCGACCCCGAGGTCGCTTGCGGCTCTGGCCGCGCTCGGCGAGCTTGCCAAGACGGAGGGCATGCCGATCGACCGCGAAATGACACGGGCCGCGTTCAACGGCCATCTGACGCTGGCGCGACGGGCGAGAGTGGCACGGGAAGCCGCGGAATCGGCCGGCGATCCGATGACGGCCGACCTCATGACCGATCGCCTGGCCAGCCACGAGAACGCCGCATGGATGCTGCGCGCTCAGCTCGTCGACGAACCGCCATCGGCCTGAGCGGCGTCAGGTTGCCCGGAGCGTTGCGGATGGCCGTTCGGCGAGGGGGAGCTTCGAGATGGCTCCGCTGAACCCATCCAGCAGACCCCACCTCGAATTTGGAAACGCGGCAATGCGCGTGCACTTGGCTGAACCAGTAAAATAAGGTATATATTTTACAACAATTCAGGAGTTCGACGTCATCATGCAGCGAACCTTGCTCCTTGTCGTTGTCGGTGCGCTCGTCGTCGGCGTCGGCTTTTTGGGTTACCAATACTATCTCGGCCAGCAAAAGAGCGGTGTCGAGATTGGCGTTGGTGAGCGCGGCATTTCGATTGAAGTCAAGTAGAGCGGCGTTCATCCGGGCACGGCTGCGCCCCTGATATGGCTGTGTGCTCGGGCACAAGGAGAAGTCGACATGTCCCTCGGCACCATTTTACTCGTCGTTCTCGTAGTCTTTCTTTTGGGCGGCTTCAGCGGCCGCTTCGGCGGGTACGGTTACGGCTTCGGGCACAGCGGCGTGAGTGTCATCGGCGTGCTCGTCATCATCCTCTTGGTGCTGGTGCTCACCGGCCGACTGTAGCTCTCGAACCCGTCTCACCGGCCTCGATGGCCGCGCCCTTTCCGGCCCGGCCGTTCGAGATCGGCAGACGCAGCGCGCCACGTTCGGAAGTCACGTTTCACCACAGCGAACAGTGCCCGCTGTGCCGTCGTTCGATCGCCGTGGCGCGGGGCTAATCCGGAGCAGTGCGTGGCGCATCGCGACGGGCGATGGTGCAGCCCTGGCACGCGAGCCATGCCGCCGCGGTCGACCGCGGTCGGCTCGTCGTGACGCGCGCCGCCGCTTCACCGCGCAACGAGACCTGTTTTCCGCAAAGGAGCATTCGATGAGCAAGAGCAAGAACCGTGGCAACCGCGAGGTCAAGAAGCCGAAGGCCGACAAAGCCGGAGCCGCCAAGGCACCGCCAGCATCGGTGACGCAGGTGATGCGGCCGCCGACCGCGGCGCCGACGAGGAAGAAACCATGACCGTTCGCAATGCGCCCCCAGCGGACCCACGTGCGGAGCCGACCGAGAGCGCCATCCCACCGCCCGTGAAAGGGCCCAGCCGAAGGACCGCTGCATGGAGACCATGGAAACCGGCCAACGGCCCGCCGATCAGCCGCTGGCCGGGAACACCGCCCGGCAACGGCAGGACAACGCCACACCCGGCGTGATCCGGCCGCGGCTTGCCGGCGTTCAGCGCGTCGCCTTCATCGGTAATTCGCTGCCCCGCCGCTGCGGCATCGCCACCTTTACGAGCGACCTGCAGCAGGCGATCCAACGTTCGAAACCTCGTCTCGCGACGGCGATCGTGGCCATGACGGATCCGGGCCAAGCCTATGCCTATCCGGCCACCGTCGCCTTCGACATCCATCAGGATACACCCGAGGATTATCGCCGCGCCGCCGATCATCTCAACGCCGGCGGCTTCGACATCGTTTGCCTGCAGCACGAGTTCGGCATCTTCGGCGGGCCGGCCGGCGCACACATTCTCGACCTCCTTGCACATCTCGAGGTGCCGGTGGTGACGACGCTGCACACCGTGCTGGAGGCGCCCGACGACGCCCAACGGCGGGTCTTGCAGGGTATCGTCCGAGCCTCGACCACGGTGGTGGTCATGGCCGAACATGGGCGCCGCCTCCTCAGCCGCGTCTATGCCGTGCCCGATGCCAAGATCGCCGTCATCCCCCACGGCATCCCAGCCTTCCCCTTCGTGGCGCCCGACGCGGCCAAGGCCGAGCTGGGCTTCGCCGGCCGAGCCGTCGTCCTGACCTTCGGTCTCTTGTCACCGAACAAGGGGATCGAGGCGTCGATCGACGCCATGCCCGCCATTCTCGCGGCACGGCCGGACGCCGTGTACGTGGTGTTGGGGGCGACCCATCCCCATCTGCTGCGCGAGCGCGGCGAGGCCTACCGCGAAGGCCTCCAGGTCCGCGCCGAGGCGCTCGGGGTTGCCGACCACGTCGTCTTCATCGACCGCTTCTTCGACCAGGCGACACTGCTCGAACACATCGCGATGTGCGACGTGTACGTCACGCCCTACCGCGATCTGGCGCAGATGACCTCGGGCACGCTGGCCTATAGCTTCGGACTGGGCAAGGCGGTGGTGTCGACTCCCTACGCCCACGCCCGGGAACTGTTGGCCGAGGGGCGCGGCGTTCTGGTGCCGGTCGGCGACGTCGCGGCGTTGGCCCGCGAAATCGCGGCGCTGTTGACCGACGACGTGCGGCGCGATGCACTCCGGGCCGAGGCCTACGCCCACAGTCGATCGATGACCTGGTCGTGCGCGGCGCTTCGCTACCGTGCCGTGTTCGATCATGCGCGCCGCCGCCCGCGGGTGGTGCCCACGGTCGACCGGATGACCGCCGATCCGGCGCCGCCGGAGTTGCCGGAACCGGCGATCGATCACCTCGTCGCCATGTACGACGACACGGGCCTCTTCCAACATGCCCGGCATGACCTCCCCGACCGCGCCCACGGCTACTGCATCGACGACAACGCCCGCGCCCTGCTCCTCGATGCGGCGCTCGAGTTGGCCGGCGATGCGCCGTTGCCGTCGCGGCTGACGGTCGCCTCCGCCGCCTTCGTCCAGCACGCATGGAACCCGGAGACCGGGCGCTTTCGCAATTTCATGAGCTTCGATCGGCGCTGGCTGGAGGCGAGCGGCTCCGAGGACAGCCACGGCCGCGCCCTCTGGGCGCTCGGGGTCTGCGCCGGGGGCGATCTCTGCCCGGTGCGACGGGCCTGGGCAGCGGCGTTGTTCGAAGCGGCGCTGCCGGCAGCGGCGGGCTTCACCTCGCCGCGGGCTTGGGCCTTCACCCTCCTTGGTCTTCACGGCTACTGCGCCGTCGCTACCCGGGACGAGGTCGCAGCCGAGCTTCGACGACGGCTCGCCGAACGGCTGATGGCGCTCCTGGCCGCTGTCGAAACCCCGACCTGGGTCTGGTTCGAGACCGGGCTCGCCTACGACAATGCCCGCCTGTCCCAGGCCCTGCTCGTAACCGGCTCCGCCCTGGCGGAGCCCGCCTACGTCGCCGCCGGCCTGCGTTCCCTGCGCTGGCTGATGGCGGTACAGACCGGGCCCACGGGCTGCTTTCGCCCGGTCGGAACGGCGGGGTTCGGCGATCAGGACAAGTCGCCGCCCGAGCCGTTCGACCAGCAACCCGTCGAAGCCGCAGCCGCCATCGCCGCCTGCGTCTGCGCCTTTCATGCCGATGGCGACGGGGCCTGGCTGGCCGAGGCGCACCGCGCCTTCGCCTGGTTTCTCGGTCACAACGACCTCGCCATTTCGCTGGTCGACGTCGCGACCGGAAGCTGCTGCGACGGCCTGCATCCCGGCCGCGCCAACGAGAACCGGGGCGCCGAATCGGTCCTGGCCTTTCTCACCGGCCTCGCCGAGTTGCGCCGACTGGCGCACGAGCGTGACGTGCACCCCGACCGGCCACCGCGAGCGGCACTCCACCTCGCCGCCAACTGAACCCCGCCCCCCCTATCCGCCGAGGCCAGTTTGTCGCACAATCCGTTGTTGACCCAGCAAGCCCTGCAACTCCGGCCGGATCCGGCGCGCGTGGTCGTGCGGCCATTCCGGCCGGCGACCGAACCGCGCGACCTCAACCCCCTCGACAAGACCAGGGCCAACCACATCGTCGACCGGGTGCTGGCTCTGCCCGCCGAGACCGTGCACGACCAGCTCGCCGAGGTCATCGCCAGCTTCGAAGGGCGCCATCGCAATCTCTTGCAAACCTTCGAAGCGCGGGCCGACGAGATGGAGCCGGCGCTGGCCGAGCATGCGGTGTTCGGCCGGCTGCAACGGCAGCTGATCGGGGCCTATTTCCTCAATGAATACGCGTTCGAGGCGGCGGCCCTGTTCAATCCGAGCCTCGTCTCCCACCCCGACCAGACGGGCGCGCCGGCAGGCGGCTGCCGCTGCGTGCTGAGCCTCCGCGCGGTCGGCGAGGGGCATGTCTCGTCCTTGACGTTCCGCACGTGCATCGTGGCGGAGGACGGTTTGGTGACGGTCGACCCCGCGGCTCATCTTGCTGCCGTCGCGCGCGTCGTTGAGCGTCGTTCGGGGCCGCATGGCGACGCGGTCGACATCGCCTTCCACGGCGATCAGGATATCAGCGAGCGGGTCGTGGCACCAGTGACCGACGCGCAGTCGAACGGCATCGAGGACGCCCGCTTCGTCGCCTTCGACGACGATGGCCGGACGACTTACCATGCCACCTACACCGCCTACAGCGGGCGCGGGATCCGCTCCGAGCTGCTGACGACGGCCGACTTCCGCACCTTCCGGATGGCGCCGCTGCACGGTTCCGCCACCCGCAACAAAGGCATGGCCCTGTTCCCGCGGCGGATCGACGGCCGCTACGCGATGATCGGCCGCCAGGACAACGAAAACCTCTACCTGATCCTTTCCGACGACCTCTGCGCCTGGGAGGGCGGGACGGCGATCGTGACACCGAAGTTCCCCTGGGAGTTCGTCCAGATCGGCAATTGCGGTGCGCCCATCGAGCTCGACGAGGGCTGGCTGGTCCTGACCCACGGCGTCGGCGCGGTCCGGCGCTACGCCATCGGTGCCGTGTTGCTCGACAAGGACGATCCGAGCCGGGTGCTCGGCCGCTGTCAGGAGCCGCTGGTCCGCCCGGAGCCCGCGGCGCGGGGCGGCTACGTGCCGAATGTCGTCTACACCTGCGGCGCCATGCGCCACGGCGAGCGGATCATCCTTCCCTACGCCGTCTCCGATAGCTTCACCACCTTCGCCACCCTCGACATCCAGGACCTCGTCGCGGCCATGACGGGCTGAGCCCGCTCGTGCATTTGCGTTGCCGACGCGATCGAATGTCGCGGGGACCCCAACCTCCTGCCCGCCTGGACCTCGTCCGCATGGCCCCTGGTGCCGGCCCATCCCCGAGGCGGCGGCGGTTCTCTGCCTGACGAGGCCCGCCAACTACCCGTCGAATTTGCCGATCGGCTGATCTTCGGGATTGCAGATTCTACCGCCGCTCCATTTCCCCCGGCCCCGGCTTGCCTCGGGGCTTTCCAACCTTTCGGGGATCGTCGGATCGACCGGGATGATGACGATGCGCCAGTCCAAGCCAGGGCCGAGGGCCGTCTGAAGGCCGTCGATCTGCTCCTCTTGACCGTCCGGGTGGGCC
>RECO01000127.1 GCA_007694015.1 Geminicoccaceae bacterium
AGCTCCAGGCGCGCGGAGCGCGCGCGGCGGCGGGGCCGGCGTGGTGCGGCGGAGCAGCACCCCGCAGGGCTCGCCGCCGCTAACGTGGACTCCTTTCATTGGCCTTGATGGTTCGTTTGCCACCATGGTCAGCGGCCTCCAGCGCGCTTGGCCGTCCGATTTCCGACCGCGCCCCACCCATCTTTCTTCCATGAAAAACAATAGGTTCGCCTAGCCTTTTCCAACCAAAGTGCTGCCGGCGTCAGCCGGCAGCCGGGGGTTGCAGGGGGCCAAAAGCCCCCTGCTTCCTTGCCTACTCCGTCCGTGGTGCCGCTTCCGCGCCGGCCAGGAGGCCGCCGTCGAGGTGGAGTTCGGTGCCGGTCATGTAGGTGGCTTCGTCGGAGGCGAGGAGGATGGCGAGGGCGGCGACTTCGTCGGGGCGGCCGAAGCGTTTGAGGGGGGTGGTGGCGGCGAAGGCGGCCATGCGTTCGGCGCGGTCGGGGCCGTCGCCGAAGAGGGGCTCCCACATCGGTGTCAGGACGGCGGCGGGGTGGATCGAGTTGCAGCGGATGGCGAGGCCTTGTTCGGCGCACCAGAGTGCTACCGTTTTGGTGTGGTTGCGGACGGCGGCCTTGGAGGCGGCGTAGGCCGCAGCGCCGGCGATGCCGACATTGCCCGAGCGCGAGGCGATGTTGATGATCGAGCCGGTCCCTTGTGGGCGCATGGCGCGAATGGCGGCGCGGCAGCCGAGGAACACGCCGTCGAGGTTGGTGCGCAGGACGGCGTGCCAATCCTCGAGGCTGGCGTGTTCGGGGTCGTGCGCGACGATCCCGTCCTCGAAGCCGCTGATGCCGGCATTGTTGACCAGCACGTCGAGCCGGCCCTCGGTGGCGAGGAGTTCGGCCATGGCCTCGCTCCAATCGCTCGGCTCGCGCACGTCGAGCCCGGCGGCCCGCACCCGCGGTGCCAAGCTCTGCGCCAGGTGCTGCACGCCGTCGCGGTGCAGGTCGGTGGCCACCACCGAAGCCCCTTCGGCTTTGAAGGCGCGCACGATCGCCTCGCCGATGCCGCGCGCGGCCCCGGTGACCAACGCGACCTTGCCGGCGAGGCGCCCGCTCACGAGTAGGGCCGCAGCCAGCCGAGACCGTCCGTCGTTTTGCCTTTGGGCCGGTACTCGCAGCCGATCCAGCCCTGATAGCCCAGCCGGTCGAAGGCCGCGAAGACGTGGCCGTAGGCGACTTCGCCTTCGTCCGGCTCGTGGCGATCGGGCACGCCGGCGATTTGTACGTGGCCGATCCGGTCCATCAGCCGTTCCATGCGCCGCGTCAGGTCGCCCTCGCTGATCTGGCAGTGGTAGACGTCGAATTGCAGCCAGGCATTCGCCTTGCCCACCGCATCGAGGTGGGCGATCGACTGGTCGGTGGTGCGCAGATAGAATCCCGGCATGTCGCGGGCGTTGATCGGCTCGATGCACAAGGACCGCCCGGCCGAGCCGACCGCATCGGCGGCGAAGGCGAGGTTGCGGCGGTAGGTGGCCTGGAGCTGGGCCGCCTCGGCGCCGGCGGGGGCGAGCCCGGCCATCATGTGCAGCATCGGGCACTCCAGGGCTTCGGCATAGGCGAGGGCCTTGGCGACGCCCGCCTCGAACTCGGCCTCGCGGCCCGAAAGGCACGCCATACCCCGCTCGCCCGCGTCCCAATCGCCGGGCGGCAGGTTGAACAGCACCTGCTCCAGCCCTGCCGCTTGCTTGCGCTTGGCGATCACGTCCATGTCGTGGGCGTAGGGAAACAGCATCTCGACGGCGGCAAAGCCGGCATCGGCTGCGGCTTGGAAGCGGTCGAGCGGGTCGTGCTCGGTGAACATCATGGTAAGATTGGCGGCAAAGCGCGGCATCGTGGTCCTCCCTGATCGCGCCCAGGAGACACCACGGCGGCCGTCACTTCAAGCTTTGGGCAAGCCCAGGCGGATCGGTCCCTTGGCGGTCTGGGGATCGACCGGGCGGCCCCGTTGCGTTACCCGCACCTGGCCGCTGCGCGCCAGTTCGACCGCGACCGCGCGCACCGCCACCAGCAACGGGCGCCAGTCGTCGGCGAGGGCGCGCGCCACCTCGGAGGGGCAGATCGTTCGGTCCTGGCCGCGGGCGCGCACCAGGTCCAGGATGCGGGCGGCAATGGCGCGCTGGTCCATCATGCGGCGCAAAATAGGAGGCACCATGCTGAAGCTCTACGATCTCGAAGGCGTCGACGACCGCCGGTTCAGCCCCACCTGCTGGCGGGTGAAGATGGCGCTGGCGCACAAGGGGCTTGCCTTCGAGACCGTGCCGACGCCGTTCACGCGGATCGCCTCGGTGGGCGGCGGTGTGTCGAAGACGGTGCCGATCCTGGAGCACGAGGGGCGCTTCGTTGCCGACAGCACGGCGATCGCCGACTATCTGGAGGCGACCTTCCCCGATCGGCCGAGCCTGTTCGGCGGCGCCGGCGGCCGTGCGCTTGTCGAGTTCGTCGATGCCTGGGTGCTCGCCACGCTGCACCAGCAACTCGTGAGCCTGGTCGTCAAGGACATCCACGACCACGTCCTGCCCGAGGACCGGGACTATTTCGAGACCAGCCGCACCCAGCGCTTCGGCCGCCCCTTGGCCGACATCCAGGCGGGCCGCGAGGAGCGGGTGGAGACGCTGCGCGGCAGCCTGTTGCCGCTGCGCGTCACCTTGAAGCGCCAGCCCTATCTCGGCGGCGAACGCCCGCTCTATCCCGACTACATGGTGCTCGGCGCCTTTCAATGGGCGCGCACGATCAGCCCCTTCAAGATCCTGGCCGACGACGACCCCGTCCGCGCCTATGTCGACCGCCTGTTGGACCTGCACGACGGCTTCGCGCGGCAGGGCAATGCCTACCTGCTCTGATCCGGAAACGCTCTGAGCGTTTCCCCAAAGGCTTGACCTGCCCGCACCCCCGCCCGGCCACCCACGAGCGTACGATGTGATGGGTGGCCGGGCGGGGGTGAGGGCAGGCTCGTGCGCTACCTGACTGGGAGACACTCAGAGGAACGACTGCGGATCGACGTCGACCTGGAGGCGGAGGCTGCCCTTGGGGTGGATCGGCGCCAGCCAGCGGCGGAGGTGAGCGGTAAGGTCCACCTCGGGCTTGGCAACGACCAGAAGCCGCTGGCGGTGCCGGCCGCGGAGCAGCGCCAAAGGTGCTGGGGCAGGGCCGAGCAGGCGCAGGCCCTCGCCCTCGGGAAAGGCGCGGGCGACCTCGCGCGCGAAGGCGGCGGTGGCCTCGGGCTCGGGACCCGAGACGACCAAGGCGGCGAGTTGGCCGTAGGGCGGCAGCGTGCCGGCCATGCGCTCGGCGGCTTCGGCCTGCCAGAAGGCTCGGGCGTCGCCCTCCGCCACCGCCACGAGTGCCGGGTGCAGCGGCAGGTGGGTTTGCACCAGCGCCTGGCCGCGCCGCCGTTCGCGGCCGGCGCGGCCGGCGACCTGGTGCAGGAGCTGAAAGGTGCGCTCGCCGGCGCGCAAGTCGCCGCCCTTGAGGCCGAGATCGGCATCGACCACCCCGACCAGGGTGAGGTTGGGGAAGTGGTGGCCCTTGGCCAGCACCTGGGTGCCGACCAGCACGTCGATCTCGCCCGCTTCGACTGCCGCGACGAGCTCGCGCAGGCCCTGGGTCGAGCCCGGCCGGTCGGCCGTCATCAGGGCGATGCGGGCGGTGGGCAACAGCGCTGCCACTTCTTCGGCGATGCGCTCGACGCCGGGGCCAGCGGCGGCGAAGCTCTCGACCGCACCGCATTCGGTGCAGTGCTCGGGCTCGGGCTTGCCATAGCCGCAATGGTGGCAGACGAGGCGGTGGCGCAGCCGGTGCCAGACGAGCCAAGCGCTGCAATTGGGGCAGGTCTCGCGGTGGCCGCAGGCGCGGCAGATGACCAGGGGCGCATAGCCGCGGCGATTGAGAAAGAGCAGCGCCTGCTCGCCGCGCTCCAGGGTCAGGGCCAGGGCGTCGGCCAGGGGCGGGCTCAAGAAGCGGCCGCGCGGCGGGCGCTCGCGCTTCAGATCGACCAGGCGCACGGCCGGCAGCGCGGCCCCGGCAAAGCGCTCGGGGAGGCGAAAATGGACGAGCGGTGTCTTGCCCGGTGCCGGCGGCAAGGTGCCGGTGCGGGCCAGGGTTTCGAGCGACGGCGTGGCCGAGGCGAGCACCAGGGGACAGCCGGCCTCCTGAGCGCGCAACTCCGCCACGTCGCGGCCGTGATAGGGCACGCCGTCGTCCTGTTTGAAGCTCGGGTCGTGTTCCTCGTCGACGACGATCACGCCCAGCCGGTCGAGCGGCAGGAACAAGGCCGAGCGCGCACCGACCACCACGGTCGCCTCGCCCTCGAGGCACGCCCGCCAGTGCCGCCGCCGCGTTGTTTGGCCAAGGCCCGAATGCCAGACCAGGGGCGGGCTGGCGAAGCGCTGCTCGAAGCGGGCGAGCCACTGCGCGGTGAGGGCGATCTCCGGCAGCACCACCAGCGCCTGCCGGCCGCCCCTGAGCGCTTCTGCCACCGCCTCCATGTAGACCTCGGTCTTGCCCGAGCCCGTCACGCCCTCCAGCAAAAAGCCCTGAAAGCCGCCCCTTTTCACCGCTTCGCGCAGCTGTCCGGCCGCTTCTTCCTGCGGGGCGCTCAGGCTCGGGCCTGGGCGGTGCGGGTCGGGCCGCGGCAAGGGCGGCTCGGGCAATTCGCCCGGCACCAGCCAGCCGGCATCGGCCAGGCCCTTGACCACGGCGGCCGACACGCCGGCCGCACGGGCGAGGTCCGCCGCACTGCGCACCCCTTCCGCCGCCGCCAGCACGCGGGTGCGCGCCGCCGTCAGCCGGCCCGTGCCCGCGGCCTTCTGCCAACCCAGCTTGGGAGGCGGCGGGTCGAGGGCGGCGGGCGTCGTCAGCACCAGTTTCAAGACCGCGCCCTTCGGCGACAGGGTCAGCGCGGCGACCGCCTCGACCAGGTGCAGGAGTGCTGCGGGCAGCGGTGGGGCGGCGCAGCGGCGGGCGAGCGTCTTCAACCTGCGGTGGTCGGGGGGTGGTTCCGGTGGCCCCGCGACAACACCCAGCAACATTTGTCGGCCAAAGGGCACCTCGACCACCGCACCGGGCTCGGGCGCGCTTGCACCATCGCTCAGGTAGTGGAAGGGTCCATCCAGGGGTGCGGTGACGAGCACCGGTATGGCGGGCGGGCCCGGTGGTGGGTCGAGGTCGAACAGCATGGACGCGGCGTGGCCCGTCGGCGGTGCGGCGTCAAGCCAGCGCGCCACGTCCGCCGGCGGTTTCGCCCTGATGACCGGGGAAGCGAGGGGGTTCATGACGGCGTTGGCTGCGACGGCAGACACGGCGACGGCAGACACGGCGATGGCGGGGGTGCGGGAGCTGGTCGAGGCGTGGCGCCGCTGGCTCGTGGTCGAGCGCCGCCTCGCCGCCTCGACCCTGCTCGCCTACGACGCGGATCTGCAGGCGTTTTTGGCGTTCCAGGCGCGCCATCAGGGAGCGCCACTGGCGGTTGGCGAACTCGCCGGGCTCGACCTCAAGAGCTTTCGCGCCTTTTTGGCCGAGCGCCAGCGACGCGGCGTCGGCGCACGGTCGAACGTGCGCGCCCTCGCCGCCATCCGCAGCTTCTACCGCTATCTGGAGCGCCGCCACGACATCGTGAACGCAGCCTTGAAGGCGCTGGCCACGCCGAAGGTGCGGCGCGGGCTGCCGCGCCCCTTGCCCGAGGCCGATGCGGAAAACCTGCTCCGGACCATCTCGGCGGATGCGAGCGCGCCTTGGATCGAGGCCCGCGACCAGGCCATCGTCGGCTTGATGTGGGGCGCGGGCTTGCGCGTCGGCGAGACCGTGGGGTTGAACCGCGGCGCGGTGCCGGCCGCGCCGTCGCACCTGACCGAATTGGAAGTCCGCGGCAAGGGCGGGCGGGTGCGCCGCGTCCCGGTGCTGCCGGCGGTCGCCCGCTTGGTGGCGGAGGCCATCCGGCTTTGTCCCTACCCAGGAACCAGCGATGCCCCCCTCTTCTACGGCGCCAAGGGCAAGCGCCTGGATGCCGGCATCGTCCGCCAGGCCGTCCGCCGCTGGCGGCGGGCCTTGGGCCTGCCCGAAACCGCGACGCCGCACGCGCTGCGCCACAGCTTCGCCACCCACCTCCTCAACGACGGTGCCGACCTCAGGAGCGTGCAGGAACTGTTGGGCCACGCCAGCCTGTCGACCACCCAGATCTACACCCAGGTGGAGACGACGCGCCTGAAGGAGGCCTATGCCCGCGCGCATCGGCGCGCCTGAGGCCCGCCGATGGTGCGCCTTGCCGTGGTCCTGGCGATCCTGGCCGGCGGTGCCGTGGCCACGCTTTGGGCCGGGCCCCGGCTCGTGCCGCTGGACGATCTGAAGCCCCGGCTGGCGGCGCAGCTCGCGGCCGAGACCGGGGCCGGCGTGACGCTGACCGGGCCGATCACGGTCGAACTCGTCCCCCGGCCGCGGTTGACCTTGCGGGCGGTCCAGGCCGACGGCGACGGCTGGCGGGTCGCGGTGCAGACCGCCTCGATGGAGCCGGCCCCGGCCGATCTCGTCCGAGCCCTGGTCCCCGCCCTGGGCGAGGCGGGGCCGCTCGCCCGCCGCGTGCAACTCGGAGGCGTCGAGCTGGACTTCGACCAGCGCGCCCTCGACCTGCCCGACCTGCAGGTGTTGGCCGAGGCCGAGTTGACGGTGGAACGGCTGGTGCTCCGCCGCCCGCAGGCGCCGTTGATCACCCTGGAGCAGCTTGCGGTCGCCGCCCGCACCGTGGCGGCCACGGGCCATTTCGGCGAGCGGCCGGTGACGGTCGAGGCGGGCGTCGCCGAAGATGCGCGGGGGTGGCGCCTCGATCGGCTGCACCTGGAGGCGGGCGACGACAGCTTGGGCTTCGTCGGGACTTGGCGGCCCGGGGCGCCGAGCAGCGGCCGGGTCACGCTTCGAACCGGCGACGTGCTCGCCTTGCGCGGCTGGCTGGAAGCGGTGTCGGGTCGACCGATCGGGCTGTCGCCCGCCATCGATGCCGGTCTGGACCGGTTGGAGGGCAGGCTCGACCTCGCCGCCAACCTCGCCGTCGATGAAGCTGGCTGGGCGATCGACGCCATCGACCTGGCGCTGCCGCAAGGTCCCGTGAGCGGCCGCCTCGCTTGGCGTGAGGGGCGGATCGATGCCGCCCTGGATCTCCGGCAGATCGCCTTGGCCGGTGCCGCGACCGAAGCGCTCTGGGAAACCTGGCGGGTGGCGCCCGACCTGCTCGCCGATGTCGAGCGCTTCCGGCTGGATGCCGAAGGCGCCCGGTTGGACCTCGCGGCCGCGGGCGAGGTCTTGCGCGCGCAGGCGCGGCTGAGGGGTGCCGGGGCGACCGATCTCGGCGTCGATGGCCGCCTCGATCCCCGCACCGGCCGCTTCGAAGGTAGCTTCACCCTCGTCGCCGACGCCCTCGATGCCTTCATCGCCGAGCGCAGCGGGGTGGCGGTGCCGCCCTTGCGGAACGTCGCCCTCGCCGGTGAGGTCGCAGCCGACCCGGATAGCCTCGCCCTCGACGACGTCCGGCTGACCAGCGATCAGGTCGGTTTTCGCGGTCGTCTCGGGCTCCGGGCGGGTCCGGTGCCGGAGTTTCAGCTCGAAGGCGAGATCGATCGGGCGACGCTGCCCACGGGCTTTGACGGCAGCGCCGAGCGTCGGGACACGCTGGCCACGCTCGAAGCCTGGGGCCAGGCCGCCAGCGTTCAGGCCGACCTCGTCGTGCGCCGGCTCGCCCTCGGCCCCGGTGGTGAGACCGTAACCGCCCGCCTCGCCGGTCGCCTCGACCGGGCCGGGCTGTGGCTGACGGTCTTGGAGGTCGCGGGCAGCGATGCCAGCTTGGCCCTCACGGGCGGGCTCGATTTCGCCGGCCGCGCCTTCGACGGTCTGGGCAGCCTGAGCGT
>RECO01000143.1 GCA_007694015.1 Geminicoccaceae bacterium
CGGAAACGGATCGCTGGACGTGCCTGCACGTCCCGCGATCCGTTTCCGCCGGGGGTTTCCAAGGGGGCCAAAAGCCCCCTTGGCTTGCCCTTTTCTTGGGGGGCTTCAGGCCACGAGCGCCTCCGCCAGGTAAGCCGCGGCGGCGGCGACGCCGCCTGGGTTGTGGGGTACGCCTTCGAGGCGCATGGCGACTTCGAGGGCGCCGAGGGCACCCAGGAGCATCGGCTCGTTGAGGTCGCCCAGATGGCCGATGCGCAGCAGGCGGCCGGCGAACGGGCCGATGCCGGCGCCGAACGCGACCGAAAGCTGTTCGCGGCAGCGTTTGCGCAGGGCGTCGGGGTCGGCGCCCGAGGGGAAGTGGATCGCCGTGACCGCATCGGAGCGGGCCTCGGGCACCTTGCATTGGAAGTCGATGGTGCCTTCGCGCCCCCAACAGGCCACGGCGCGGCGCGTTGCCTCCGCCAACCGGTGGTGACGGGCGAAGACGTTGTCGAGGCCTTCCTCCAGGATCATGTCGAGGGCTTCGCGCAGGCCGAACAGCATCTGCACGGGCGGCGTGCCGTAGAACCAGAAATAGGTCTCGTCGCCCTGGCGCAGCCGCCAGTCCCAGTAGCGCCGGGCCGCCCCGCCATTGGCCGAGGCGCGCATGGCCCGCTCGCCGACGGCGGCAAAGGCCATGCCCGGTGGCAGCATCAGCCCCTTTTGCGAGGCGGTGACGACGAGGTCGATCCCGAGCCGGTCCATCGGCAGGTCCACCGCACCCAAGGACGCGATGGCATCGACCAGGAGCAGGGCCGGATGGCCGGCGCGGTCGATCGCCTGGCGCACGGCGCCGACGTCGTGGGTGATGCCGGTCGAGGTCTCGACGTGCACCATCATCACGGCCTTGAGGTCGTGGCCCTTGTCGGCGCGCAGCAGGTGCTCGATGGCGTCGGGGTCGACCGGCCGCTCGTGGTAGGGAGCCGTGGTCGTCACCCGGCAGCCGAGCCCTTGCGCCATGTCGGCCCAGCTTTGGGAAAAGCGGCCCGTTTCCGGCATCAACACGTGCTCGCCCGGAGCGATGAGGTTGTCGAAGGCCAGCTCCCAAGCGCCGTGGCCATTGGCCGAATAGGCGAACACCTCGCCCTTGGTCTGAAAGACCTGCTTCAGGTCTTCAACACAGCCGCGTGCCATGGACGTGAACTCGGGCGAGCCGAAGTCGACGATGGGCCGATGCATCGCCCGCAGCACGCGCTCGGGGATGTTGGTGGGTCCGGGCAATTGAATGAGCTCGCGACCGCGTCGCACCATGGCAGTGTCCTGGCTTGGGGTTCGATCGTGGAGATGTAGCCGACCCCATCAGCCGAGACCATGGACCTGGAGCGCTCGCCGCCGCGCGTCAGCGTTGCGGACGCGCCATTCGCCGCTCCAGGTCGACCGTCCGCGCCACCATCAACAACAGGCCGATGCTGCCGGTGAAGATCACGGCGAGCACCCAAGCCTCCGACTTCATGCCGACGGCCCGGGCGCGGTTCTGCAGGAGAAAGAAGGCGACCGTCACGCTGACCAGGCGGTCGAACCAGAGCTGCAGCCCCCAAAAGGACGTCGCGATCATGGACCAGAAGCCGAACAAGCCCTCCTCGACGACGGCGAACCCGGTCAAGCCCGCAAAGGGCAACACGACCACGGCCGGGACGAGCCAACCCGGCCAGGACACCCGCTCCTTGGTCTGGGTAACCAGCAGCATGACGGTGGCCGCAACGGCAAAGCCTGCAAGCCCGATCAACTCGAACTGCGACATCGAGACACTCCCTGGGTGCACCACCCGACGACGACGCCCAAGGGAAGGGCTGCAGGCACCTCCAAGCACCCCGGCACGGCGCTCTCGGGAAATCGCCGACTTCATGCTTTCGACGACCACGCCGAGGGCCAGGGCGTTTTCCGTTCAGGTTGATCGGTGCCCGTCCCGCACCCCTGCCCGGCCACGCATGGAATCGTACAACTTGGGCGGCCGGGCGGGGGTGCGGTGCGGGATGGTCAAGCACTCGGCAAACGCTCTGGTCCGGGTTGGGTTGGCCTGCGTCCTTCCCGCCAGGCAGCACAGCACGACCTCCGCCGGCTGACGCGCCCGACCTCGGTCGAGGTTGCACGCCGGCCCGGACCTCTCGCCCCGCCGATCGAACTCCATCACCACATCAGGGGCCGGCCGATCGAAGGGGACAAGCCGCACTCCCATGACTTCTTTCGGGCGCACTTGCTCGGCTTGCTTGGCGGTGGGGGCGGGATTCGAACCCGCGGTGAGCTCACGCCCACGGTAGTTTTCAAGACTACTGCCTTAAACCACTCGGCCACCCCACCGGGTGCCCGTCGATGTACGGGGGCATGCAGCCGTGCGCAAGTCGACGGGGTCAGGGACGGAAGTCGGCGCGGGCCTGGAAGCTGCCGCCATGCATCTGGGCAAGTTCGCCGATACCGAAATTACGTTCCAGGATGCAGGCCGCAACGGCGTCGAGGCCGTCGTCGCGGTTGTGCGCACCCGGCACGAAGTTGCGCATTTCCTCGGCGAACGGCGTCTCCATCACCCGCTCGTGGACGTAGAGCGAGCGGGCGGCCAGGACCGGATCGAAGGCCTCGACGATGCGCTGGTCCTTGCTTCGGGTCGAGGCGTGTTCGCGCACGCTGAGCGGCGCCCCGCTGGCGCGGACGGCTTTGCGGAGGAGGTTGGGCAGGAACTTGCCGATCCCGTTGGTCTCGAGCGTCAGGCCTGGCGAGCCATGGCGGCGGGCGATGGCTACGACTTGGCGGCAGAGCTGGGTGGCTTCGTCGACCTGCTCGACGAGGGCCGGATCGTGGCGGAGATAGGCGAGGTCGATCAGCCAATAGGCCCCCTGCTCGTCGACATAGGTGACGGCGACCACGCTGCCGTCGCCGCCCTTGGGTGAGCCGTAGGCCGGGTCCCACCAGCATTGCACGGCGGTGAGGCGGCGGCCCTGCAAGCGGAACTCGCGGCGGCGATTGACCTCGGCAATCTCGACCGCATCGTTGAAGAAGACGAGCCTGGTCGGGTCCAGCCGCACGTCGCGCAGGTCGACCGGCTGCAGGAGCATCTGCGACTTGAAGCGGGCCGGCCCCACCTCGCGCTCGAGGGCTTGGATCTTGGTCAGGGGGAACCGCTCGGGCCAGCGGGAGCAGCCGGTCGGATCGACGATCGGCAGCACCAACCGGTTGTAGCCGTGCAAAAAGGGCGTCTGGTCGACAGGGATCTGGTCGGCGTCGGCGTAGATGCTCTCGTGGCTGTGCGGTGTGCCGATGCAGAGCTGCACGCCGCCCGGCACCAGGATGAAGGAGAGTTCCGCCATCCGGCGGCGGAGTTCGGCGCGCTTGGTGGGCGTGTCGACCGTGTTCGGCACCTCGACGTCGTCGCAGATGACGATGTCGGCGCGCGTGCCCGTCAGGTTCGCCGCGATACCGCGCGCCAGCATGGACGGGTCGCGCAATTCGCGGGTCCGGGCGATGGTCAGCTGATCGGCCGCCCAAGCTCCGGCCAGTGGGCGCACCAGCGAGCGGGCGACCGGGTGCTTTTCGAGCACGCCGCGGACGTTGCGCACCATCTTCGTGGCGAGGCCGTGCTCCGCTGCCACGACGAGCACCCGCAAGTTGCAGTCGATCGACAAGAGCCAACTGCAAAAGAGCCCCACCAGCGTCGATTTGCCGGCGTCGCGAAAGACCATCAACAACAGCCGCTCGTCACCGCGGTACCAGGCCTCCTCCATCCAGGTGGCGATGTCGAGATGCAGCGACGGCGTGGTGAAACCTTGGGTCTTGTTCCACAGCCAGACGAACTGGCGAAAGCTCATCAAGCCGCGGCTGCGAGGGGAAGGCGGGTCCATCGATCGGCACTGCCACTCAGAGGTCGAGCAAGGAGCGGCCTGCTCCCAGCATGCCGCTCACACCCTGCTGGATCAGCCGGTTGTCGCTCTCCAGGAGGTTGCGGCGCTTCTGCGAGGCGGCGCGAGTGCGGATGCCGTGGATGGCCATTTCGCGCTGCTGCGCGGCGATGGCGTCGTCGAACGACGCCTTGCCCTGGAGACCGCGGCGGACGGCTGCCGGCGAGCCGCCGGCGCCGGCTGCACCGGCGCTCGCGGCCAAGGCCCGCTGGCGGGCGAGCAATTCCTTCAAGCGCTGCTCGCGGAGCTTGCGATCGGCCGCGTCGCTCGCCTGCACCTCGGCGACGCGCAGATCACGGTCGGTGGCGATCGCCGCGGACTGGCTCTTGGCCCTGCTCCGGCTCATCGCGGCGTTGAGACCGATATTGGCGAGTGTGCTTGCGGCGCCCATCAGCGTGTCACCTTCACGTCGGAGATTACGGAGAGAAGTTCGAAAGCGAGCGGGCGCGTTTCGTGGATCCGCCAGAGCGGCCCATCGCCCAGATTGCGCCAGCCACGCGCGCGAACCGTGCGCGGCCCGGAGAAGCGCCCACTCGGCCCTGGCGGCAGTGTGATCGGGTGCAGTCCCTCGCCAACATCGACCGTGAGACCGGCGGTCTCGTGCAGTTCGAACGTCACCTGGAGCGGGCGATAACGGCTGGCCTTGCGCCGGCCATCGATCAGGAGCGGGAGCGGCTCCACCCGGTGCTCGAAGCCGAGGCCTACCACGATCTCCTTCGCCGGCATCGGCAAGGTCAGCGCGCCGGCGCCGATCGTGAAGGTGCCGAGGTCGCTGCCATCGGCGATCACGCCCACGTGGTGCCCGGTCAGATGGTCGAGCCCGGTCCAGGTCGATCGCGGTGTGGCCGAGCTTTTGCGCACGGCCGCATCGAGCGGCATCGGGTCCTCGAGGCACTCGATGCGGACCTTACCGGCGCGACGCACCAAAAGGAACACCGTCCCCTCGGCGGCGGCGACGGCGAGCACCTCGCCGGCCGTCTGCTGCTTCGACCAGGCAACGATGCCGGCATGGCGGTCGATGGTGGCCGTGACGAGTTGGCCGTCGCTGCCGACCAGCAGGAGCAGGCGACGTTTCGCATCGAAGGCAAGGTCGACCGGACGCTGCACCAGATGCCGCGCGCGAACGGCGAGATCCTGCGCCTGGTAGGCGACGTTGACGTCGGTGAACACGTATTCGACCACCGCATCGCCACTGCGGGCAATGAACACCGATGCACCGTCGACCTCGGCCGGGGGCACGTAGCGGTCGGCGAGGCTGCCGATCCCGGTCTGGCGGACGACCTGCACCGAGGCCGGCGACAAGGGGTTGCCGTCGACGGTCCATTCGCCGGCGGCGGTGAAGACTTCCAGCGAACGGCCGGCACCGAAGCCACGGATGGCATGGGCGCGGTCGTCGCCGAGCTGAAAGCTCATGGCCTCGTCGTCGAGCCCCTCGCCGGTGTCGAAGTCGAACGGCTGGCCGATGCGGGAGAGCCACAGCCGATTGGGCATCCGCGGCACGCCGCCGACCACCAGCCGATCCCGGTAGACGACCGCAGCGGCCGGATAGCCGTTCACCGGGCCGAAGGCCTGTTCTTCCCACAGCGTGGTCCGCGAGGCGTTTTCGATCGTACCTTGCGGGACGCCGAACGCACGCGTGCCATTGGCGCCGATCGAGGTGATGGCCACCTCGACGTTGCGAAACCGAAGGCGGGTGCCGACGTGGCCTGGCTGAAAGACCTGCCGGTTGCTGGTGAAGGCCCAGTTGCCATCCTGCGCCGGCGCGGCTTCCAAGGTGGCGTCGTCGGGCGCGAACTTGGCGTAGGGCTGACGGATCACGCTGTGGCCCGGTGTCGCCAGATCCTTGATCGGGTAGGACCAGGGCAGGAGGCGCCAGATGTCCAACAGCTCCAAACTCGCCCGGTGCGGCGGTAGAGAGGGGTGGCAGACCAGGAGGTGCCCGCGATGCACCGCCCAGGAGAGGCTGGGCAAATGCGTCTCGCTCCAAGGGGCCAGAAGGTCGGCCACCAGCACTTCGTCGTCGAAGATCGACAACTTGCCCGGCAGCATGACGAACAGGCGCCGCTTGCCGCCGTCCAGGCCGGCCAGCGCCAACCGGCCGCCAGCGGCGAGTTCGGCCACGTGCCGCATGCCGGCCCGGCGGCGCACCCCGCCACCGACCGTCACGAAAACGTTGGCGAGCCGGCTGGCCCCGTCGAGATAGGCCTTGAGATCGGTCCGGCCGACCAGTGCCGGGTCGATCTCGCCCGCGGAGAAGCTGGTCTGGACCGGGTAGAGCGTGCTCATCAGAAGCGGACCCTGGTCAGGGTGTCGTCCGCGATCAGCGGCGGGGTGCCTTGGGAGCGGTCGATGATCCAGGCCCGCTCCAATTCGCGTTCGGCGAGGCGGTCGAGCGATTCGGCGCGGCTGCTGTTCTCGGTCAGCGGGATGCAGAACTCGGCGGCGAGGCGCGCCGTCAGGGCCGTCTTGAAGAACGGCGGAAAGGCGCTTTCCGGCGTGCGGCACTGATAGGTCAGCACCACCCGGTCGGCATCGCTGTGCAACGCGTCGCCGAGGATGGCGTAGCGCGGACTGGCGCCGCGGTTGTCGATGTAGAGGGCGCGGAGAAAGTCGGCCGGGAGCGCGAAGCGGCGCCGGAAGTCGGCGGACGGCGCGTCCGGCAAGGCGGTGAGGTTGGCGCGCTTCAAGGTGAACGACCAGGGATGCGCCGTGAGCACGGCGTCCGCGACCAACGGGTAGAGGGTGGACGCGATGCCGGCCGCGGCGTCGGCGTCGTCGAACCCGCTGATGGGGGTCGACCCGAGCTTCACGAGTGCGGCGTTGCAGAGCTGCAGATCGGTCAGGGCACGTGACATGGACGGGGCGACCTCCAAGGCCTGGGGATCGGGGCGGCGGATGCCGCCCCTTACCCGTTCTCACTCGCGCCAGCCGCGGCCATGGGGGCCGGGCGACTGGACGGCGACCCGCGAGCCATCGTTGGTGGCGACGACGCGGATCAGGTGCTCGGGCTCGTCCTGGGTGGCGACGTTCAAGAAGATGAAGTCGCCGATGCGCAGGAGCCGAGCCGCCGGGTCGAAGTAGCCAAGGCCATCGACCTCCTCGGCGCGATCGGCGCTGCGGTAGTGCCAAAGCGTGAAGCCATTGGCATAGGACAGCGCACTCAGCCCAACGGGGTCGTATGCCATGGCGGTCAGGCTTCGCTGCAGACGAACTTGACGCAGCCGGCAGGGTCGATGAGCCCGGCACCCTGCGACATCCAATTGGCGACGAAGTGGGCGGCACGCTCGCCGACCCAGCTGACGTCGCTGGTGACGTCCTGACCGATGGCGTGGCCGACGGCGCTCTTGTGGTACCAAAAGCAGGTGCGCCGGTTCGCCGTGCCATCGAAGGGCAAGCCCGAGTGGGCGATCCACATCGTCCCCAGCCACGATTTCGCCTGCGTGCCCTGCCAAGGCAGGTTGTCGGAGCCGACATATTCGGCGGAGGCGAATTCCGGCAGGTCCAGCAGGTTCGCCCATTGCTTCCAGCCGACGACGGCATAGCGCTCGCCGTCGTCCGGCACGTCTTCCGCGCCGAGGGCCTCGAGAGCCTGCAGCACCTTGGCCTTGGTCAAGGCCTTGGTGGCATCGCCGACGACGTTGCTCGTCGCGCCCAGCGCCTGGATGATCAACTGATCGGTTTGCCGGCCGAGCGCATAGGCACCGGCACGCGCCAACGCTTGGCGCTCGTCGATGTTGACCTTCAGTTCGTCGAGTTTGTCGACGTAGTCACCGGCGTAGTAGTCGGTGAGCGTCACCTCGATGGCGACGTGCTCGGCATTCATCTGCGGCACGAAGTCGTGGCGCTGCTTGGTGGCGGCGATGCCTTTGCCGATCCGCTGGAACACGCAGGAGCTGCCCTGGACGCCGTTGCGCACGCGGACGGTGTTGCGCAGCTTGCTGCCCTGGCGTTGGAAGGCCTGGTGAACTTCGCCTTCGAACTGCTTCACGAAGGCCCGGTCGATGGTCGTGGACATGGCTTGCATCCGATCGAAAGGGTGGGGATCGAACGTCCATCACCGGTTGTCCCGAGGCGGGGCCGGGGGTGGGACGAAAGGGCCGCGGCCGGCGCGGGCGCCGGTTGTCGCGACACCGAAATTCACTCGCGGTACAGGCGCTCGAAGCCGCGGGTGACCTCGGCGACGAAGCCGGGGTCGCGGTCGCGCCAATATCTCGGGTCCTGCATCATGCGGCGGAGCGTCGGCTCGTCGGCGGCAGTGGCGGTGCCGTCGCCGTGCATCACCTTCGGCTCGCGCGCCTGCATCATGGCACTCAGCGCCATGACGCCGTCGTAGCTGGAGGCCAGCGTCTCGTAGACGTCGGGCGCCAGATTGGCCTTGCCCCAGGTGCGCAGTTGCTCGGCCGTGGCCTGCCACTGCTCGGCGCCACCGAAGGTCTGCTGCAGGCGGCCCAGCTCCTGCTGGACGAACACCTCGCCATAGGCTTCGCTGATGGCCGGCAACAGGTATTCCTCGGCGAGCGCATAGACCAACTGCGCCTGCTGGTTGTTGAAGCCGGCTTCGTGCAGGCGACGGTTGAGCTCGGGGTCGACCTCGACCACTTCGGAGCCGACCTCGATGGCATAGTCGTCCGGGCTCGAGGGAATGCCCAAGGCTTCGCGCAGCCGCCCTGCTTCGTCGCCCTCCGAGTCTTCGGGATGCGGCAGCATACGGCTCATGCGGCGCTCGAGTTCGACATAGGATTTGAGCAGCGCCTCGGTGCGCACCGTGCCGGCTTTGGCGTCCCAGAACTTCTCGGGAATGCCCTCGGGCCGCTCGGAACCTTCGGAAAGCGCCGGCTCGGCGGGAGCTTCGACCGCATCGCCTCGGCCGAGATCGAGCGCCACCGCGCCGTCGTCCTGGGCGATCGGGTCCATGGGGGCCTGGATCGGATCGATCATCACTCGAATTCTCCGGAAGGTGCGCGACGTGAGATCGCGACGAGGTGGCGAAGATAGGCAACGACGCTGCGCTGCCCCTCCAGATGACGAAGTTCCGCGTCACTCGCCGTGGGCGGCAAAACCCGATCGGCGAACCGGCGCTGCAGGTGGCTCATGAGCGCGCTGCCAGCGGGATTGGCGAGGGCGCTCCTGACGATGGCCATCAACTCCGGCGCCGTGGCCTTGGCGGGATCAAGGCAGGCGTCGCCTTCGGGCAGATCGGCCATCACGGTGCCTCCCCCGCGGCAGCGCCGATCGCTTCGACGACGTCACCGAGCCAGAGTTCGGGGCCGGCGGCTGCGGGCTCCGGGTCGCGCACCAGCTCGGCCGGCACCCCCAAGCGGCGGGCCAGCCAACGCGCCACCGCCGCCTGATCGACCACCTCGGCCCCGGCGGGACCCAGCTGGCGCGCTTGCTCCAACCAGAGCAGGACGTGCTGCACGTCGCTGCGGGCCTGGGCCCGGGCGAGCGGACCCTGGTGGCGGGGCTCGACCACGCGTCGATCCAAGACGAACGGTTCGACCTCGCCGCGGCGCACCAGAATGGCGAGGGCGCGACGCAACAACGGATCGATCAGTTCGGCTTGCAGCCGCCCGTAGATGGCGCCCAGAAGGCGGGCCGATTCGGCGGTCCGCTCCAGGATCTCGGTCGCCGTCATGCGGGGGCCTTGGGTGGGACCCAGCCGGTTGACCAACAGCGCATGGCGAATGCGGGCGCGAAGATCGTTCAAGACCAGTTCGGAGACGTCGAACCGGCCGGGGGTCGAGAGCGGCGTGAGGCCGCCGGAGCCCGGAGCCTTCGGAATGATCGCTCCCGGCACGAGCCGGATGTTGTGCGGGTTCAAGACCCCATCGTCGTCGGCCTGCCACATGCCGGTGACGGCCATCGACGCATTTTTGAGCACCAGTTCCACGACCTTGTTGGCCGTCTTGATGTCGGGCAGCGCGGTCATCACCGGCGAGCGGCCGTAGACTTCACCGGCCCCCTTGTTCCAGCGGAAGGTCAAGAAGGGCGAGGTCTGAAAGTGCCCCTCGTCGACGACGTGCGCGCCGCCGCCGGGGCCATCGGGGAGAAACGCCGTGTAGGCGTAGCCGGACGCGGCCGCCAGCACCGCCTCGACCACCTGTACCGGCCGGGCCGGCTCGTCGGTAATCGCCTTCTGCATGGGTTCGGGCAAGCGGCCGGCCGGATAGCGCGTCAAGAGATCCGCCGCCCGCAGCCGATTGACGCGAAAGTGCCCCCGAACCTGCCCGCCCGGCCCGGCATCGACGAACACGTCCGAGGCCGGCACGGCGGTGAAGCGAAAGGCACTGGCGTCGCCGGTCGGAGCTTCCTCGAAGGCCAAGGTGGCAGTCCCGACGCAAGCCAGGTCCAAGAAACACTGATGCAATTCGACGGCGAAGTTCGAGCGGTGGAATTGCACCAGTGCCCGCCGCCCCGCCTCCTCGAGGGTGGGTGCGAGCACCGCGATCTCGTCGTCGCTGACGCCGACGGCCGGCTCCAGGGCCAACCAATCGGACCAAGGCGGCATCAGTTCGGCGAGGAGGCTGGCGGCGAGCTGTTCCACGGCGTCAGGTGCGGTGCCGTCGTACATGCTGTCGACGGGCTGAGCACCCGGTGTCGTCCGCGCCCCGTCGCGCTGCGGCAGCGCGTAGGCGTAGCAGTCGCGCCAAAGGCCGTCCCACGCAGCGCGCCGCTCGGCCGCCGTGCGGAAGCGAGCGAGCAATTCGGGAAGCGCGGTGCCGGGCATCGAGGCCTCACAAGTCATAGGAATTTAAACCTTTATGAGCATCTACGCGAAGGACGCGATGGCGTCAAGCGTTCTAGGACAAACTACCTATGGCTCGATGCAGCGATGCCCCGCGGCCCGCAAGCTCCGCCACAGGCCGAACGGTGTCAGCGGCAGGACACCACCCCAGCCGATCGCCTGTTTGACGACTTCGACGCAGCTCATCGGCCGCAACCAACCGCGCCGGCGGCGGCGCCGACAACGGCGCAGCGCACTCACGCGGTGGCCGCGGCCGACGAAGCCGGCGATCAGCGTCTCGGGGTCCTGCGGGCCGTAGACCTGGAAGACGAGCCGTCCCATGAGCCAGTCGCACGCGACCCATTCGCCCGCATCGTCCGCGACGGCGACGAAGCAGTGCCGAAAGCCCGGCTGCAACCCGCGCAGCCAAGGCACTTGGCGCTGATCGGTGAACACGACGATGGCATCCGGCTGCACGTTGCTTCCCTGCATGATATAGGATTAATAACCTCTTTTTTTCTACGTGGCCATGGCTGCGGATGGCCTTTGACTCCTGCGGAGGCGTTTCCTATCGTTCGGGGAAAGATGAGGTCGTAGGCCATGTTGAGCCATGCGGATGTGTGGCGGGGCGTCGATCGCCTCGCCGAGGTCAATGGGTTGTCGCCGTCCGGGCTCGCGCGCCGCGCCGGGCTCGATCCCACCACCTTCAACAAGAGCAAGCGCAACACTCGCGACGGCCGCCCGCGGTGGCCGAGCACCGAGAGCCTCGCCAAGATTCTCGACGCCACGCAAACCACGCTCGGCGAGTTCGTCAGCCTGGTGCAACCGGGCACGAGCGTGGCCGCCCGCGCCACGATCCCGTGCGTCCGGCTCTCGGCGGCAGCCGTCAGCCAGTTCGACGGTGCCGGCTTTCCGCAAGCGAGCTTCGAGCGGATCGAGTTGAGCCACCTCGACGCCCGCCACCTCTACGCGTTGGAGATCGACCGCGACGACTACGCGCCGGTCTACCGCAATGGCGACACGGTCTTGATTTCCCCCGGGGTGGGCGTGCGCCGCCACGATCGGGTCGCCCTGATGCCGAAGGGCGGCGAGCTTCGTCTCGGTGTGCTGCAACGCCGCACCGCCGAACGGCTCACGCTGATGGGCTTGAAGGACCCTGAAGAGGTCAGCGCCTTCGCCCCGGCGGACGTGTCCTGGCTTGCCCGGATCGTTTGGGTTTCGCAATGACGCGCCCGCTGACCTCGCGCCGCCACGCCCTGCTGGGCCTGACCGCGGCGGGGTTCACGACGGGCCTGCCGCGGATGGGCCGCGCGGACGGCTTCGAGGCATTTTTGGGCGACATGCGGGGGGCGGCACTGGCGGCCGGCATCGGCAGGCCGACCATCGACGACGCCTTTCGGGGGTTGCGTGTCGCCGACGATGTGATCGCCCTCGATCGCCGGCAGCCCGAGGGACGGATCACCTTTCAGACCTATCGCAACCGGGTGGTGAGCCAAGCCCGGATCGACGGGGCGCGGCGCCGCTATGCCGAACATGCGACCCTGTTGGCGGACATCGGCCGCAGCTTCGGGGTGTCGCCGCGCGTGATCGTCGCCCTTTGGGGGATCGAGTCGAGCTTCGGGCAGGTGACGGGGAACCACGCGGTTATCCGCTCGCTCGCCACCCTGGCCTATGAGGGCCGACGGCGGGAGCTCTTCAGCCGCGAACTGCTCGGCGCCTTGATGCTGGTCGAACGCACGCCCTTGGACCCACAGGACCTTTACGGCTCCTGGGCCGGTGCGATGGGCCAAGCGCAGTTCATGCCGACCACCTATCTGGAGCATGCGGTCGACCGCGACGGCACCGGCTGGGCCGATATTTGGGCCAGTCAGGCCGACGTCTTCGCCTCCATGGCCAACTATCTGCGGGCGATTGGCTGGGACGGCACCTATCGCTGGGGCCGCGAGGTGAGCCGGCCCGGCGGCTTCGCCGGCTTGCCGACCGGACGCGACGACAAGCGTCCGCTGGCCTTTTGGGAAGCGGCCGGCGTGCGGCGCGCCGACGGCGGAGCACTGCCGATCGCCCCGATCGATGCCGGGCTGATCCTGACGGACGACGGCGCGGGTCCGGCCTATCTGGTCTACGGCAATTTCGACGTGCTGATGCAGTGGAACCGGTCGACCTTCTTCGCCTTGAGCGTTGGGCTGTTGAGCGATACGATAGGTGGCTGAATTTTCAGACACATGCGCGGCGCTCCTGCGATGGCACTTTCGCTCCGATCGGCCCACCTCTGGCTCGCCCTCGTCTTGGCCCTGGTGCTTGCCTCCTGCGGCACCCGCGGGCCGGGCACGCCCAGCGGCGAAGGCGGCCACTACAAGCTGGGCCGCCCCTACCAGATCAACGGTCAGTGGTTCTTCCCGGCGTTCGATCCGAACTATCGTTCGGTTGGCGTGGCCTCGTGGTACGGCGACCCGTTTCACGGCCGGCAGACCGCAAATGGCGAACGGTTCGACAAGAACCTCCTGTCCGCCGCCCATCCGACCCTGCCGCTGCCAAGCTACGTCCGCGTCCGTAATCTGGAAAACGGCCGCGAGTTGGTACTGCGCGTCAACGACCGGGGCCCCTTCGTCGGCAACCGCATCATCGATCTGTCGGAGGCGGCCGCCCGCGAACTCGGCTTCAAGTACCAAGGGCTGGCCAAGGTCGAGGTCGAATTTCTGCGCTTGGCGGCATCCAACGGCCGCCCACCCTCCCCAACGGTCGGCGCTGCGACGCCGGGCCGCCAAGCCAGCCTGACCGCAAACCCGTGCGGGGCGATGGACATTCAGGTGGCGGCCTTCAGCAACCCGCGCAATGCACAGGCCGCTCGTGCCCAGTTGCAACGCCAACTGGGGCGCGATGCGACGGTCCGCACGCAGCGAAGCGGTAACTTGACGAACGTGCGGGTTGGGCCCTTCCTCGGCGACGCTGTCGCCCAAGCTGCGCTGCGCCGGGTCGTGGCTGCGGATTACCGCGACGCCTTTTTGACCCCGGCGGATGCGAGCGCCTGCGGCTTGGCCCGCGCTTGAAACGCTTTGCACCCTTTTGCGCACCAGGAGGCCTGCCCGATGCGCCTGATCGCTGCGGCTGTTTTGAGCCTCGTCCTGCTCACCCCAGCACGAGCCGACGTCCCGTTCGAGACCATCGCACCGGCGGCCATTCTGCTCGATTTCCCGAGCGGGCAGGTCCTGTTCGAAAAGGACGCCGACACGCCGCGTCCGCCCGCCTCGATGAGCAAGCTGATGACGGCGTTCACCGTCTTCGAGGATCTGGCCGCGGGGCGTCTTTCGCTCGACGATACCTTCCCGGTCAGCGAAAAGGCTTGGCGCACGGGCGGCTCCAAGATGTTCGTGGAGGTCGGTGACCGGGTCCGGGTCGAGGACCTCCTGCGGGGCATCATCATCCAGTCCGGCAACGATGCCTGCGTGGTCGTCGCCGAAGCGCTGGGCGGGACCGAGGCAGCCTTCGCCGCCGCGATGACCCGTCGCGGCCGCGAAATCGGCCTGACCAACAGCAACTTCATGAATGCGAGCGGTCTGCCGCATCCGGAACATCGGATGAGCGTGCGCGACCTCGGCATCCTGGCCAACGAACTGATCCGCCGGTTTCCGCAGTTCTACCACTTCTACGGCGAGCGCTCCTTCACCTTCGCCGGTATCGAACAGAGTTCACGCAATCCGCTGCTCCAATCCGGCATCGAGGGCGTCGACGGCCTGAAGACGGGACACACGCGGGAAGCCGGCTACGGCCTCGTGGCATCGGCGGAACGCGACGGCCGCCGCCTCGTCCTGGTGGTGGCGGGTTTGGAGACGGTGGGGCAGCGGCGCCGCGAAGCGGAGCGGTTGTTGGAGTTCGGCTTCCGCTTTTTCCAGTACTATCGGCTGTTCGAGGCGGGCGAAGCGATCGACCAGGCGACGGTTTGGTTCGGCGACCGCCGGACCGTGCCGTTGGTGGCGCGGGAAACCGTTGCCGTCACCATGCTTGCCGAAAACCGCGACAGCCTGGCGGTACGGGTCGCCTATGACGGGCCGATCGTGGCGCCGGCTCGGGCCGGCACGGTGGTCGGCGAGTTGATCATCGACGCCGACGGCCTCTCCGAACGACGCGTGCCGCTGATGCTGGGAGAGGACATCGGCGAGGCCAACGTGTTCGGCCGGATGTGGTCGGCGATGCGCCATCTCGTCGGCAGGTCGTCCTGACCGCGCCCGCCCTCCTGCGCCTGATTTCGCTCGAAGGCGGCGAGGGGGCGGGCAAATCCACCCAGCTGGACGCTCTCGCGGCACATCTGGAGGCGCTGGGGGAAGCGGTGGTCCAAACGCGCGAGCCCGGTGGCAGCGACGGCGCCGAGGCGATCCGGCGCCTGTTGGTCGAGGGCAGCCACGAACGCTGGTCCGCGACCAGCGAGCTATTCCTCTTCCTTGCCGCCCGCCAGGACCACTTGGAGCGCGTTATCCGCCCCGCGCTTGCCCGCGGTGCTTGGGTCATCACCGACCGCTATTGGGATTCGACCCGCGTCTACCAGGGCCTCGTCGGCCGCCTCGGTCTTGGCGATCTGGACAACCTGCACGAGCGCTGGCTGGCGCCCTTCCGGCCGGGCCTCACCCTCTTGTTCGATCTGCCCGCCGAGATCGGCCTCGCCCGCGCCCACCCCGGGCGTTTCGAGGCCAAAGGAGCCGACTTTCACGCCCGTGTCCGCGCGGGCTTCCTGCAACTCGCCCGCGCGGAGCCCGCACGCTTCACCGTGATCGACGCCCAGGCCGACCTCGCCACGGTCAAGGCGCGGGCCAAAGCCGCCCTCGACACTTACCGCCAACATCTCGCCCGATGACCGTCGCGCCGCCGCTGCCGCAGCATAATCCCGACCTGCTCGGGCAGTCGGCGGCCGAGGCGGTGTTGCTCCGCGCCCATCAGAGCGGCCGGCTGCCGCACGGCTGGCTCTTCCTCGGCCGCTATGGCCTCGGCAAGGCGACGCTCGCCTTTCGCTTTGCCCGGTTTCTCTTGGCCGGCGGCGGCGAGAGCCTGGCGCTGCCGCCCGAGCACCCCGTCGTCACCCAGGTGGCCGCAGGATCCCACCCGGACCTCGTCGTGGTCGAGCCGAAGGACCCCAAGAAAGCCGGCAAGTCCGTGCGGGTCGAGATCGACGTCGAACGCATCCGCATCGCCATCGACCGGCTGCATCGGACGGCCGTGGGCCAAGCGCGCGTTCTGGTGGTGGACCAGGCGCATCTGCTGAACGCGAACGCGGCCAATGCGCTTTTGAAAACGCTGGAGGAACCGCGGCCCGGCGTCTTCATCCTGCTTACCGCGGATGCCTCCAACCGCTTTCCGGCCACGATCCACTCCCGCCTCGCCAAGCTGCGGCTGCAGCCCGTCGCCAAGCCTGCCCTGCGGGACTGGCTGGTCAGCCGTCACGCGGTGGACCGCCATGCTGCCGAGGTGGCGGCGGAGTTGGCCCAAGGCAGCCCCGGCCTCGCCTGCTGGCTGCTCAGTGCCGACGCCGCCGCGCACTACGGCCAATTGGTCGAGCGACTGGCCGAGGCCGGCGCGGGCGAAGCCGGGGTTCTGGCCTTGGCTGACGGCCTTGACACCCTCTTGCGCAACGCCGAGGTCCAACTCACGGTCGAACTGCTCGGGCGGTTGGTGCGGCGCGCCGTGGGCCAGCGCTTCGGCGAGGCGACGAGCCCGCTGGCCCCCCGCGAAAGCGACGTCCTGCACGCCCTCGGCGCTCGGCTTGATCGGCTCTGGCAGGTGTGGGACAACCTCGCGCGTTTGGACGAGGAGGCCGAGCGGCTGAGCCTCGACCGCCGTCTCATCCTGCTCGACATCGCGGCTGACCTGCTCGGCGCGGAACGGCGACGTCCCGCCTGACGCCTGCTCCCCTGGAACGAACCGATGGCCGATCGCTATTACGTCACCACGCCGATCTACTACGTCAACGACAGCCCGCACATCGGCCACGCCTACACCAGCCTCGCCTGCGACGTGCTCGCGCGCTTCATGCGGCTCGACGGCAAGGAGGTGCGCTTTCTCACCGGCACCGACGAGCACGGCCAGAAGGTGGAAAAGGCCGCCGCCACCGCCGGCATGGACCCGCAAGCCTTCACCGACGAGGTCTCCGGCCGGTTCCGGCGTCTGGCTGAAGCGATGAACTTCTCCAATGACGACTTCATCCGCACCACCGAACCGCGCCACGTCGAGGCGGTCCAAGCCCTGTGGCGCGAACTCGTCGCGCGCGGCGAGATCTACCTCGACAGCTATGCCGGCTGGTACTCCGTGCGCGACGAGGCCTTTTACGCCGAAAGCGAGCTGGTCGACGGCAAGGCCCCGTCCGGCGCACCGGTCGAGTGGGTCGAGGAGCCGTCCTACTTCTTCCGCCTCTCCGCCTGGCAGGACCGGCTGCTGGAGCACTACCGCACCCACCCCGACTTCATCCTGCCGGAGAGCCGCCGCAACGAGGTGATGCGCTTCGTCGAGGGTGGCCTGCAGGACCTCTCGGTGTCGAGGACCAGCTTCGCCTGGGGTATCAAGGTACCGGGCGATCCCGGCCACGTCGTCTACGTCTGGCTCGATGCGCTGACCAACTACTGCTCCGCGGTCGGCTACCCCGACACCGAATCGCCCGACTACCAGCGCTTCTGGCCGGCCGATCTGCACATGGTCGGCAAGGACATCCTGCGTTTTCACGCCGTCTATTGGCCGGCCTTCCTCATGGCGGCCGGGCTGGAGCCGCCCAAGCGCGTCTATGCCCATGGCTGGTGGACCAACGAGGGTCAGAAGATCTCGAAGTCCTTGGGTAACGTGATCGATCCGCGCGAGCTGATCGCCCGCTATGGCCTCGATCCGACGCGCTATTTCTTGATGCGCGAGGTCCCCTTCGGCGCCGACGGCGACTTCTCCCACCGCGCCATGGTGCAGCGCATGAACGCCGACCTTGCCAACGACTACGGCAACCTCGCCCAGCGCTCCTTGTCGATGATCGCCAAGAACTGCGGTGGCGTGGTGCCCGAACCCGGCAAACTCGACGCCGCCGACCAAGCCCTGCTCGAAGCCGCCACCGCCCTGGTCGACCGCGTGCGCGAGCATCTGGCCGTGCAGCAGTTCCACAAGGCGCTCGAGGCCATCTGGGAGGTGATCGGCGAGGCCAACCGCTACGTCGATGCGCAAGCGCCTTGGACCTTGCGCAAGACCGACTCGGCACGCATGGCGACGGTGCTCTATACGCTCGCCGAAATCGTGCGCCGGCTGGCGCTGTTGACCCAGCCGTTCATGCCCGACGCTTCGGCCAAGCTGCTCGACCAGCTCGCCGTGTGCACCGGTGCCCGCCAGCTCGCCCACATCGAGGCAGCCTTGGTGCCGGGCACGCCCCTGCCCAAGCCCGAAGGTGTCTTTCCCCGCTACGTCGAGGACGCACCCGCCTGATGCTGGTCGACAGCCACTGCCATCTGGACTTTCCGCAGCTCGCCGAGCAGGAGGATGCGGTCATCGCCCGCGCCCACGCAGCGGGCGTTTCGGTCATGCAGACCATCTGCACCAAGCTCACCAAGGCCGACGACGTGCTGGCCCTGGTCGAGCGCCAGCCCTCGGTCGTCGCCGCGATGGGCGTGCATCCGCACCACACGGCAGCCGAAGGGCTCACCGAGCCGGCCCGGCTGCTCGAGCTCGCGCAGCATCCCAAGGTCACCGCGATCGGCGAGACCGGCCTCGACTACCACTACGACTACAGCCCGCGCGACGCGCAGGTGGCGTCGTTTCGCGCCCATATCGAAGCAGCGCGGCAGACGGGCCTGCCCTTGGTCGTGCACACCCGCTCGGCCGACGCCGACACCGCAGCGATCCTGGCCGAGGAAATGGCCCGTGGCCCCTTCACCGGCGTCGTGCACTGCTACAGCTCCTCGGCCGAACTCGGCCGCCACGCCCTCGAATTGGGCCTGCATCTGGGCATCGGCGGCGTCCTGACCTTCCCGCGTTCCGACGCCTTGCGAGCAATCGTCGAGGACCTCCCGCTCGACCGGCTGATCCTCGAGACCGACGCGCCCTATCTGGCACCGCCACCGCACCGTGGCCGCACCAACGAGCCGGCCTACATCCCGCTCATCGCCGCCGTCCTGGCGAAGATCAAGGGGGAGCCCATGGCCACGGTCGAACGCGCCACCACCGCAACCTTCTTCCGCCTCTTTCCCAAGGCCGAGGCGGCCAGGCCGTGCGGGTAACCGTTCTCGGCTGCGGCACCTCCACGGGCGTGCCCGTGGTCGGCTGCGACTGCGCGGTCTGCCGCTCGACCGATCCGAAAAACCACCGCCTGCGCTGCTCGGCCCTGGTCGAAACCCAGGGCAAGCGTCTCCTCATCGACACCGGCCCCGACCTGCGTCAGCAGGCGCTTCGGCACGGCATCACCACGGTCGACGCCGTGCTCTTCACCCATGCGCATGCCGATCACCTGCACGGCCTGGACGAGGTCCGCAGCTTCAACATCACCAAGGGCGGGGCCATCGACGCCTTCGCCGACCGGGCAACGCTGTGGCAGCTCGAAACCCGCTTCGGCTACTGCCTGCACGGCCATGGCCACAAGCCCGGCCACGGCTGGTGGCGGCCGGCCCTGGTGCCCCACCTGATCGACGGCCCGTTCGATGCCGCCGGCATTGCCGTCACGCCCTTCACCCAAGGCCATGGCGGCAGCACCACGACCGGCTTTCGCATCGGTAACTTCGCCTATTCGCCCGACGCCGACACCCTGCCCGATCCCACCCTGGAGGCGCTCCAGGGCCTCGATCTCTGGATCGTCGATGCCTTGCGCGACCGGCCGCACCCCAGCCACAGCCACCTGCAGCGGACCTTGCAGTGGATCGCCCAGGTTCGCCCGAAACACGCGGTCCTCACCCACATGAACCACGAGGTCGACTACACGACCTGGCGCGAACTCCTGCCGGCCGGCGTCGAGCCGGGCTATGACGGTATGGTCCTGGACCTCGACGACTGAGGGCAAAGGACAGCGCAGGTTCGGTGGCGGCGCGATTGCCAAGGCAGGTGACCCGGGCCATCCACTCCGCTAAGGAAAGCCCCCGAGGAGCCCCGGCCCAACACCCGCACGCCGCGACTGGCGGAGATGATCGTGACGCCCGTTCTCGAACCCGGAGCCCATCCCGGCCAAGGACCGCTCAGCCGCGCGATGCACTCCTGGCCGGTCATCGTCACGGCCCTGGTGCTCCTGTGTCTGCTCCTGTGGCTGCCGGGCTTCACCACCATCGGCCCGATGGACCGCGACGAATCGCGCTTCGCCCAAGCGACCACCCAAATGCTGGAGACGGGCGATTTCGTCGACATCAGCTTTCAGGACGAGGCACGCCACAAAAAGCCCGTCGGCATCTACTGGCTGCAGGTAGCGGCGGTGACCGCGGTGGGCAGCGGCACCGACAGTCCGATCTGGGTCTACCGCCTGCCCTCGTTGTTCGGCGCCATCGCCGCCGTCCTGATCACGGCCTTCCTGGGTGCGGCGATGTTCGACCGTCGCGTCGGCTTTTTGGCCGGTGCGGCACTCGCCACCACCGTCATTCTCGGCGTGGAAGCCAGGCTCGCCAAGACCGACGCCGTGCTGCTCGCCTGTCTCGTCGCGAGCCAATGGGCGCTTTGGCACCTCTGGTCCAGGCGCGACGAGGTCGCTGGCAGCAACGGCTGGTGGGTCCTCTTCTGGCTGGCACTCGGGGCCGCCATCCTGGTCAAGCTGCAGCCGCTCTTGGCCCTCTTCACCATCCTCGCCCTGGTTGCGTGGGAACGGCGTCTCGATTGGCTGCGCCGGCTGCGCCCCGTCTACGGCCTGCTCGTGCTGGCCCTGGTGGTCGCCCCGTGGTTCGTCTTGATCCTGGTGCAAAGCGAGGGTGCGTTTCTGCAGGCGTCGCTCGGCGACGACATCTTTGCCAAGGTGTTGGAGGGCCAAGCCACCCACGGCGCCCCGCCCGGCACCTATTTGCTCGCGATGTGGGCGACCGCCTGGCCGTTCGTCGCCCTCGTCCCGCTCGCCCTCGTCTGGCTCTGGCGCCACCGCCACGACGATCGGGCAAAGTTCCTGCTCGCCTGGATCGTCCCCTTCTGGCTGGTATTCGAACTCGTCGCGACCAAGCTCCCCCACTACGTGATGCCCACCTATCCAGCACTCGCGATCGCCGCTGCGGCCGCCCTCGTCACCCTGGAGCGACGGCGCCCCTGGCTCATCGGCTTGCCGGTGGCCATCACCGTCCTGGTCGGCTTGGGGTTGGCCGCAGCGGCCGTGGTCGTCACGCACCTCCTCGACGCCCCCCTCACCTTCGCCATCTGGACCGGTGCCGGCGTCGGCGCGGTACTGCTCTTCTTGGCGGCACGCGCGGCTTGGGCCGGATCCTGGCGGGGCAGTGCGGCAAGCTTCGCCGCCCTTGCCGTGGTCGTCTACGCCACCCTCTACGGCCATGTCTTTCCGGGGGCCAAAGCGCTCTGGCTGAGCCCAGCCATGGCCGAAGCGGTCCGCATCTACGCACCCTGTCCGAACCCGACCGTGGCGAGCACCGGCTATCACGAGCCAAGTGCCGTGTTCCTGATCGGCACCGACCTCAGGCTGATCGGACCCGACGCCGCAGCCGACCTGATGCGCGACGTCCCCTGCACGCTCGTCTTCGTCGACGACCGCCAACAAGCCGCCTTCCAAGATGCCTTGGAGGTGCCCGTGCGCACCCTCACCACCTTGCACGGCTGGCGGCTCAACGGTGGCCGCTGGACGACCTTGACCCTTTACGGCAACCAACCCGGATGACGCCGGAACCCGCCGCCTACGCCCTTTGGGCCGCCGCAGCCCTCACCGCTCCCCGCCACGCCGAGGTCGAGCTTTCCGTCGTCGTGCCCGTCAGGAACGAGGCGCCGAACGTCCAACCCCTGGTGCAGGAGATAGTCGACGCCTTGAACGGAAGGCGCTTCGAGATCGTCTACGTCGACGACGGCAGCACCGATGCGACGGCGGGCGAACTCGCGGCCGCCTGCCGGGACCATCCGCAGTTACGCGTCGTCCGCCATTCCACCCCGACGGGGCAAAGTGCGGCCTTGCGCACGGGCATTCTCGCCGCCCGCGCCCCGCTGGTGGCCACGCTCGACGGCGATGGTCAAAACGACCCCGCCGACCTGCCGGCCTTGTTGGCGTTCTTCACCGCGAACGAGGCACCGGCCGAACTCGGCCTGGTCGGCGGTGACCGCTCGCGCAACCGCCAGGACAGCTGGATCAAGCGCCGCTCGTCGCGCATCGCCAACGCCGTGCGCAGCCGCATGCTGCGCGACGCCACGCCCGACAGCGGTTGCGGGCTCAAGGTGTTCCGCCGCGACGCCTATCTGTTGCTGCCGTTTTTCGACCACCAGCACCGGTTTTTGCCGGCACTGTTTCTGCGCGAAGGCTTCGCCGTCCGCTCGGTCGCCGTCGGCCATCGCCCTCGCCTCGGCGGCCGTTCCAACTACGGCACCCTCGACCGGCTCGCCGTCGGCATCGTCGACCTGTTCGGCGTCGGCTGGCTCCGCCGGCGCAAGCGGCCAATGCCGGCCATCGAAGGGAATTGAACACCGTGGCGGAATGGTTCGCCGGCCTGAGTCGGATCGAGCTCATCTGGATCAGCATCGGCTTTTTCGGCCAAGCGCTGTTCTCGATGCGCTTCATCATCCAGTGGATCGTCAGCGAGCGCGCCCGTGAGAGCGTCGTCCCGCTGGCCTTTTGGTATTTCAGCATCTTCGGCGGGCTGACGCTGCTCTCCTACGCGATCTGGCGCCAGGACCCGGTCATCATCGTCGGCCAGCTTACCGGGCTCATCATCTACGCCCGGAACTTGACGCTGATCTACAAGAAGCGCCGTCGCCTGCGTCGCGCCGCCGAACGTCAGCGCGCCGCCGCCGGCGACTGAGCCGGGCGATGGCAACGCCGCCGCCCACCCTCGGCCTCCTCCTGGCCGGCGGCCAGGGGCGCCGCATGGGCGGGGTGGACAAGGCCTTCCTGTCCCTGGCTGGCCGCCCGCTGCTCGCCCACGTCGTCGACCGTGCCGCCCCCCAATGCGCGGCATTGCTGCTCAACGCGGCGGGCGATCCGAAGCGCTTCGAGGCCTTCGGCCTGCCCCAGGTCGCGGACCCGATACCGGGCTTCGCCGGCCCGCTCGCGGGCGTGCTCGCCGGCCTGACTTGGCTCGAAGCGCATCGTCCCGACCTCGACTGGCTCGTCAGTTTTCCGACCGACACGCCCTTCGTGCCGAGCGATCTGGTCGCCCGGCTGCACCAGGCCCGTGCCGCTGCCGGCACGCCCTTGGCCTGGGCCGAGAGCAGCGGGCGGCCGCATCCCGTCTGCGCGCTCTGGCCGAAGGCGCTGCGCCCCGCCTTGGCGCACGCCGTCCTCCAGAACCAGGTACGGGAGGTCACGGCCTGGGCGATGAACCAAGGGGTCGCGCGCGCGACCTACCCGACCACGCCCCACGACCCATTCCTCAACCTCAACCGCCCAGACGACATCGCCAAAGCCGAGCGGATCGCCGCAACGCTCGCACCCTGACCGCCCCTTGCGCGGCCAACCCACGCTGCCCATCTCCAAGGCGTTGGTTGCTGCCCGGCAGGACCAACGGATCGCCCGGCGTGGCCATGGTGGCACGCCCGACCGTATCGCTTTCGGAGGATACGATGCGTTTGACGACCTACCGCACCCCTGCCCCCACCCCCTTCGCCTTGCTCGACCGCATGCTGGCGGAAACCGCCGGTTCCGGTGCGGTCGCAACCGCCCCCTTCGCCTACGACCTCGTCCACACCGGCGACGACCGCTACCGGCTGGAGTTGCCCGTGGTCGGCTTCGCCGAGGCCGAGTTGGAGATCGAGGCCAAGGGCGACACGCTCACCGTGCGCGGGCGCCCGGCCGCCCGTAGCGAAGGCGAGACCGTGGTGCACGCCGGCATCCAGCGTCAGCCGTTCGAGCGCACCTTCTCGCTGGCCGAACACGTCCAGGTGCAGGCAGCACGCCTCGAGCGCGGGTTGCTCGTGCTCGACCTCGTCCGCGAGGTGCCCGAGGCGCTGAAGCCGCGCACCATCGCCATCGGCGCCTGAACCGGCCTCGAACCCATAACCGACCGGCCGCAGGCTCGACACCAGGCGAGCCTGCGGTCATCGTGCGGAACGTCGGCGGCGGCCGGCGCTCTCGGTAGTTGGAGATGGACGTGGCGCAGGATCTCTATGGCATCTTGGGTGTGCAGAAGGGTGCGAGCGAAAGCGACGTGCGCGCCGCCTACCGCAAACTCGCCAAGGAACTGCACCCGGACAAGAACCCCGGCGACACCAAGGCCGAAGAACGGTTCAAGCAAGTTTCGTCGGCCTATGAAATCCTGAAGGACCCGGACAAACGCCGCCGTTACGATCGCGGTGAAATCGACGAGCAGGGCCGCGACCGCTTTGCCGGCGGCTTTGGCGGCTTTGGCGGAAATGGCGGCTTTCGTTCGCGCCAACGCACCGGGCCCGGCGGGCCGCAGGACTTCGGCGGCTTCGAGGACATCCTGAACACCGTGTTCGGCGGCGGCCGCGGTGGCTTCGGTTTCGAGCGCGCGACCGCCGACATCCAACTCGAAGTCACCCTCGACTTCCTCGACGCCGTCCGCGGCGGCAAGCAGCGCCTCGCCCTGGCCGATGGCCAAACCATCGATCTCACGATCCCCGCCGGTATCGAGGACGGCCAAACGCTCCGGCTCAAGGGCCGCGGTCGGCAAGGCGGCGACGCCCTGGTCACGGTCCGCGTCCGCCCCCACCCCCGCTTCCAGCGCAACGACCTCGACATCACCGCCGATTTCGAGGTGCCGTTGGCGGCCGCGATCGCCGGCGGCCGGGTCACCGCCACCACCATCCACGGTGACGTCGCGGTCAAGATCCCCCCCGGCACCAGCTCCGGCCGCACGCTGCGTCTCAAGGGGAAAGGCATCCTCGACGCCAAAACCGGGCGTCAGGGCGACCACTTCGCCAAGGTGGCGATCGCCCTGCCGACCGATCCAGCCGACGTCGCCGCCTTGCGCGCCTGGGCCGAAAGCCGGGCGGCGAGGTGACGCCATGGGCGATCGCTTCGCCCTCGTCCAGCGCACCTACACCCTCGAAACGGTGCTCCTGTTCACCGCCCTGGCGGCGATGCTCGCCCTCATCGGCTGGCTGGTCGGCCACTGGGGCGGCGTCCTCGTCGCGCTCGGCTTCGCCGTGCTCACGGGCCGCATGCTGGCGGGCCTCTCCAGCGTCGCCATCATGCGCTTCATGGGCGGGCGCCTGATTCACCCGGCCGAAGCGCCCGACCTCTACCGCACCCTGTTCGTGCTCGCCCGCCGCGCCGGACTGCGCGAAGCACCGCACCTCTACCTCCTGCCCAGCAGCATTCCGAATGCCCTCGCCACCGGCGAAGGCGACGACACCGCCATCGGCGTCTCGCGCGGTCTCGTCGGCGGCCTCGATGCGCGCGAATTGACGGGCGTCCTGGCCCACGAACTCGGCCACATCCAAGCCGGCGACACCGCCGTGCTCCGCTTCGCCGGCGCCCTGGTCGAAACCACTCGCGCCGTCGCCCAGGTCGGTCTCGCCCTCTGCCTCGTCGCCCTGCTGCTCGGCGAAGCCGTGCCGCTGTTCCTGCCGCTGATTTTCCTCGCCGCACCTTTGGCCGCCTTCGGCCTCCAGCTCTGGCTCTCGCGCCGGCGCGAATTCGCCGCCGACGCCACCGCCGTGGCCCTCACCGGCGATGCGGGCGGGCTCGCCATGGCGCTTTGCCGCCTCGACCGCTACCGCTCGCGGCTGCGCGCCCTCGGCTACGGCCTCGGCGCTCCACCCAGCTGGCTCTCCACGCACCCGCCGACGGCAGAACGCATCGAACGGCTGAAGGCGCTGCAGCCCGAAGCCTTCCTGCCGCCGCCGCCACGGCGGGTCTTGTGGAGCTGGTCGGGGTGAGGTCGGGTGAGGTAACAAAGCCAAGGGGGCTCTTCGCCCCCTTGGTAACCCCCAAGACCTGGAATGCGGGCCTCAGCTCGGCTCGCTGAGGCAGTCGACCAGCGCGTCGGCAAGGTTGCGCAAAAGCTGCGGATAGGCGTCAGCGCCCGGCGCCAGATCCGCGCCCAACGGGTCGAGCACGCCCTTGCGCGCCGTGGTGCCGTCGGTGAGCATGGTCACCAACCTCGGCTCGAACTGCGGCTCGGCGAACACACAGGTGGCCCCGGCCGCCTCGACCCGCGCGCGCAATTCCGCCAATTGCGCCGTGCCGGGCAGGATCTCCGGCGACACCGTCACCGACCCCACCGCATTCAGGCCGAACGCCTGCTCGAAATACTGATAGGCGTCGTGGAACACGATGAACGGCGCCTCGCGCACGGGCGCCAACGTCTCGCGCAACTCCTCACCCAACGCCGCCAACGTCGCCACCGCCGCGTCGGCGTTCGCCAGGTACGTGGCCGCGTTGTCAGGATCGACCTCCGCCAGCGCGGCGGCGATCGCCCGCGTCATCGCCTTCGCATTGTCCGGGCCGAGCCAGATATGCGTGTCCATGGTGCCATGGTGGTGGTGATCGTGCCCGTGATCGGCGTGCGCATGGCCATGGTCGTCGTGGCTGTGCCCATGGTCGTCATGGGCGTGGCCATGGTCGTCGTGGCTGTGGCCATGATCGTCATGGGCGTGGCCGTGGTCGTCGTGGCTGTGGCCATGATCGTCATGGGAGTGGCCGTGGTCGTCGTGGCTGTGGCCATGATCGTGATCGTGATCGTCCCACGCCCCGCCGACGCGCAGCGCCAAAAGCTCGACACCCGGCGCGTCCGCCAACTCCACCACCTTCGCATCCGTGGCAAGATTGGCGATCGGCCGCTCCAAGAAGCGCTCCAGATACTCGCTGACCCACAACACCAGATCGGCCTGCTCCAGCTTCGCCGCATCGCTCGGCCGCAGGCTGAACACGTGCGGCGAAGCCCCGGCCGGCAGCAGAACCACGGGCTCGCCCACCCCCTCCATCACCATCGCTGCCAAGCTCTGCACCGGCAGAATCGACGCGACCACGTTGGGCTGCGCCGCCACTGCCGTCGACGCCAACAAGCCCGCCGCCAGGCCCGCAACCACTACGCTGCGCTGCATCATGTCCCTCCAGATTGGTTGCCGCTTTTCTAGCCACTGTTACAACATAGCGTCAAGCCTTGCAGTCCCGGTTGAGGGTGCCGGGTGTTATCGGCTAGGATCGAACCATGAACGGAGTACGCGGAAAGCTGGTAGCAGCATCGGGCTTGGCCGCGTGGCTGGCGCTCGCTCCCGCGGCCGTGGCACATCCCCACGGCTGGATCGACATCCAAACCAAACTGCACTTCGACGACGCCGGCCGGCTGATCGCGATCGATCAGGCATGGCTGTTCGACGACCTCTATTCGGCCTTCATCCTGGAAGAATTCGCCGCGGACGGCTTGACCGTCGAGGAAGGCCTGGTCGAGCTGGGCCGGGCCGACATCGAGGCCTTGGCCGATTTCGACTACTTCACGGTGGTGAAACGCGCGGGCGAACCGGTGCCGCTCGGCCGTGTCGAGCACTTCGCGAACGGCGTCGCCGCCAATCGGATCTGGCTCCGCTTCGAGCTGCCGCTGGCGGCCCCTTTGCCGATGGACGAGGGGGAGGTCCGCTACGCCGTGTTCGACCCCACCTACTTCATCGAAATCCTGCATCTCGGGGACCCGCCCGTCCTGTTCGAGGGTCGCACCGGCTGCGGCTTCGAGCTGATCGAGCCCGACCCGCCGTCGGAAATGGTGTGGCTGGCCGCCGCCTTGGACATGGGCCAATCGGGCGGTGACGGTCTTGGGGCGTATTTCGCCGAGTGGGTGATCGTCCAATGCGAGTGACCACGGCGCTCAGAACGGCCCCCCGTTGGCCGCTCGCCCTAGCCACCGGCGGTCTCATCATCGCCCTCGTCTGGGCGCTCTGGCCCGGCCCGACAATGCCCTGGGTCCAGGGCTGGACGGCCTGGGTGGTCGAAACGCAACGCCACCTGCACGGCCAACTGGCCGCAGCGCTGCAGGCCGTGCGCGAGGGCGGGCTCGCCGCCGGCTGGCCGCTGATCGCCCTCAGCTTCGGCTATGGCGTGTTCCACGCCGCGGGTCCCGGCCACGGCAAGGTCGTCATCTCGACCTACATCGCCACGCACGAAAGCCGCCTGCCCCAGGCTCTGGCCCTCACCGCCGCTTCGGCCCTGGCCCAAGCGCTGACGGCCATCGTCGCCGTGCACGTGGCGGTCACCCTGCTCGGCTACAGCTTGCGCCAAGCCCGCGGCACCGTGGGCGACCTCGAAAGCCTGAGTTTCGCGCTGGTGGCGGGCCTCGGCGCCCTGTTGATGCTGCGCGCCGGCCGGGGGATATGGCGCCGCGGCACCACGGCACCCTGTTCCAGCTGCGGCCACCATCACCCGCCGAGCCCGCCGAAGGGCCGCTTGGCCGCCCTCGGCGTCGTCCTCGCCGTCGGGATCAGGCCCTGCGCCGGGGCCGTGGTGGTGTTGCTCTTGGCCTATGCGGGCGATCTGCGCCTGATCGGCATTGCCGCCGTGCTGGCCATGGCGGTCGGCACCGCCATCACCACCGGTGCCCTGGCGAGCCTCGCCGTGCTTGCCCGCAACGCGGCGATCCGGCTCGCCGCCTGGCTACCGGGTGGTGGCGGGCGCCTCGGCCTCGCCCTCGACGTCGCCGCCCTCATGGGCGGCCTCGTCATCTTCGCGGTCGGCGCCCTGTTGTTCCAAGCGAGCCTCCAGGCCCCGGCACCGCACCCCTTCAGATGAGCCGGACCCCGGTCACCTCCTGGGCAAGCTCGCGGAGCACCGGCACCGTCGCCACCACCGGGCCACGAGCGAGGAGCCCCGTGTCGGCCAGAAAATCGACGGCAACGCCGCCCGCTTCCTGCACCAACAAGAGCCCGGCCAGACAATCCCAGCTTTGATTACCCGGCGCATAGATCGCATCCAGCCTGCCATCGGCGATGTGCGCCAGGATCAAGGCGGTCGAGCCGAGCCGGCGCATGTCCACGCCGTGTTCCAAGAAGCGCCCCTGCACCTCGACGTAATGCCGCCAGTCGTCCTTGAAGCCGAAGCTGAGCGCGACGCAGCACTGATCCAACCGCTCGGGCCTTCGGCAGCGAACCTCGCCGCCGTCGCGCCAAACGCCCTGCCCGCGGCGGGCACTGAACATCTCGCCATGCACCGGATCGCCCGTGAAACTCAGCTCCGTCCGGCCATCAACGACGAAGGCCAACACCACCGTCCAATAGGGAATGCCGCGCAGGAAGTTCTGCGTGCCGTCGATCGGATCGATCACCCAGCACCGCGCCGGATCCCCCTCCGCCCCATGCTCCTCGCCGACGAAACCGTCGCCCGGAAAGGCCGCCCGCAGCCGATCGCGGATCAGCGTCTCGACCGCGCGGTCGGCGATCGACACGACGTCCTGCAACCCCTTGCTCTCGACCGCCAGCTCCTCGCGGCGGCGGAAGAAGTCGAGCGCCAAAGCACCGGCTTCCCGCATCACCTCGCCCGCGACGGCAAAACGGGCATCGAGATCCGGGGCGGTCAAGGTCATGGGTTCGGGTCCGTGAGCAGGGTACGAAGTCGCGTCAGGCGACGATGCGCGGGGCGATCCTGCACGGCGCGCGCCAGCGCGTCACCCTCGACCAACAGCACCGCGAGCTGCCGGGCGCGGGTCAAGGCGGTGTAGACCAGGTCCCGGCGCAACAGCCGACCGTGCTGGCGGGCGAGGACCAACACCACGGCTGGATATTCCGAACCTTGGGCCTTGTGCACCGTGACCGCATAGGCCGGCTGCAGCGCGTCGAGTTCGTCGAACCCATAGACCAAGGGCCGGCCGTCGATCTTGACCGTCACTTGCCGGTGGCCGCGGTCGATCGCCTCCAGACGGCCGAGATCGCCGTTGTAGACCTCGCGGTCGTAGTCGTTCTCGATCTGCATCACCCGGTCACCGACGGCAAACAGCTTGTCGCCCCGGACCACACTGTCGCCGGGCGCCGGGTTCAACCGTGCCCGGAGCGCATCGTTCAGCGCCTTGGCGCCGAGGCTGCCGCGATTGGTCGGACAGAGCACCTGCACGTCGGCCATCGGATCGAAGCCGAAGCGGGCCGGCATCCGTTCCGCCACCAGCACCTGCAGCTTGGCCGTGGCGTCCTCGGCGTCGCGCACGGCAATGGCGTAGAAGTCGCTGAGCTCGCCCGCGGGTGCCGCCTCCGGCAAGGCGCCCTGGTTCAAGCGATGGGCATTCGCAACGATCAGCGACTGCGCCGCCTGGCGGAAAATCTCCTCCAGCCGCACGACCGGAACGGCACCGCTCTCGATCAGATCGCCGAGCACCCGCCCCGGCCCGACCGACGGCAGCTGGTCGACGTCGCCGACCAGCCACAGCGCCGCTTCGGCGTCCAAGGCCTGCAACAGCGCATCCATCAGATTGACGTCGATCATCGAGGCCTCGTCGACGATCACCATCTTGGCTGGCAAAGGCCTTCCATGCCCCCGGCGAAAGGCCCGGCCGGGCTCGGCTTCCAATAGCCGATGCAGCGTTTTGGCCTCGCGGCCGGTGCTTTCGGCGAGCCGCTTGGCCGCCCGGCCGGTCGGGGCGGCCAGCGCCACCTCGTCCAACGGCAAGGGCAAGGCGTCGAGCAGGGTCCGCACCAGCGTCGTCTTGCCGGTACCGGGGCCGCCGGTCAGCACGGCGATGCGGGCACCCAGCAAGGCGGTTGCCGCCAGCCGCTGGCTCGCCGACAAGGCCAGATCGAGCCGCGCCTCGGCGGCCGCGATCTGGCCCGCCGCATCCTTCAGCCGCCAAGGTGGCCGCCCGGCGGCAAGGTCGCGCACGACGAGCGCGATGCGCCGTTCCTGGCTGGCCAGCGGTTCGGGGAACAGCTCTTCCCCCACCCGCTCCACCGCGCGCAGGCCCAAAAGGCCCTCGAGTGCGAGGTCGAACGCCGCCGCGTCGGCCCCGGTCAGTGCGGCGAGTCGCTCCCGGGCCTCGGCCGTGCTCATACCCGTATGGCCGCCGTCGGTGGCTTCGCCCAGCACGTGCAAGAGCCCGGCCCGATGCCGCTCCGGGGCGTCCCGGTCGATCCCCAACCGCTCCGCCAACTGGTCGGAGGTGCGAAAGCCGAAGCCCTGCACCTCGCGGGCGAGCGCATAGGGGTCGCGCTTCAAGACGGCGATGGTGCGCTCCTTGTAGGCCTCCCAGATGCGCTTGGCGCGACCGGGCGGCAGGCCGTGCTCGTGCAGGAAAGCCATGACGTCGCGCACGCCCTTGCGCTCGCCCCAGGCGCGACCGATGTCCTGGGCGAGCTTCGCCCCGACGCCCTTCACTTCCGCCAATCGGTCCGGCGCCTTCTCCAACACGTCCAGAAGATCGGCGCCGAAATGTTCGACCAGGCGGGCGGCGAGGCCGGGGCCGATGCCCTTGACGATGCCGGAGCCCAGATAGGCGGCGATGCCCTCGGGCCCGGCGGGCGGCCGGTTCCAGAGCAGGCTGGCGCGGAACTGCCGCCCCCAGGAGGGGTCGGT
>RECO01000097.1 GCA_007694015.1 Geminicoccaceae bacterium
AGTGCATCAACGGCGCATCCGGAGCGGAACGCTCCGAATGCGCCTGTGCACTAGGGGGCCAAGAGCCCCCTAGCTCTGTCTTCTCTCCGTCTCACCGAGCCGGCGGTTCGGCGCCGACTTGGTTGACGATGCGGCCGTAGTGTTCGGGGCGGCGGTGGCGGGCGAAGTCGAAGATGGTGGTTTTGCCGAAGGTGCAGGCGTCGAGGTCGATGTCGGCGACGAGGACTTCGTCGGCTTCAGTTGCGGCTTCGGCGACGATCTTGCCGTTGGGATCGACGATGAGGGAGCCGCCGATCAGGGGGTGGCCGTCCTCGTCGCCGGCCTTGGCCACGGCGACACCCCAGGTGGCGTTCTGGTAGCAGCCGGCCTGCACCGAGAGGCGGTTGTGGAAGAGGCGGTCTTCCAGGCCTTCCTCGCTCTTTTGCGAGTTCACGCTCGGGGTGTTGTAGCCGAGCATGACGAGTTCCACGCCCTGCAGACCCATGACGCGCCAAGCCTCGGGCCAGCGGCGGTCGTTGCAGATGCACATGCCCATCAAGCCGCCCATGGTGCGCCAGACCGGAAAGCCGAAGTCGCCCGGTTCGAAATAGCGCTTTTCCAAATGCTGGAAGGCGCGTGCGTCGTCGTACTCGGCGTGGCCGGGCAGGTGGATCTTGCGGTACTTGCCGACGATGGCGCCCTGACGATCGACCAGGATCGAGGTGTTGAAGTGGCGGCCTTCGGGTGTCAGCTCGGCATAGCCGAAGGTGAAGCCGACCCCCAGTTGCTTGGCCCGGTCGAACAGGGGCTGGGTCGGCGGGTTGGGCATGTCCCGTTCGAACCAGCCATCCACCTCGGCCTGGTCTTCCATGTACCACCGCGGAAAGAAGGTGGTGAGCGCGAGTTCGGGAAACACGGCGAGCGTGGCACCCTCGCCGTGCGCCTGCTCGAGCATGGCGAGCAGGCGGGCGACCACGGCCTCGCGGCTCTCGGCCTTCTGGATCGGGCCCAGCTGACAGGCGGCCAGGCGAAAACGGCGGGGTTCGGTCATTTCGGCTCCACGTAGACATAGGGGCGGGGACTGCTCGGCAGGCCGAGCAAGAGCGCCCATACCACGACGATGTAGGTCAGTGTCGCCACAGGTGGCGCGGCGAACGAAAAGGCGGTGCCGAGCATCGTCGCCACGGCCACCGATTTCCAGCCGGGCAGGCCCAAATCGCGCATCCGTTTGCCGATCAGGTTGAAGAACGCGAAGGCCAACAGCACCACCGCGCAGGCAACGAAGCCGGCGATCAAAAAGCCCAGCACCTGGAGCGCCAAGACCCAAAGCGACGGCGGTTCCTCGCCGATCAACGCCTCGCCGAGCCAGACCGTGCCGGCGATGATGGCACTGTTCAGGGCCAGCGCCCCGAGGACGAAGCCGATGCCCTTGGCGAAGTCGAGGCGGCCCAGCCGGTCGGTCTTGCTGCCGCCGAACAGGAGTGCGACCAGCGGATGCGGGGTACGCTCACCGGTCATCGGGCATTCTGCAACAGCACCGTGCCGAGGGCGGCGACCGCGGCAGCTTGCGTCGGGTCGATCACCGCAATGCCGAGTGCTTGCTCCAGCCGCGCACGGTAGCGGCTCATGCCGGCACAGCCCAAGACGATGGCGTTGGCGCGGTCCTCGTCGCGCAGTGCCAAGGCGGTCCTGAGCAGCTTGTCCCAGGTGCGGTCCTCGTTGGCGAGTTCGGCGACGGTCAGCTCCAACGCGCGTTCGCCGGCAAGGCGTGCGGCGAGCCCCTGCTGGCGCAGCGTGCGCAGGTGGCCGGGGATCGAACGTTCGAGGATGGCGACCACGCCGAAGCGGTCGCCCCGCTGCAGGGCGGCGAGGGTGCCGCTCTCGGCAATGCCGAACACGGGCTTGGTCGTCGCTTCGCGGCACACCATCAGCCCCGGATCGCTGTAGCAGGCGATGACGAAGGCGCTGGCCTCGCTCGAGGTAACGACGCGGCGGAGCGGCAGCACGACCGCGGCTGCATCGGCCTGGCTCTCGATGCCGTAGGGTCCTTCCTCCAGCGTCATGCAGCGAATGGCGGGCCCGCCCTCGAGCCGCAAGGGGGCCATGGCGGCATCGAGCCCTGCCGTGACCTCCGGGTTGGAGTTCGGATTGATGACCAGGATTTCGCCCGTCGCCATGGTTCCCTCCTCTGCCTCATGCTAGCGAGCACGTGACTTAAGCCGCAGGAGCCCCGCTGACCATGCTCGACCTCGTCATCCAGAACGGCCAGGTGGTGACCGCCGACGGCAGTTTCGCTGCCGACATCGGCATCGCCGGCGGTCGCATCGTCACTTTGGGCCTTGGCCTGGACGCGCCGCAGAAGATCGACGCGGCCGGCAAGCTGGTCCTGCCGGGCGGCGTCGACAGCCATTGCCACATCGAGCAGCTCTCGGCCGCCGGCATCATGAACGCCGACACCTTCGAAAGCGCCACCCGCTCGGCCGCACTCGGCGGCACCACGACCGTCATCTCCTTCGCCGCCCAACATGTCGGTATGCGCTTGAAGACCGTGGTCGACGACTACGCGGCGCTGGCCCGAAAGGGGGCGCTCGTCGACTACGCCTTTCACCTGATCATGGCCGAGCCCCGGCCGGACGTGTTGGACGAGGACCTGCCCGAGTTGGCCGCCCTCGGGCACGCCTCGATCAAGATGTTCCTCACCTACGACAAGATCCGCCTGGAAGACGCGCAGGCCCTTGCCGTGCTGGCGGCCGCCCGCCGCCACGGCATGATGGTCTGCATCCACGCCGAAAACCACGGCATGATCCAGTGGCTGGCGAACAAGCTGGTCGAGCGCGGCTACACCCACCCGAAATACCACGCCGTCAGCCACCCCCGGCTTGGCGAGGCGGAGGCGATCGATCGGGCGGCGGCGATGAGCCTCCTGCTCGACCAGCCGGTGATGATCTTCCACGTCTCCACCGTCGAGGGCTTGGCCGCCGTGCGCCGGGCGCGGGCCGCCGGCGCCAAGCTCTGGGCCGAAACCTGCACCCACTACCTGGTCTTGACCAAAGCGGACCTCGACCGGCCCGGCGGCGAGGGGGCGAAGTGGATCTGCAGCCCACCCTTGCGCGACGCGGCCGACCAGGAAGCGCTCTGGCAAGCGCTCGCCGACGGCACGCTGCAGACCGTCTCCTCCGACCACGCGCCCTATGCGGCCGACGCCAGCGGCAAATACATGGCGGGCCCCGAACCCGGCTTCAAACAGGTCCCCAACGGCATGCCTGGCCTCGCCTTCCGCCTGCCGATCCTCTGGGACCAGATGGTCAACCACGGCCACGGCAGCCCCGAAGCCTTCGTCCGCCTCGCCTGCACCGAGCCTGCCCGGCTCTACGGCCTCGACGACCGCAAGGGCTCGATCACCATCGGCAAGGATGCCGACCTGTTGATCTGGGACCCGGCGCGCGCGGTCACCCTCACCGCGGCTCTCGCGGGCGACAACACCGGCTACACCCCGTTCGAGGGCATGACCGTCAAGGGTTGGCCCACCACCGTGCTCCGCCGCGGCGAGGTCATCGTCGCGGGTAGCGAAGTCCGGGCGAGCCCCGGCTCCGGCCGCTTTCTGGCCCGCCAAGGTGGCCCCGCGGCCCAGCCCACCGGCCGCCTCGCCCCCGAACTGGACCCAACCCAAAACTTCGGCGCCGAGCTGCTCGAAAGCCAAGCGGCCGACGTTCCAAAATAGCGACGGCGCAGCCGACGCCCGGGGGTCCTAGGGGGCCAAAAGCCCCCTAGCCCTTCCCCTCTTCCCGTCTTCCTCTCTTCCCGTCTTTCCCGCTCTCCCCCTTCCCCTCTTCCGCCGCCTCCAACCCGCTCAGCCGCCGACGCGGGGGATGCGCGAGCGGCCGCCGGTCGACGCCTCCGGGGCGGGGCTCCGGGCGGCCGTCGCTTGGCCGCCGCCGCGCGTGGTCATCGCCATCAGCCGGCGGACGCGTTCGTCGGTCGGCGGGTGGGTGCGAAACAGGTTGTCGGCGTTGATGCCGGCCAGCGGGTTGATGATGAACATGTGCGCGGTGGCGGGGTTGGCCTCCGCCTGGCGCATCATCGGCGCACCCCGGCCGTGCGCCATCGCCTCGATCCGGCGCAGCGCGTTGGCCAGCGAGGCGGGGTCCCGCGCGATCTCGGCCCCCAGCTTGTCGGCGTCGTACTCGCGCGCCCGGCTGATCGCCATCTGCACGATCATCGCGGCCAAGGGTGCCAGGATCATGATCAGGATGGTGACGATCGGGTGTGGGCGCGCCTCGCCGCGGCCGGCACCGAGGAAAAACGCGAACTGGCTCAAAAAGCCGATCGCCCCGGCGATGGTCGCCGTCACCGTCATGATCAGCGTGTCGCGGTTCTTGATATGCGCCAATTCGTGCGCCATCACCCCGGCGATCTCGTCCGGCGGGGCCGCGCGCATCAGGCCCGTCGTGATGGCGACGGCCGCGTTCTCCGGGTTGCGGCCGGTGGCAAAGGCGTTCGGCTGCGCCTCCTCGATGATGTAGACCTTGGGCATCGGCAAATCGGCGTTGCGCGCCAGCCGCTCCACCATGCGGTAGAGATCGGGCGCCTCGCGCGGCCCCACCTCCTTCGCATTGTGCATCCGCAAGACCATCTTGTCGGAGTTCCAATAGGCGAAGACGTTCATCGCTGCGGCCGCGAACAGCGCAAACAACATGCCGCCCTCGCCAGCAATGGCAAAGCCGATCGCCAAAAACAAAGCGGTCATCGCCGCCAACAACAAGCCGGTTTTCATCGTGTTCATCGCCGCACACCCTCCGCGAGCCCAGACTAACGTGGGCATGGCGAAAGGCGCGTCAAGCCGGCGCAGAGGCTTGCCGGGCAAGGGCTCCGGCGCCTACACGAACCCCCCGGGCGACACGCTCGCCGCCACCCCCATCTTCGTCGAGAGGACGCCATGGTCCAGGCACGTTCAGGCTTCAGCGCACCGCCCGCCAGCGAACACGAGGGCCGCACCACCGACGAGGAAGCGCTCGAACTCCACCGCCGCGGCCGTCCCGGCAAGCTCGAAATCGCGCCCACCAAACCGCTCGCCACCTCGCGCGACCTCTCCCTCGCCTACTCGCCCGGCGTCGCCGTCCCCTGCCTCGAAATCGAACAGGACCCGGCCAAAGCCTACGACTACACCGCCAAAGGCAACCTCGTCGCCGTCATCTCCAACGGCACCGCCGTCCTCGGCCTCGGCAACATCGGGGCGCTGGCCTCCAAGCCCGTCATGGAAGGCAAGGCCGTCCTCTTCAAACGCTTCGCCGACATCGACGGCATCGACCTCGAACTCGCCACCGAAGACGTCGACGCCTTCGTCCAGGCAGCATCCCTCGCCGCCCCCTCCTTCGGCGGCATCAACCTCGAAGACATCAAAGCCCCCGAATGCTTCGTCATCGAGGAACGCCTGAAGGAAGCCCTCGACATCCCCGTCTTCCACGACGACCAGCACGGCACCGCCGTCATCGCCGCCGCCGGCGTCATCAACGCCCTGCACCTCACCGGCCGCACCCTCGAGGACACCAAACTCGTCGTCAACGGCGCCGGCGCCGCCGCCATCGCCTGCGTCGACCTCCTCAAGGCCATGGGCCTCAAACCCGACAACGTCCTCCTCTGCGACACCAAAGGCGTCGTCCACCGCGGCCGCACCGACGGCATGAACCAGTGGAAGTCCGCCCACGCCGTCGACACCGACAAGCGCACCCTGGCGGATGCCTTCGAAGGCGCCGACCTCGCCTTCGGCCTCTCCGTCGCCGGCGCCTTCACGCCCGAAATGATCGCCTCCATGGCCCCCAACCCGATCATCTTCGCCATGGCCAACCCCAACCCCGAAATCACCCCCGAACAGGTCAAGGCCGTCCGCCAGGACGCCATCGTCGCCACCGGCCGCTCCGACTACCCGAACCAGGTCAACAACGTCCTGGGCTTCCCCTACATCTTCAGAGGTGCCCTCGACGTGCGCGCCTCGACCATCAACGACGCCATGAAGATCGCGGCGGCTTATGCCATCGCCGACCTCGCGCGCGAAGACGTCCCCGACGAAGTCTCCGCAGCCTATCGCGGCCGCCGCCTCCAATACGGCCAGGACTACATCATCCCCACCCCCTTCGACCCCCGCCTCGTCGTCAAGGTCCCGCTTGCCGTCGCCAAGGCCGCCACCGAAAGCGGCGTCGCCAGAAAGCCCCTGTTCGACGCCCGCACCTACGAGGCCCAGCTCCGCGCCCGCCTCGACCCCACCGCCTCGCGCATGCAGCAAATCATCGACACCGTGGCGGGCCAGCCCAAGCGCATCGTCTTCGCCGAAGGCGAGGAGGAAACCACCATCCGCGCCGCCCTTGCCTGGCGCAACGCCGGCCTCGGCACCCCCATCCTCGTCGGCCGCGACGACCGCGTCCGCGCGAAAATGGACGCCATGGGCCTCGGCACCCCCGACGGCATCGAAATCCAAAACGCCCGCCTCGCCACCCGCAACGAAGCCTACGCCGACTTCCTCTACGCCCGCCTCCAGCGCAAAGGCCTGCTCGAGCGCGACGTCATGCGCCTCGTCAACCAGGAACGAAACGTCTTCGGCGCCTGCATGGTCGCCATGGGCGACGCCGACGTCCTCGTCACGGGCCTCACCCGCAACTACACGAACGCGTTGCAGGACATCGTCCGCGTCCTCGACCCCAAACCCGAAGCCCAAGTCTTCGGCCTCTCCATCGTCATCGCCCGCGGCCGCACCGTCTTCCTCGCCGACACCGCCGTCCACGAACTGCCCACAGCCTCCATCGCCGCCGACATCGCCATCCAGGCCGCAGCCTTCGTCCGCCAGCTCGGCCTCACCCCCCGCGTCGCCGCCCTCTCCTTCGCCACCTTCGGCAACCGCGAGGTCCACGTCGCCGCCCAACAATCCGACGTCATCGCCGAACTCGACCACCGCGGCGTCGACTTCGAATACGAGGGCGAAATGGAAGCCGACATCGCCCTCGACGCCGAACTCTTGAAACTCTACCCCTTCGCCCGCCTCTCCCAGCCCGCCAACATCCTCATGATGCCGGCGCTGCACTCCGCCACCATCGCCTCCAAACTGCTCCGCCAACTCGGCGGCGGCCAAGTCATCGGCCCCATCCTCATGGGCCTCGCCAAACCCGCCCAAATCGTGCCCATGAACGCCACCGTCTCCGACCTCATCAACCTCGGCGCCATCGGCGCCTTCCAAGCCATCCAAGACGGCAACGGCGGGTAAGGCAGGGTAGCGATAGGGAAAGGCAAGAGAGAACGCGGGGGGCTTATAGCCCCCCGCACCCCCCGCAACTCGCGGGCGCTGCGCGAGGCGGGCACACTCCACGCATCCTCGATCGCAGGGACGTGGCTCAAATGCCGAAAACCCCCGAACTCCTCGACGTCGTCGCCCTGACCGAAGACACCCCCGACCAAACCCTCGTCGCCGGCCAAGTCGGCACCGTCGTCGAACTCCTCGACGACACCACGACCCTGGTCGAGTTCACCACCGACAACGGCGAGCCCTACGCCCTCGCTCCATTCCCAAAGACCAAACTGCTCGTGCTCCAATACGAGCCTCCCGCGCGCACCGTCACGGCCCTTGGCGCAAGCCTCTCAAGCACCAACGCTCCCTCTGCGCCACGAAGAGGCATAGCGGTGGCGAGCTGGTGAGGGCGAGGTCCGCCTAAAGCAGAAATGATCCCTGCGCAGCTCTCGTCTCAAATCCGCAGATAGCGCCCGAAACAGCGGGAAATTGTTTGCCTCAAGCCGGCGGTTACCCGACTTGCCGCTACGGCGCGGCGAGCCGGTCGGCGTCATGGCGGGACTTGGGGTGGT
>RECO01000258.1 GCA_007694015.1 Geminicoccaceae bacterium
CCTGCGTTGAGCGCACCCGCTTGGTGATCTCACCGACGCGGCTACGGCTGGCCCGGCCGTCGATCCGGATGTGGATCGCGCGCACGCTGAGTTCCGTCGTTCGCGCCAGAATCTCGATCTCACGCACGAGCGTCGGGGGGTGTGGGCGGTCGGCCGAGCCGGCGCCCCCGAGCGCGCGCTACGTGCGCATTCCAGGGATTTTGGGCGGCCTTTCCACGTGATGGTGGGCAGGCATTCCACGTGATCGTGGGCGGTCGCTCCGCTCGACGGCGGCATGGGATCAGGCTCGTGGCTCGAGGTCAAGAGGGGAACGCCGCCGGGCCTGTTTGCGCAGGCTCCCGCCGACGAGTTCGAGGCGGTGGGCATTGTGGACGAGGCGATCGAGGATGGCGTCGGCGAGGGTGGGATCGCCGATGACGTCGTGCCAAGCGTCGACAGGGAGCTGGCTGGTGACGATGGTCGCCTTGCGGCCGTGCCGGTCCTCGAGGATCTCCAGGAGATCGCGGCGTTCGCTGGCGGCGAGCGGGGCCAGGCCCCAGTCGTCGAGGATCAACAGGTCGGTGCGGGCGAGGGACTTGAGGACGCGGGCATAGCGTCCGTCGCCGCGGGCGATGGCGAGCTGCTCGAAGAGCCGTGGGACGCGATGGTAGAGGACGTGACGTCCGTCGCGGCAGGCCTTGTGGCCGATGGCGCAGGCGATCCAGCTCTTGCCGAGGCCGGTAGCGCCGGTGATCAGGAGGTTCTCCGCGCGATCGATCCAGGCACCGTCGACGAGATGGGCGACGACGGTGCGGTCGAGGCCTCGGGGCGTACGCAGGTCAAGGTCCTCGACGCACGCGTTCTGGCGCAAGGAGGCGAACTTCAGGCGGGTGACCAAGCGCCGGGCATCACGCTCGGCGGCTTCGCGGTCGACGAGTAGGCCGAGGCGCTCCTCGAAGGACAGCCCGTCGACGGCAGGTGATCGGCGTTGCTCGCCCTGGGCCTTGGCCATGCCGGCAAGGCCGAGGGTCTGGAGCTTGTCGCTGGTGGGATGGGCGAGCACGGGACGGTCTCCTTCTCAGTGGTAGTAGCGCTGGCCGCGGATGTTGCCGTGGCGGATCGGTGCGGCCTCCGGCGTCGCCTCGCGGAAGGCGCGGTCGAGGCCGTTCTCGAGGATCGAGCGGATCGAGGCGACGGAACGGGCCTGGATGTCGAGGCCGCGGCGACAGGCGGCGTCGACGCGCTCGGCGCCGTAGGGCTTCACCAGCGCCAGCACGCCGAGGCAGGTGCGAAAGCCCTGCTCCGGGTGCGGCCTGGCAGCCATGATCGCCGCACAGAAGGCGGCCGTGGCCGGGCCGACCTTCTCGGCGGCGGCGAGGAGGCGCGCGGGCGTCCTTTCACCGAAGCGGCGGTGCGCACTCGGCATGTGTTCCGGGATGGTGACGTGGCGGCACCGGCGTTCCGGGATGGCGTGGCTGGCGACGCGGCGGCCACGGTGGAAAACCTCGACGGTGCGTTCGGCGACACGCACGTCGACCGTCTCGCGGATCAGACCGAAGGGTACCGAGTAGTACGAGCCCTCGACTTCGACGTGGTAATCGGGCGCTACCCGACAGCGCTTCCAGCGGGCGAAGACGTAGGGAAACTCCGGCAACGGGCGAAGATGCGGGCGCTCGATCCTGGTCGAGAACTTGGGCTGGCGAAGAGATCGGCGCGGCTGGCGCCGTAACCCCGCATGACGCGCGTGTTGATCTCGTCGAGCAGCGCGCGGATGGCGGCATTGAGCTCGGCCAGGCCGAAGAAGCGTCGATTGCGTAGCCGCGCCAGGATCCAGCGCTGGGCGACCTGGACCGCGACCTCGACCTTCGCTTTGTCCCGTGGTCGGCGCGGCAGCACCGGCAGCACCACCGTGTCGTCGTGGGCGGCGGTAGGTGCGGTTGATCCCCGGCTCGTAGCGGTCGGCCTTCACCACCGCCGGCTCGAGGTTGTCGGGCACGAGCGCCCGCGGCACGCCGCCCAGATAGGTCAACAGGTTGACGTGGGCGCCGATCCAGTCCTCCAGGCTCTCGCTCGCCCGGGCCTCGGCGTAGAGGCAGCTCGATGCCCCCATCGCCGCCCTATCGCCGCCCCATCGCCGCCCCATCGCCGCCCCATCGCCGCGACGAAGAGCTTCGCCGGCCGCACCTCGCCGGTGGTCGGATCGATCACGTCGATCGTGTCGCCGGCAAAGTCGACGAACACCTTCTCGCCGCCCTGATGGCGCTGCCGCATGGTCGGCCGGACCCGGCCCTTCCAGGCCTCGAAGCCGCTGCAGAACCACGAGTAGCCGTAGCCGCCTGGATGCGCGGCCCGGTACTCTTCCCAGAGCAGGGCCCGCGTCACCCCAGGGCGACGCAGCTCGCGGTCGATCCAGGCCCAGTCGGGGATCGGTCGCCCCGGCCGGCGCGAACCGACGATGCCCGGAAACAGCAGCAGCTCCAGGGCATCGTCGTCGTCCAGCTCAGGCGGCAGCGGCCAGCGCAATCCGGCGGCGCGGGCGCGCGAAAGGTAATCCCCGACCGCGCCCTTGCTGATCCCCAGCGCGGTGGCGATCTGCCGCTCGCTCAGCCCCTGGGCGTGCTTCAGACGGAGTAGCTCTCGAATACGGCGCATCGACAGTCTCTTCGTTGGCATCGGCGCTCCTCGCTCGTCACGAGGGACCCGTAGCCCGGTGAAACCGTCCACCGAAGCGCGCCCGCTCCACGCAACTCGGGCGCCCACCATCACGTGGAATGGGCGCCCATCATCACCTGGAAACCGCGCCCGACATCAATTGGAATCGGTGCCCGCGATCCCGTGGAATACGCAACGGCGCGGCAAGCGTCCCGCCCGGCACGGGCACGGGAGCCATGTGCAGGGCGGCATGGGCGGTGCCGTCGCTTGCCGCTAATTGGACGCATTCGACGCCGGTTCTCCCCCGGAGCTTTGCCATGCCAACCGGCCGTGCCGGTCCTTTGCCCTACCTGCTGTTGGCCTTTGCTCCCCTGACCTGGGCGGGCAACGTCATCGTCGGCCGCGCTCTTGCCGACAGCGTCGATCCGGTGACCATCAACGTGATCCGCTGGGGTGGGGCGGCGTTGATTTTGGCGCTGTTCTGCGGGCGCGGCCTTTGGACCTACCGGGCTGAGATCCGACAGCACTGGAAGATCATCAGCGGCCTCGGCGTGTGCGGCATGGCCCTGTTCCATCTCCTGCAATACACGGCGCTGCAGTCCACGACCGCGCTCAACGTCTCGCTCATCACGGCGATGACGCCGCTCTACGTCGTGCTGCTCGCCTGGGCGATCTCCGGCGACCCGCTCGACCTTCGGCGCTCCCTCGGCGTCGGGCTCTCGATCGTGGGCGCCGTGGTCATCGTGGCCAAGGGCGATCTCGGCAACCTGCTCCGCCTGGAGGTGCAACCGGGCGACCTTATCCAGATCATAGGCCTGGTGTTCTGGGCGCTCTATTGCGTGCTCCTGCGTTACCGGCCGGCCTCGATCCCACCCTTGACCCTGCTGCTCGCCTCGATCCTGCCGGGGCTCGCCGTGTCGCTCGCAGCCTATCCGTTGGTCACGCCGCAGCTCGACTGGTCGAGGGAGGTCGGCCTCGGCTTTCTCTATCTGTGCGTCTTTCCCTCGGCCTTGGCCTACATCGCCTGGGGGGCCGGGGTGAAGGTGCTCGGCGCGCAAATGGCCGGCATCTTCACCAACCTGTTGCCGGTCTACGGTGCGGTGCTGGCGGTGACGCTGTTGGGCGAGCCCATTCGCCCCTACCATTTGACCGCGGCGATCCTGGTCGCCATCGGCATTTGGGTGGCGAGCCGGCCCGTGCCGGCGACCGCCGGGCTGCGTGCGGGGAGTTGAGCATGTTCGAGGGCTTTGCGAGGCACGATGTGGACGTGGGCGACGTGCGCATTCACGCCGTCATCGGCGGCAGCGGGCCGCCGCTCCTGTTGCTGCACGGCTTTCCCCAGACCCACGCCATGTGGCACGGCGTGGCCTCGCCGCTGGCCGAACGGTTCACCGTGGTCGGGGCCGATTTGCGCGGCTATGGCGACAGCTCGAAGCCGTCCGGCGGCCCGGATCACAGCGTCTATGCCAAGCGGGCGATGGCCTGGGACATGGTGCGCTTGATGGCGCATTTCGGCTTCGACCGGTTTCAACTGGCGGGGCACGACCGCGGCGGCCGGGTCGCACATCGCCTCGCCCTGGACCATGGCGAGCGCGTCGAGCGCCTCTGCCTGCTCGACATCGTACCGACGGCCACGCTCTTCGCCGCCACGAACAAGGCGCTGGCCACGGGCTATTATCACTGGTTCTTCCTGATCCAGCCGCAGCCCTTGCCGGAAACGCTGATCGAGCGCTCGGCCATCGCCTATCTGCATGCCAAGCTCGCGGGCTGGGGGACGGGGCTCGATGCCTACAGCCCGGCGGCGCTTGCCGAGTACGAACGCTGCATCCAGGACCCTGCCACCATCCACGCCATGTGCGAGGATTATCGGGCAGCTGCCAGCATCGATCTCGTTCATGATGCGGCCGATGCGGCGACCGCGCGGATCATCTGCCCGCTGCTCGTGCTCTGGGGCGACAAGGGCCTGATGCACCGCCATTTCGACGTGCTCGAGACTTGGCGGGTCAAGCACGCCGACCCCAGCAGCGTCACCGGCCAAGCCTTACCATGCGGCCACTTCATGCCGGAAGAAAACCCCGCTGCGGTCCTGGCCGCGTTCAAGGCGTTCTTCGTCGCCCACCCCTAACCCAGCCAAGGTTCCGGGGGGTCGAAGGGGGGACCATCAAGTCCCCCCTTCCTTTTCTTCTGGCTTTACCGTTGCATCCGGTTGTCGACCAAGTCGTCGACCACCGCCGGTTCGGCGAGGGTCGAGGTGTCGCCGAGTTGGTCGTGTTCGTTGGCCGCGATCTTGCGCAGGATGCGGCGCATGATCTTGCCCGAGCGGGTTTTCGGCAGGCCCGGTGCCCATTGGATGTAGTCGGGCGTGGCGATCGGGCCGATGTCCTGGCGGACGTGCTTGACGAGATCCTGGCGCAGTTCCTCGCTGGGTTCCACGCCCGACTGGAGCGTCACGTAGCAGTAGATGCCCTGACCCTTGATGTCGTGTGGGAAGCCCACCACGGCGGCTTCGGCGACGGCCGGGTGCGCCACCAGCGAGCTTTCCACCTCGGCCGTACCCATGCGGTGGCCCGAGACGTTGATCACGTCGTCGACACGGCCGGTGATCCAGTAATAGCCATCCTCGTCACGCCTGGCGCCGTCGCCGGTGAAGTAGAGGCCCTTGAAGGTGGAGAAGTAGGTCTGGACGAAGCGCTCGTGGTCGCCGAACACGGTGCGCATCTGGCCGGGCCAGCTGTCCTTGATGACCAGGTTGCCTTCCGTCGCCCCTTCCAGGAACTGGCCCTCGTTGTCGACCAAACCGGGCTGCACGCCGAAGAAGGGCAGCGTGGCCGAGCCGGGCTTGAGGTCGGTGGCGCCGGGCAAGGGCGTGATGAGGATGCCGCCGGTTTCGGTTTGCCACCAGGTATCGACGATCGGGCAGCGGCCCTCGCCGACGACCTGGTGATACCAGCGCCAGGCCTCGGGGTTGATCGGCTCACCGACCGAGCCCAGGAGGCGCAGGCTCTTGCGCGAGGTCGCCTTCACCGGGTCGTCGCCCTTCTGCATCAGGGCGCGGATGGCGGTGGGCGCGGTGTAGAAGATGTTGACCTGGTGTTTGTCGACGACTTCCCAAAAGCGCGACATCGTCGGGTAGTTGGGCACGCCCTCGAACATCAGCGTGGTGGCGCCGTTGGCGAGCGGCCCGTAGACGATGTAGCTGTGCCCGGTGACCCAGCCCACGTCGGCGGTGCACCAATAGATGTCGCCCTCTTTGTAGTCGAAGACGTATTGGTGGGTCATGGCGGCGAAGAGCAGGTAGCCGCCGGAGGTGTGCAGCACGCCCTTGGGCTTGCCGGTGGAGCCCGAGGTGTAGAGGATGAAGAGCGGGTCCTCGGCGTACATGCGCGCCGGCTCGCAGGCGGCGTCGGCCTCGCGCATCAGGGCACTGCCGTCGAAGTCGCGCCCCTCGACCATCGGCACCTCGATGCCGGTGTGGCGGAACATCAGCACCTTCACCCCGGCGCCGATCTTCTCCATCGCCTTGTCGCAATTGGCCTTGAGCGGCACCGTCTTGCCGCCGCGATAGCCGCCGTCGCAGGTGATGATGAGATTCGAGCCGCAGTCGACGACGCGGTCGGAAAGGCTGTCCGGGGAGAAGCCGCCGAACACGATCGAGTGGATGGCACCGAGGCGGGCGCAGGCGAGCATGGCGTAGGCGGCCTCGGGGATCATCGGCAGGTAGATCGTGACCCGGTCGCCCTTCGCTACACCCAGATCCTTCAGGATGTTGGCGAGCTTGCAGACCCGCTCGTGCAATTGCGCGTAGGTGATGTGCTCGGCGAATTCCGGGTTGTCGGCTTCCCAGATGATCGCCGTCTGGTCGGCGCGGCGGGCCAGATGCCGATCCACGCAGTTGACGCAGACGTTGAGTTCACCGTCCTCGAACCAGCGAATGTGCACGTCGCCGGTGTAGGACGCGTCCTTGATCTTGGTCGGGAAGTGGTACCAGTCGAGCCGTTCCGCCTGTTCTGCCCAGAAGCCCTCGGGGTCGTCGACCGAGCGCTGGTACATTTCCCGGTACTTGGCAGCATCGCAGTGCGAACGCTCTGCAAAGCCGGCGGGAACGGGATGGACGTCCGACATCATGCCTCCTCCGGAACCTTCTAGCCCTGTCGCGCCGCGTCGTTGGGGGGGCGCGGGCCGGCGCATATGGTGGCGTCCCGGCGCCAGAAAACAACGATGAAGGCCCCTCCTGGCGCACGGACATTGGTCGCGCGACGAAGGCATGGCGACGTGGGCGGGCGCAATCGCCGCATCAGCTGCCCGTTTCTCGAGCAGCTTCCCGGTGTCGATCCGCTCGAGCCGTGGTCCTCGGGCGCCGAAGGCCCCGCCACAGGACTGCCGCTGGACTTAGCGCTTTGCGCCGCTCTAGCATGGCATTGCGCTTGCTCTCTCGGAGCATCGGCGCCGATACGATCCACCCATAGGAGCGCGTTTCGAATGGTCTTGGCCCCATGATTCTGGTTGGCGTAGACGTCGGTGGGACCTTCACCGACTGCGTGCTGCACGACATCGCCACCGGCACGACGGTAACCCACAAGGTGCCAACGACCCCAGACGATCCGTCTCGCGGCGTCATCGAGGGTGTCGTGGGCCTGTGCGGGAAGGCGGGCATATCCCGTGGTGCCATCACCGACGTGCGCCACGGGACGACCACCGCGACCAACGCCGTCCTCGAATATGACGGCGCCGAGGCCGGACTGATCACCACCCAAGGCTTTCGCGACGTGCTCCACATCGGCCGGCACCAACGGCCGCAACACTACTCGATCCGCCAGGAAGTGCCCTGGCAGGATCGGCCGCTGGTCAAGCGCCGCCACCGGCTCACCGTACCGGAGCGGCTGGTGCCGCCACGGGGCGAGGTGCTGGTGCCGCTCGACGAGGATGCGGTGCGCGAGGCGGCGCGCCAGCTCGAGGCCAGCGGCATTCGCTCCATCGCCATCGGCTTTCTCTTCGCCTACCTCAATCCGGCGCATGAGCAGCGCGCCCGCGAGATCGTGCTGGAGGAGGTGCCGGACGCGTTCGTCACGACGTCGGCCGAGGTCTCCCCTCAGTTCCGCGAGTTCGAGCGCTTCACCACCTTGGCGATGAACGCCTTCATCGGGC
>RECO01000102.1 GCA_007694015.1 Geminicoccaceae bacterium
GCTCCTGTCAGGAATGCTCCCGGTCCAAAATGTCAGGGATCAACCCGGTCTATACCCCCCCCGCGCCCCCCGACGCGGCGGCCGTCGCCGCCGCGAGTGGAGAGACAGGTAAGCCGGTCCAGGCCCGCCCAAGGCTTCGAATTGAAGGCTGGGGCGGAGCACCCTGCCGGCGCCCGGCCAGCATTTCTCGACACTTTTCGTGTGCGCTGGCGCGGGCTCGTTGCCGTGCGGCGACCGGCGGCTCAGACGACGACCACCTCCAGATCGCCGATGCCGTCGACGTGGCCGTGCAGGCGGTCGCCCTTGACCACCGCCCCCACGCCCGCCGGCGTGCCGGTCATGATCAAATCACCCGGCTGGAGTTCGAACAGGCCCGAGAGGTAGCTGACGATCTCCTGGGTCTTCCAGATCATCTGGTCGAGGTCGCCTGCCTGACGGCGCTGGCCGTTGACGTCGAGCCAGATGGCGCCCTGGTTCGGGTGGCCGATGGCCGATGCCGGCACCAACGGGCCGATCGGGGCGGAGTGCTCGAAGGCTTTGCCCACTTCCCAGGGCCGGCCCATCTTCTTGGCCTCGCCCTGCAGGTCGCGCCGCGTCATGTCGAGCCCGACCGCATAGCCAAAGACGTGGTCGAGTGCCGTCTCCAGCGGGATGTCGACGCCCCCCTGGTGCAGCGCCACGACGAGTTCGATCTCGTGGTGGACGTCGGCGGTCGCCGGCGGATAGGGGAACTCGCCCGTGCGCACGAGGTTGTCCGGGTTCTTCTGGAAGAAGAACGGCGGCTCCTTGTCCGGATCGAAGCCCATCTCGACGGCGTGCGCCGCGTAGTTGCGGCCGACGCAGTAGATCCGGTGGACGGGAAACCGGGCGTCGGTGCCGGCTACCGGCAGGGTGACGGTGGGGGCGGCGGAAAACAGCAGCGGGCCCGTGGGCGCCGCTGCTCCAGTCTGGGTCATGTCAGGGTCCTCTCTCGCATTCGCGGGTTCCGTTAATTCATCTCGGCGACGATGGCACCGTAGATTTCCAGTTCGGACGCGATCAGCGCCCGGAAGTCGGCGGGGCTCATGCGCGACGGGTCGGCGCCGCTGCTCGCCAGTTGCTCGCGCACCGCCGGGTCGTTCAAGGCGTCGTCGAGGGCCGCCGCCAGCTTGGCGATGGCGTCGTCGGGCGTGCCGGCGGGGGCCGCTAGAGCGTTTCCCGGTTAGGTAGCGCACGGGCCATCCCTCACCCCCGCCCGGCCACCCAAGAGTGTACGATGCCTTGGGGGGCGGGGCGGGGGTGAGGGATGGTCAAGCATTTCGGGAAACGCTCTAGGCCCAGCCACAAGGTGGCGCGAAAGCCCTCGACACCGGCTTCCTGCATGGTCGGCACGTCCGGCAACTCCGCCGCACGCTCGGTGGTACCGACGGCGAGTGCCTCGATCGAGCCGGCCTGGATCTGGGCGAGCACGGCCGGCATCGAGCCGAACAGCACCTGCACCTCGTTGCCCATCAACGCCGTGGTCGCCTCGGCGTTGCTGCCATAGGGGATGTGCTCCATCTCGGTGTCGGTCGCGGCCAGGAACATCAGGCTGACGAGATGGGTGGTCGAGCCCTGCCCGGCCGAGCCGTAGTTCAACTCACCCGGCTCGGCCTGGGCCAAGGCGATCAGGTCCGCCAGGCTGGACACGCCGAGGTTCGGGTTCACCGCCATGACGTAGGGGGTCTCCGCGATCATGCCGATCGGCGCGAAGTCGCCAAGCGGGTCGTAGCGGACGCCGGCAACGGTGAGCGGCCCGACGACGTGGGTGCTCGTGGTGGCGACGGTGATGGTGTAGCCGTCGGCGGTGGCTTGCGAGGCCGCCTGCGTGCCGACCGTACCGCCGGCCCCGCCGCGATTGTCGACCACGACGGGCACGCCGAGGCGCTCGGCGAGCGCTTGCGCCGCGATGCGGCCGACGATGTCGGTCGAGCCGCCGGCGCCGAACGGCACGATCATGGTGATCTCGCGCTCGGGGAACTCGGCGAGGGCTGGGGCCGTGGGCAGGGCGAAGGCACCGATGGCCGCGGCCATCAGGGTGGTGCGCAGGAGCGTCATGGATGGTTCCTCCCTTGGTTCGTTGGTGTCGGGGTCGGGCGTCGCGGCCAACGCCGGATGGAGCCGGCCACCACCACGGCCAGGATGACCAGGGTGGCAGCCAGGAACGCGGCGCTGATCGGCCGTTCCACGAAGATCATCGGATCGCCCCGGGAAATCAGCATCGAGCGCAACAGGTTGTTCTCGACCATCGGGCTCAAAATCAGCCCCAAGAGCAGGGGTGCCGCCTCCATCCGCAACTTGATGAAGACGAAACCGACGAAGCCCGTGATCATGACGAGATAGACGTCGAACGGGTCGCGATGCAGGCTGTAGATACCGATGGCGATGAAGGCGAGGATGGTGGGAAACAGAATACGATAGGGGATGGCCAGCAGGCGGATCCACAGGCCCACGACCGGCAGGTTGAGGATCAACAAGAGCAGGTTGCCGAGCCAGAAGCTGGCGATCAGCCCCCAGAAGAATTCAGGGTTGTTCTGGATGATCTGCGGCCCCGGCGTCAGCCCGTGGACCATCAAGGCCCCCAGCATCAACGCCATGATGGCATCGCCCGGCACGCCGAGGGTGAGCGTCGGCACGAAGGCGGTTTGCGCGGCGGCATTGTTGGCCCCCTCGGGGGCCGAGATGCCGGCAATGGCACCCTTGCCGAATTGTTCCGGGTGCTTGGTGACGCGCTTTTCGACGGCATAGGCTGCAAAGGAGGCGATCGCGGGCCCGGCCCCCGGCAACACGCCGAGGAACGACCCAAGGGCGGTGCCCCGCAACGTCGGCAGGGAGCTCGCCGCCATGTCCTGCTTCGTGGGGATCAGCTCGCGCCAGGGCACGGGCTTGGTGAAGGCCTGGTTGCGCCCCGAAAGCGACAGGTTGTGGATCACCTCGGCGAGACCGAACAGGCCGATCACCACGACGACGAAGCTGATGCCATCGAACAGGTGCAGGTTGCCGAAGGTGTAACGCGGCATGCCGGAGATGCTGTCGAGGCCGACCACGCCCAACAGCAGGCCCAAGAGCACCATGCCGATGCCCTTCAACAACGGCCCCTGCACCAGGATCGCTGCCGCCAGGAGCCCCATCACCATGAGCGAGAAATATTCGGGTGATTGGAAACGGAGCGCGAATTGGGCCAAGGGCGGGGCGAAGGCCGAGACGATGACGATGGCAACGCAGCCGCCGAAGAAGGACGAAAGGGTGGTGATGACCAAGGCCGGGCCGGCCCGGCCCTGCTTGGCCATGGCGTGGCCGTCGAGCGCCACCACCGCGGAGGCGGCGGTCCCCGGCAGATTGAGCAGGATCGCCACGGTCGAGCCGCCGTACATCGAGCCGTATTAGATGCCGGCGAGCATGATGATCGCCTCGGTCGGCGGCGCATGGAAGGTGATCGGCAACAGCACGCCGATCGCCGCCAAGGGACCGATCCCTGGCAAGACACCGATGAAGGTGCCGAGGGTGACGCCGATCATGCAGTAGAGGATGGCCGAGGGCGTGAGCGCCACCTCGAAGCCGAGCGCCATGTTGGCGAGGAATTCCATGGCTCAGGGCCAGAGCCGGATCGGCAGGCCGATGGCCTGGACGAAGACGAGGCTCGCCAGCGTCGCCACCACCAAGGCCAGCACCACCGCCGAGAACGCGCGGTGGCCGGGCTCGGCCCAGCAGGAGACGAAGGTCGTGGCCGCGGTGGCGAGAAAGAGCCCGGCCGGACGGATCAACACGGCGAAGGCGAACAGCGCCAAGAGGACGAAGAAGAGCGCGCGCAGCGTCCGCAGGTCGGCGATGTGCAGGCGGTGCAGGCGAAAGGCGCCGCCGAAGGCCGCTTGCGCCGCGAGGGCCACGCCCACCAGGGTCAAAGCACCGCTCAACAGCAGCGGGAACATCCCTGGCCCCATCCGCCGCGCGGTGCCGAGCGGATAATCCGTCGCCGCAACGAACGCCGCCACACCGATCAGGACGAAAATCACGCCGGCGATGAAATCTTGGATCGGATGTCCCTGGGACATACCGCTCTGGCCTCCCTGCGGCGGCTGTCGGGCCGCACTCGTTGGTTTGACCGGTTATGCTTGAAATTTGGATTGGTCAAGCTTCGTCGATTTGACAATCCGGTGCCGGCAACGGTAGAACGCTGCCCGAATTCGGCATTTCGGCAGGTCGATGGACCACCCGCTGCGTGATCATGCTGGCGACCCCACCCTCGTGCAGCTGCGGGCGTGGCTGGCGCGCGCCGCTTTGCCGGAGGCGGCGCGGCTGCCGTCGGAACGCGAGCTTTGCGCCGAACTCGGCGTGTCGCGCGGCGACTTGCGCAAGGCCTTGGGGGTCTTGGAGCGCGAAGGCGCGGTTTGGCGCCACGTCGGCAAGGGGACCTTCGTCGGCAGCGCACCGCTCGGCGAGGTCGCGGACCTCGCTGCGGTCGAGCGCCGAACCAATCCGGCCGAGGTGATGCGCACGCGGCTGATGATCGAACCGGTCCTGGCGCGCGAAGCCGCCCTCTACGCCACCCCGACCGACCTCGAGGAGCTCCGGCTCTGCCTGCAGCGGGCCCGGGCGGCAACCTCCTGGCGCCAGTACGAAACCCAGGACAACGCGCTGCACCGCGCGGTCGCCAAGGCGACGCACAACACGTTGGCGCTCGCCCTGTTCGACACCCTGAACACGGTCCGCCGGGCGGTGGTCTGGGGGCGGCTGCGCGCCGAGGCCGAACGTCCGCCCGCGGATCACCACTCCTTCGCCGAGCACGAGACCATCGTCGCGGCCATCGCCGAGCGCGACCTGCACGGGGCGGCACAGGCGATGGACGCGCATCTGCGCACGGTCGAACGCCGCTTGACCATGGGCTGAGCCGCCGCTTCGGGGCTTGCCCTGCACCGCCGCATGAGGCCCAATGCTTGGCATCGGGAGGCTTGGTGGGAGCACTATCGGTGAACGGCCCCTCCGCCCGCGGCCGCGACGGACAGCCGGTCCAGCGCCGAGCCGTGCGCTCGCTCTTTTCCGTGTTCGAGGAGATCTGCGACGGGGCCATTTCGGTCGATGCCGAGGCGCGGGTCGTCTGGATCAACCAGAAATACCGCGAGCTTTTGGGGGTGCCGCCCGGCGACGACGTGCTCGGCCAACCGGTCGAGGAGATCATCCCCGAAAGCCGGATGCGCGACGTGGTCACCACCGGCCAGCCGATCCTGTTGGACATCATGCGCTTCGGCCGGCGGCATTTCGTCGTCAGCCGGCTGCCCTTGAAGGACGACGACGGCAGCATCATCGGTGCGGTCGGCTTCGTGCTCTACGACAAGCTCGCCTATCTGAAGCCGTTCATCGAGCGTTTCGAGGGCCTGCAGCGGCGGCTGTCGGAAACCGAACGCCGGCTCGTGGTCGAACGCCGGGCGCGCTACAGCTTCGCCAATTTCGTCGGCACGGCACCCGCCGTGGTCGCGTTGAAGCGCCAGGCCCTGCGCGCCGCCCGGATGCGCGAACCGATCCTGCTGCTGGGCGAGACCGGCACCGGCAAGGAGCTGTTGGCGCAGTCGATCCACACCAGCTCGCCCCGTTCCGAGCGCCCGTTCGTCGCGGTCAACGTCGCCGCATTGCCGGCGAGCCTGATCGAGAGCGAACTTTTCGGCTATGCGCCCGGCAGCTTTACGGGCTCGGACAAGAAGGGCCGGCTCGGCAAGTTCGGGCTCGCCGACGGCGGTACCTTGTTTTTGGACGAGATCGGCGATCTGCCCTTCGAGTTGCAGGCGAAGCTGCTCCGTGTGCTCGAGGAATACGAGATCGAGGCGGTCGGCGCGGATCGCATGCGGCGGGTCGACGTCCGCCTGATCGCGGCCTCCAGCCGCGACCTCAAGGCCATGGTCGAGGCCGGGCGCTTTCGCGACGACCTCTATTTCCGGCTCAACGTCCTGACCTTGAAGACCACGCCCTTGCGCGAGCGGCTGGAGGATCTGCCGGCGCTTTGCGAGCAGTTGATCGGCGAGCAGGTGGTGGAGCAGGGGGGCGAACCGCGCACGCTCACCCGAGCGGCGATCGCGCGGCTGGCGCGGCACCGCTGGCCCGGCAACGTCCGCGAACTCCGCAACGTGCTGGCGCGGCTGTCCCTGTTGAGCGATGCGCGGGTGTTCGATGCAGCCGACGTCGAAGCGGTCCTGGAGCCGAGCGAGCCCTCGGGCGAGCGCATGGGCCAAGGCAGCGCCCCCTGCCTCTCGGCGGCGGTGGCGGCCTTGGAGCGCCGCTTGATCGAGGAAGCCCTGGCCGCCTCGGCCGGCAGCAAGAGCGCTGCCGCCCGGCGCCTCGGCATCAGCCGCTCGAAGCTCTACGACAAGCTGACGGCGCTCGGCTTGTCGGAAGTGGCGACATAGTGTCGGGATTTCCGACAGACTGAAACCGCACCAAATCCGGGCCCTCCGCCACCGACATGACGAAACCGTCGAATTCGCGGACAGTCATCTTGCAACACAGCCATGCAGCCCTAGCCGCCGCCGCGGCGAAACCCAGCAAATTCCTGGGTGCATGGGCCTTGGCACACGCTTTGCGGGTGGGGGCGTAATCAACGTGTAGCCAGGGAGGCCACCCTCGATGCCGTCACGGCCCATCTTTGCCCGTTTGCGTCGCCATCTCGCCGTCACCGCCCTCGGCGTCGGCGCGCTCGCCTTCACCGCCATCCCGGTCGATGCGCAAGACCGCATCCGCTGGCGCGTGCCGATCGCGTTCCCCTCGGCGCTGCCGGCACTCGGCGACAACATGCCGTGGGTGGCCGAGCAACTGGCGGCGGCGACCGACGGCCGCATCGAGTTCCGCGTCGTCGAGCCCGGCGAAATGGTGCCCGCCCTGGAGCTGTCCGAGGCCGTCGGCCAGGGGCAGATCCAGGCCGGCTACAACTGGCTCGGCTACGACCAGGGCCGCATTCCCGCCTCGCCGCTGTTCTCGGCGGTGCCGTTCGGCATGGAGCCTTGGGAGTACATCGCCTGGTGGAAGCACGGCGGCGGCCAGACCCTCGCCGAGGAAATCTACGGCGCCATCAACGTCATGCCGCTGTTCTGCGGCATTACCGGCCCCGAAACCGCCGGTTGGTTCAAGGCGCCGATCGAGAGCGTCGAGGACCTGCGTGGCCTGCGCATCCGCTTTGCCGGCCTGGGCGGCCAGGTGATCGCGTCGCTCGGTGCATCCGTCTCGCTCATCCCCGGCGGCGAAATCTTCCAGTCGCTGGAGCGCGGCGTCATCGACGGTGCGGAGTTCGCGCTGCCGATCGTCGACCAGCGCCTCGGCTTCCACCGGGTCGCCCCCTACAATCTCTTCCCCGGCTGGCACCAGCCCTTCACCGCCTTCCACTTCATCGTCAACCTCGACACCTGGAACGCCCTTTCCAGCGCCGACCAGGCGCTCATCCGCCTCGCCTGCCAGGCGGGCGTGATGAACAACCTCGCCGACAGCGAAGGGCTGCAGGGCGAGGTGATCGCGGGCTTCCCGGACATCGGCGTCACGGCCGGCGTGCTGCCCGAGGAGGTGCTGCGCGAGCTGCAGGCGGCAACCGAGATCGTGCTCGCGGAACAAGCCGCGGCCGACGCCGACTTCGCCCGCGTCTTCGAGAGCCAGCGGGAATTCTCGGCGATGTACCGCTACTGGAAGGAACTCGGCTACCTGCCGCGCGACTTCTGATCGGCCGATCGAGGCCACTGCTACCGGCCGGGACGGCCCAAGGCCGTCCCGAACGGGTCCTGGCTCCCTGCTTGCCGAGACCACCGCTGCCCGGGGCGCGGTGGCGTGGGAACGCTCATGTCCAACGACACCCCTACCGCGCCCCTCGGTGAGGCCGGGGCACAAGCCCGACTGCCGCACACCTGGCTATCCAAGCGCATCGACGGCCTCCTCGACGTGGTGGGCTCGCTCGCCTCGTGGCTCTGGATCGCCGTCGTCGCCGCGATCGTGATCAACGTCGTCTACCGCTACATCCTGCGCAACAACATCGGCCAGTTGGAAGAATTGCAGTGGCACCTCTACGCCACCGCCTTCCTCATCGGCCTCGCCTACACGGTCGTCCACGACGAACACGTCCGCGTCGACGTGATCTACGGCTCCAGGTCGTTGCGCACCAAGGCCTGGGTGGATTTCCTGGGCATCTTGATCTTCGCCCTGCCGTTCGCGTTGTTCGTCCTCTACTACGCGTGGCCGTTCGTCGTGGCCTCCTATGTCAGCGGCGAGCGGTCCGTGAACCCCTCGGGTCTGCCCTACCGGTTCCTCATCAAGGGCATGCTGGTGCTCGGCTTCGGCCTCCTGGTCCTCGCCTTCGTCTCCAGGCTGACCCGCACGACCGCCCTGCTCTTCGGCTTTCCAAAGCCGATCCGCGCGGAGCGCTGAGCCATGGAATTCAACGACGTCCTGGCCGTGGTGCTGTTCGGCGGCTTCATCCTGCTCCTCTTCACGGGCTTTCCGATCGCCTGGCTGCTCGGCGGCTTCTCGCTGATCGTCGCGGGCATGGCCATCTACGTCGACCTCAACATGCAGGACTGGCTGGTCGAGGCGTTTCCCAACACCTGGCTCGACATCTCCTGGCGCTACATGTCGGCGATCGTCCGCAACATCTGGTCGCAGGCGATGGCCAACGAAGTGCTGGTCGCGTTGCCGATGTTCATCTTCATGGGCTATCTGCTCGACCGCTCCGGCATCGCCGAAGCCCTGATGAAGAGCTTCGCCCGCGTCTTCGGCCCGTTGCGCGGCGGCTACGCCATCACCGTCATCATGATCGGCATCCTGCTCGCCGCCTCGACCGGCGTGGTCGGCGCGTCGGTGGTGCTGTTGGCGCTGTTGGGCCTGCCCGTCATGCTCAACAACCGCTACCACCCGACCGTCGCCGTCGGCACGGTCACCGCCGTCGGCACCCTCGGCATCCTCATCCCACCCAGCATCATGCTGGTCTTGATGGCCGACCGCCTCGCCATCTCGCCGGGCGGGCTCTTCATGGGTGCGCTCCTGCCCGGCTTGATGCTGGCCTCGCTCTACGTCCTCTACATCGTCGCCCTCGGCTTCTTCCGGCCGAGTGCCGTGCCGGCCCCGGTCGACCCGGAGCCGATCACGCCGCGCGTCATCGTCCAGCTGCTCCTGGCCGTGCTGCCCCCGTTCGGCCTCATCTTCGCCGTGCTCGGCACCATCTTCTTCGGCATCGCCACCCCGACCGAAGCCGCGGGCGTCGGCGCCCTCGGCGCGGGTCTGCTCGCCCTGGCCAACGGCAAGCTCAGTTTCCGCGTGTTGAAGGAGGTGAGCGAAGCCACCACCCGCTCCACCGCCTTCATCCTCGCCATCGTCGTCGGTGCGGTCGCCTTCGCCCACGTCCTGCGCGGTCTCGAAGGCGACCTCTTGATCCGCAACTCCTTGCTGGCGCTCGACCTCGGGCCGACCGGGACCTTGATCGTCATCCTCTTGATCGTGTTCCTGCTCGGCTTCGTGCTCGACTGGATCCAGATCGTCCTGGTGATCCTGCCGCTGGCCGGTGCGCTGATCGGCAACCCCTCGCAGCCGATGTCCGGCATGTGGATGGAACTCGGCTTCGAGGGCCCGGAACAGGCGCTGATCTGGTTCACCCTCCTGTTCGCCATCGTCCTGCAAACCTCTTTCCTCACGCCACCGGTGGGGTTCGCCCTCTTCTACGTGAAGGGTGTGGCACCGCCGGGGGTTACGCTGATGCACATCTACAAGGGCGTGATCCCGTTCATCCTGCTGCAAGGCCTGGCCGTGGTGATCGTCTTCTTTTGGCGTGACCTCGTCCTCTGGCTGCCGGGCCTGGCGCCCGGCGGCTGACCGGTTTTCACCAAGCGGAGCCGTCCGACCATGCTGACGAACCCCAAAGCGGTGCTTTGCGCCGTCGATCTCTCGCCCGCCAGCGAGCGGGTCCTCGCCCACGCCGTCCGGCTCGGCCGCGCCTTTGCCGTCCCGGTGCACGTCGTCCACGTCGAGGAGCCGCCGAGCGCCATCGGCCGCGCCGAGGTGGCGCGCGTCCTCGGGATCGAGGGCATGCGCCAGCACGAAGCCGCCGTCACCCAGGCCCAAACCGCCGAACTGGAAGCCTGCCTGGAGCGCTTCACGGCCGCCCAGCTGGACGGCCAAGCCATCGGCGAGGTGTTCGCCGCGTGGCACGTCGCCTACGACCGGCCGGCCCGGGCCATCATCGAGGCCGCCGACCGGCTCGATGCCGGCATCATCGTCGCCGGCACCCAGGGCCAGGGCGCGCTCGAACACCTGGTCGCCGGCTCCGTCGCCCGGCATTTGGCCAACCATAGCCCCCGGCCACTCCTGCTCGTGCCCTTGGGCGCGACGAGCTAGGCCGACGACGCCGGTGGCCGCGTTCCTGCTCAAATGCAAGGTCGACTTGCCGTCGGATGCGGCCTGGGCGTGGCTCGTGCAGGACGCACCGCACCTCGCAACGCTGCTTGCCGCGGAAAGCGAACGTCTCACCCTCTCCTGCGTCGGTGACGATCCCGCGCGGCGAACGGTGCGGATGGAACTGCACCAAGGTGGGGCCGTCGGCCATTTCGAACTCGCCCTGGTCGACGACCCCGAAGGTGACATGGCCGTGGTCTGGTCGGGGGCCGTGCCGGAGCCGATGGAGGACGAGTTGGAAGCCGTGCTCGTCCTGCAGACCGTCTTTCGCCGCTGGGCGCGGCGTCACGCCCAGCCAGCCCCCCTCGCACCGGGATAGCCCCCATGCGCAACAAAGTGGTGAGTGCCGCCGAAGCCGCCGCCGTGATCCAGGACGAGGACAGCCTCTGCACCTCGGGCTTCGTCGGCATCGGTACGCCCGATGCCCTGCTCGCCGCCATCGAGCAGCGCTTCTTGACCGAAGGCCACCCCAGAGACCTCACCCTCCTGTTCGCCGCCGGCCAAGGCGACGGCAAGGAACGGGGGCTCAACCGTCTTGGCCAAGACGGCCTGTTGAAACGGGTCATCGGCGGCCATTGGGGCCTGATCCCCAAGATCGGCCGCCTCGCCCTCGACAACCAGATCGAAGCCTACAACTTGCCGCAGGGCTGCATCTCGCACCTTTACCGCGACATCGCCGCCGGCAAGCCCGGCCATTTCTCCAAGGTCGGGCTCGGCACCTTCGTCGATCCGGAGCTGGAAGGCGGCAAGATCAACGAGGTCACCACCGAAGACCTCGTCACCCGGGTCGAACTCGGTGGCGAAACCTGGCTCTTCTACAAGGCCATGAAGCTCAAGGTGGCGCTGTTGCGCGGCACCACGGCCGACCCGCACGGCAACGTCACCATGGAGCGGGAAGCCCTCACCCTCGACAACCTCGCCATGGCCATGGCCGCCAAGAACTCGGGCGGCATCGTCATCGTCCAGGTCGAGCGCATCGCGGCGGCGGGCTCGTTGCACCCCCGCCAGGTCGTCATCCCGGGCGTCTTCGTCGACTGCGTGGTGGTCGCCCCGCCTGAATTGCACCCGCAGACCTACGCCACCCCCTACAACGCCGCCTACGCGGCCGAAATCCGCGCGCCATTGGACGCGCTGCCGCCCTTGAAGCTGGACGCACGCAAGCTCATCGCCCGGCGCTGCGCCCTCGAATTGCCGATGAACGGCATCGTCAACCTCGGCATCGGCATGCCCGAGGGCGTCTCCGCGGTCGCCGCCGAGGAACGATTGCTGGACCACCTGACGCTTACCGCGGAGCCCGGCGTGATCGGCGGTGTGCCGGCGAGCGGCCTCGACTTCGGTGCGGCCATCAACACCGACGCGATCATCCACCAAAACCAGCAGTTCGACTTCTACGACGGCGGCGGCCTCGACATGGCGTGTCTCGGCATGGCCGAGGCCGACCGCCACGGCAACGTCAACGTCAGCCGCTTCGGCGCCAAGCTGGCCGGGGCCGGCGGCTTCATCAACATCTCGCAGAACGCGAAGAAGCTGGTCTTCGCCGGCACCTTCACCGCCGGCGGGCTCCTCATCGAAACCGGCCGCGGCAGCCTCGCCATCACCAGCGAAGGCCGCGCCAAGAAGTTCATCGAGCGCGTCTACCAGATCACCTTTGCGGGCGAACGCGCCGCCAGCCTCGGGCAAAGCGTGCTCTACGTCACCGAGCGCTGCGTGTTCGAACTGACCACCGACGGCCTCGCTCTGTTGGAGGTCGCCCCCGGCATCGACGTCGAGCGGGACATCCTGGCGCACATGGGTTTTCGCCCCATCGTCGACAGCCCGGCGACGATGCGCGCCGACATCTTCCTCGATCGGCCGATGAACCTGCGCAAGCTCCTCCTGGAGCGCGAACTCACGAGCCGGATCACCTACGACGAGCGCCGCCAGACCCTGTTCCTCAACTTCGCCGCCCTGGAGGTCACCTCGGCCGAGCAAGTCGATCAGATCGGCGACGCGGTGCGCGCCGTCTGCCGCACCATCGGCAAGCGGGTGCCGGTCGTCGTCAACTACGAAGGCTTCGACCTCGCAGCCCCCGTGGCGGAGACCTATGCCAAGCTCGTCCGCGACCTCGAGCAGACCCACTACACCCAGGTGTCGCGCTACACGACCAGCGCCTTCATGCGGCTCAAGCTCGGCCGCACCCTGGAGCGCTACGTCGCCCCGCACGTGTTCGAAACCAAGGACGAAGCGCAAGCCTTCCTGGCGCACCAAACCTGACGCCCCGGTTACGTATTCGCCATCCGTGGCCGGTCTGCTAGGCCTGAGCCGATGGGGCGGTTGGCCCGCCCCACCTGCCGGGAGACACCGAACCCATGCTACGCGCCCTTGCCGCCCTCGCTTTGGTCGTCCTTGCCGCGCCGGCACTGGCCCAACACGAGGTGATCAGCACCCCCAACGCACCGGAGGCCATCGGCCCCTACAGCCAGGCGATCATGGCCGGTGACACCCTCTACCTCGCCGGCCAAATCGCCATCGATCCGGCCACCAACCAGGTGGTCCCCGGCACCATCGAGGAGGAAACGGCGCTGGTGCTCGACAACCTGAAGGCCGTCCTGGAAGCCGCCGGCATGACCATGGCCCACGTCGTCGCCACCACGGTGTTCATGGCCGATCTCGACGAGTTTCCGCGCATGAACGCCGTCTACGCCACCTACTTCACGGCGAATCCGCCGGCGCGCGCCACGGTCCAGGCCGCCCGCCTGCCCCGCGACGTCAAGATCGAAATCGCCGCCATCGCCGTGCGGTGACCCGAGCCACGGCGGGCGAGGGGCGCCAGCGCGCCCGCCACCCGCCGCGGTCTCACCATCCGACCGATAAAATGCGGCGCAATCGGACCCGATATGGCGTATACTCCCGGTTGGTCGTGGCGGCGGACCACGCGCCTGCCGTTGCAACCATGGCCCCTCCTGGGAGGCTGCCATGTCACCGAGATTGCACGACCCGACCGCCCCACCTGACACCGTTTGCGCCGACACCCCCGGTCCGCCGTGGGTTAGCTGCATCACGATTGCCGATCTGGCTCCGGTGCTGCGCCGCGGCTGCGACGATTTTCGCGCCCATCCCCTCATCGGCGCCACCGTGGGCGCGTTCTATGCCCTGATCGGGCTGCTCTTCGTCGCCGTTCTCCAGGATCGCTCGCTGTTGCCGCTGGCGGTCCCGCTGGCGCTGGGGTTCGCGCTCGTCGGCCCGTTCGCTGCCGTCGGCTTCTACGACATCAGTCGGCGGCGCGAAGCCGGACAGCCGTGCGGCTGGCGGCACCTCTTCAGGGGGTACCGCTCGCCCGACACCGCCGCGGTCTGGACGCTGGGCCTCGTGCTCGCCAGCCTCTTCGGCGGCTGGCTCGCCGTGTCTGCCGTCATGCTGAACCTGCACCTCGACGGCCTCGGCAGTGAGGGCACGCCACTTGCCCTCGGGCATACCGCTGCGGGCTGGAGCCTCGTTGCCTTCGGCGTCGGGGTCGGTGGCATGATCGCGGGTTTGGCGTTCGCCCTCTCGGTCGTCGCCTTCCCCTTGATCCTCGATCGGCACGTCGATGCGCTGACGGCAGCGGCCATCTCGATCCGCGCCGTGGTGAGCAACCCCGGACCGATGGCCGGCTGGGCCGTACTCGTGGCCGCGCTCCTGGCACTCGGTATGCTGCCGGCGTTCGCCGGCCTGATCGTCGTCATGCCGATCCTCGGCCACGCCACCTGGCACCTCTACCGCCGCACCATCCTGCACTGACCCGGATTTGCGGTTCGAGGGCCCTGACCCTGGTCAGCGATGCGGGGACACGGCACCGGCGGCATCGGTCGAGCGACACCTGATTTCTGCGAACGCGTGCGGCGGTGGGGCCCACGCCACCTTGGCATCGGGCAGGGCGGTGGCGACGACGGGATCGCCGAAGACCTCACCCCGTCGATCGTCAATCGATGGCCTCACCGGCATCTCGAAGTCGGAGCCCTCCAAGCTCTGCAAGGACATCGAAGCCGCCCCTTCATGCGCAACGCCCAGGCGCACCTGCCCAAGGGCCAGCCCACCATGGTCGCCGCCGCCACGGCCCCAATCTACACCTCGTTGACGGACGTGACCCCCGGCAGACCGGACGGTTGCGCCCCGCTGGTGAAACGCACCACCGGGGCGTCCTGCGAAATCCCTAAGCCGCAGCTTTAGAGCGTTTCCCGGTTAGGTAGCGCACGGGCCATCCCTCACCCCCGCCCGGCCACCCATGGTATCGTACACTCGTGGGTGGTCGGGCGGGGGTGAGGAATGGTCAAGCATTTCGGGAAACGCTCTAGCGGTCGCGGGGGCCACGTCGCGGGCAGCTCCATGGCCTTCGAAGATCGCCTCCAGCGCGGTGCGGGCCGCCTGCGCGTCGCCGATCGCCATGATGCGGGCGTTGCTGCCGCTGGCGGCCAACGCGCGTGCCAGGGCGTCGTCGGGCAGGGCGTGGTCGGGGGCAATCACGGCATCGACCGCGGTGATCTCCGACCGCACCCCGGTGTCGGTGCACACCAAGGTGACGGTGCGCCCGTCCCAGGCCTCGATGCGGGCGAACCGGTGCAGGCGGATGCCGGCGTCGCGCAGCCGCTTGAACAGCGCGAAGCTGGAATAGAGGCTCACCGTCCAGGCCGGCGTGCCGGTCGGTGCGACCAGGTGGACGTCGTGGCCCAACGCCCGGAGGTGCTCGACGACGCCGATCACGGCCCCGGTGCCGAGCGTGTCTTGGACCACCACCCGCTGGCCGAGCGCATCGCCGAGCGTCAGCGCCGCCTGCAGCGTCAGCCCCTCGCCCTCGACGAACCGGGTCGCCCGGGGCATGGCACCCGTGGCCACGATCACCACCGCCGCATCGGCCGCCATCACGGCGCTGGCGTCAGCGCGGCTGGCGAGCCGGACGTCGACGCCGTGGCGCTCCAGCGCCCGCGTCTGATAGTCGAGGAGCCGGCCGAAGGCCTCGCGGCCGCGCAGCTTCGGCGTCCAGCGGAGCATGCCGCCCAGGCGGTCGCTTTGCTCCATCAAGGTGACCTCGTGGCCGAAGGCCGCCGCCGTTGCCGCCGCCTCCATCCCGCCCGGTCCGCCGCCGACCACCAGCACGCGACGGCGCTCGGCCGCGGGCAGCGGTGCGGGCAGCGGCCATTGCCGCTCGCGGCCGGTGCGCGGATTGGTCAAACAGGTAATGCCGAGATTGAGGGCCGAAAAGCCGGCGCAGCCCTGATTGCAGGCGATGCAGGGGCGCGATTCGTCCTCGCGCCCCTCGGCCGCATGGCGGGTCAAGGCGGCCTCGGCCATGTGCCCGCGCGACATGCCGACCATGTCGACCTGGCCGAGCGCCAGTTCGGCTTCGGCCTCGCCGATCGAGGCGAAGCGGCAGACCGCCATCACCACGGGTGGCTTGGGTAGCACGGCGAGCGCCGAAGCGATCCGCCGCGGCAGCGGGCGAAACAGCTCCGGATCGAAGGCCATGTCGGCCATTTGGGTGGAGATGCTGTAGGCGCCCAGATAAGCCGAATGCGAGACGTTGACGAAATCGATCCGGGTGCGCTCGGCCAAGGCCACCACCACGAGGGCCATGTCGTCGATGGTGAGCCCGCCCGGGGCGAACTCGTCCCCCGAGACGCGGATGCCGAGCGTGACGCCGTCGCCGATCGCGCCGCGGACCCGGGCCAGGGTGTCGGCAGCGAACCGAAGCCGGTTCTCGAACGAGCCGCCATAGGCATCGTCGCGCACGTTGGAGAGCGGCGAGAGGAACTGTTGCAGAAGGTGGCCATGGGCGAGTTGCAGCTCGATGCCGTCGAAGCCCGCTTCCAGGAGGTTCAGCGCCACCTCGACGTGCGCGACGATCACCGCCTCGATCTCGGCCTCGGTCATCGGGTGCGGCGGCGGGGCGGTGGCCGACCACGGGATCGGCGACGGCGCCCAGGCGGCCATGCGCGAGTAGTTGCCGTCGGTGTGCCGGCCGGTGTGGAGGATCTGGCCGAACAACGGCACGCCCTCGGCGTGGACGGTGTCGGCAAGGGCCTTGAACATCGGCAGGGCGGCGCGCTCGTAGCCGTTGACCGCCGGGCCGCGGCCGAGCGAACTCGGGTGGACGCGCACGCCCTCGAAGATGATCAGCCCGGCACCGCCCTGGGCGCGCTCGCGGTGATAGGCGAGGTGGCGGTCGGTCGGGCGGTTGTCGGCGCCGAAATTGGTGGTGTGCGCCGGCACGAACACCCGGTTCTGGAGGCGGGTCGCCCCCACCTGCAACGGGCGGAACACGTGCGGATAGCGATGGGTCCCGGCCACGCGGCATCCTCGGTCTGTCGTCGACGTCATGCGAACGCTAGGTCAAGCTGCACCGCACGGCAATCAGCAGCCGGGGCGGGCGATCGCCTCGACCCACCGGTCAAAACGACCGGGGCAGGCCCAGGACGTGCTCCGCCAGGTAGGAGAGGATCAGGTTGGTCGAGATCGGCGCCACCTGATAGAGCCGGGTTTCGCGGAACTTGCGCTCGACGTCGTATTCCTCGGCGAAGCCGAAGCCGCCGTGGGTCTGGATGCAGACATTGGCGGCCTCGTTGGAGGCATCGGCGGCCAGCATCTTCGCCATGTTGGCCTCCGCACCGCAATTCTGGCCGGCCTCGTAGCGGCGGGTCGCCTCCTGCACCATCAGCTCGGCAGCCCGCATCCGCGCATAGGCCAAAGCGATGGGGAACTGGATGCCCTGGTTCTGCCCGATCGGGCGGCCGAACACGCTGCGTTCGTTGGCATAGGCGGTGGCCCGGTCGATGAACCACTTGGCGTCGCCGATGCACTCGGCCGCGATCAGGATGCGCTCGGCGTTCATGCCGGAGAGGATGTAGCGAAAGCCCTGGCCTTCCTCGCCGATCAGGTTCTCGGCCGGCACGCGCAGGTCGTCGAAGAACACCTCCGTCGTGGCGTGGTTCATCATCGTCCGGATGGGGCGGATGGTGAGCCCGTTGCCGCGCGCCTCCCGCATGTCGACCAGGAACACCGACAAGCCGGCGGTGCGCTTTTGCACCTGCTCGCGCGGGGTGGTGCGGGCAAGCAGGACCATCAGGTCCGAGTGCTCGGCGCGGCTGGTCCAAACCTTTTGGCCGTTGACGACGTAGTGGTCACCGTCGCGCCGGGCGAAGGTCTTGAGGGCGGTCGTGTCGGTGCCGGAGGTGGGTTCGGTCACGCCGAACGCCTGCAGGCGCAAGCGGCCGGCGGCGATCTCGGGCAGATAGCGGGCCTTTTGCGCTTCCGAGCCATGCCGGAGCACGGTGCCCATGACGTACATCTGGGCGTGGCAGGCGGCCCCGTTGCCGCCCTGGCGCTGGATTTCCTCCAGGATGACGGCCGCCGCCGAGAGCGGCAGGCCGGCGCCGCCATAGGCCTCGGGGATCAAGGCGGCGAGGTAGCCGGCCTCGGTCAGGGCCTGGACGAAGGCGCTCGGATAGGCCTGCTCGCGGTCGAGCTTGCGCCAGTACTCGCTCGGGAACTCGGCGCAGAGCCGGGCGACCGCCTCGCGGATCGCGCCATGTTCCTCGTCGACCGCATGCCCATGCGCGCTCATCGTCTTCCCCCCGGATGCTCGTCGTTCGTCGTGGCCGGCAACATAGCCGTGGCGCGGCAAAGGGCGAGACCGGCGGGTGCCGTGCAACCCAGCCATCGCCGGAGCGAAGCATCTCGTCTATGCTCCGCCCCCCAGCGAGGGAGCAACCGGTGTACGCTGCCGAACGACGTCGGCTTGCCATCAACCACTATGCCGCACCGCCCGACTGCCCGATCGACGTGTTCTGCGGGCTGCTCGAAGCCGAGGGCTGCGGCGGCGTTGGCCTCGTCGCCCGCTCGCTCGCCGAGCTGCCCTTGCCGCGCCTCGCGCACTGCCTCGCCGACCATGGCCTGGTTGCCACCTCCTTGAACAGCACGGGCTACGTCCTGCACGCCGACCCGGTGGCGGCCGAGCGGCAGGCCCGTTTGGACGACCAGCTGTTCGAGGCCGCCCTTCTGTTGGGGGCGCCGATCAACCTGATCCCCGGCGGCATGTTGCATGGCGGGCTCGCCTTGGCGGCGGCGCGGACCCAGGCGCTCGACGGCATCGCCCGTCTGATGGAGCGGGCCAACGCGGCCGGCGTGGTGCTGGCCTTGGAGCCGATGCATCCGGTGGGTATTGGCACCAAGGGCTGCATCAACCAGCTCTCCGACACCTGCCGGATCATGGACCTGAACCCCGGTCTCGGGCTCACCCTGGACCTCTTTCATTCCTGGTGGGACGCCGACCTCGTGGCCACCATCCAGGCCGAAACCGCGCGGCTGCGGGTGGTGCAGGTGTGCGACGTGGCGCTGCCGCCGGACGGCAGTGCGCCCCGGCGCGTCCCCTTGGGCGAAGGCGTGCTGGACGTGGCCGACTTCCTGCAGCGGCTGGGCGCCGCCGGCTATGCCGGCATGATCGAATACGAGCTGTTCGCCGATCAACTGGGCGCGCCGCCGATCCGGCCTTTGGTCCACCACGGTGTCCAGACGCTGGCTGGGCTCTTGGCCGAATGATCCCTGCGGCTCAGCCGAGCCGAAGGCGGATGGCGTCGACCACGGCGCTGTTGCTGGTGACGACCGGAACGCCCAAGCGGGCGGCCAGGGCGTCGCGCGCTTCGAGGGCGCGAAAGTTGGTGCAGGAGACGAACAGGCCATCGCAGTCGACGCCCCGGAGCCGCGCCTCGGCGAAGGTCAGGATGTCCGCAGGCGTCGGCTCGGCCAGGGCAACGTTGTCCTCGATGCCGAGGCCGTGGGCCGCGACCACCCGGCGCGTTTCGGTCGTGACCGCACCGGCGACCGCCGTCGTCAGGTCGTCGTTGTAGGGGGTGAGCACCGCCAATCTTTGGAAGTCGTGCCGAGCCAGCGCCTCGTTCACCGCCGACAGGGTGCCGAGGGCGGGGCAGCCCGCCCGCTCGCCCAGCTCGTCGCAGATCCGCTGGTCATAGGCCGCACCAAAGAGCGAGCCGCCCGAGGTGCAGCCGAACACCAAGAGATCCGGCCGCAGCGTGCCCAAATCGCTGGCCGCCTTGGGCGCATGGTCCTCGATCATGGCGAGTTCGGCCGCACGGGTGGTCTCGACCAAATACATCCGCGCGGTGTGCACCGTGTAGCGATCCGCGGGCAGATGGCGGTGCAGATCGTTCTCCATGACGGTGTTGGAGGACGGCACGATCAAGGCGATGCGCTGGCGGCGTTCGGGCTTCATCTGTCATTCCCCTCGCTGGCGGTGCGGCGGCCCCAGCCGCCACCGCCGGCGGTGAACAGGTCGATGCGGTCGCCCGCACAGAGGCGATGCGGCCCGCTCTTCGCTGCGAGATCCTGGTTGCTGCCGTCACGGTCACGGCGGCCAAAGCGGGCGACGCGCCCAGCTCCGCCGCCGGCAACCCCGGCGGCGGCGGCGTGGGTGCGCTCGCCCAGGATCGAGCATTGGACATCGTCGGCGAGCACGGTGAACGCCTTGTGCACGCCCTGCCCGCCCTGCCAGCGGCCCTCGCCGCCGCTCTCGGGGATCAGGGCGTAGCGGTCGAAGCGGATCGGCAGCTGCGCTTCCAAGGCCTCGATCGGCAGGTTCATCGTGTTGCCCATGTGCACGCGCAAGCCGCTCGCCCCGTCATGGCCGAACCGCGCCCCGCCACCGCCGCCGACGGTTTCGTAGTGGACGAAGCGGCGGCCGCGGATCGGATCGAACCCGCCGAGCGTGTAGACGGCGGCCGAGCCGTAGCTGCCGGCCGGCACGCGGTCGGGATAGGCCTGGGCGAGGGCGCCGAGCAGGATGTCGACGATGCGATTGGAGGTCTCGGTGTTGGCGGCGACCACCGGCACCGGCGGCCGGGCGTGGACCAGGCTCCCCTCCGGCGCCACGATGCGGGCGACGCCATAGGCGCCCGAACCCGGCTGGATGTCGCCGCCCAAAAAGCCGAGGAGCGTGTAGTAGACGGCGGATGCCGTCACCGGCAGCGGCGCGTTGACCGGCCCCCGTGCGGCCGGTGCCGTGCCGGTGAAGTCGAAGCTGATGGTGTCGCCCTGCTTGGTGATGCGCACGGCGATGCCAAGGTCCTCGCCGCCATAGCCGTCGCCGTCGAGGGCTTCGGCGTGGCTGACGTCGGCATCGGGCAAGCGGGCGAGCCGCTGGCGGACGGCGAGCCTGCCGTGCACCTGGGTCTCGGCGATCACCTGGCGCAGCACCGCGCCGCCATAGCGCTGCCCCATCCCCGCCAGCCGGGCCACGCCGCGGGCATTGGCCGCCAGCTGGGCGCGGAAGTCGCCCAGGCGGTCGGCCGGAACCCGCACGTTGTCGAGGATCAGCTCCAGCAGGTCCTGGCGGACGGTTCCGGCCTCGACGATGCGGATCGGGCGGAGCCGGAGCCCCTCCTTGACGATGTCGTCGGTGATCGACGAACTGCCGGCCGCGGCCCCGCCCACGTCCGGCCAGTGCACCCGGCTGGCGGCGAAGGCCGTGAGCCGGCCGTCGACGAACACGGGCGAGAGCACCGACATGTCCGGCAGGTGGGTGCCGCCCTCGTAGGGGTCGTTGGTCAAGACCGCGTCACCCGGCCGCCAGAGGTGCGCCGGGAACGCGCGCAGCACGCTGCGTCCGGTGAAGGGCATGGCGCCCAGATGCACGGGGATGTCGTGACCCTGTGCTGCCACCTCGCCCGCGTGGTCGAGCACGGCACAGGAGAGGTCGGCCGAGAGGCTGAGCAGCGGCGAGAAGGCGGCGCGCATCAGGACCGACTTCATCTCCTCGCAAATCGCCAAGAGCCCCTGGCGGATGACCTCGAAGGTGACGGGATCGTCGCGCAAGAGCCGAGGCTCGGTCATGGGCGTTCTCCAACGTCGACCGCAAGGCTGCCATCGTCCAGGCACCGGGCCGTTGCCCCCGCCGGCAGCCACAAACACGCCCCGCCGATGACGACGAGGGCGGGCCCCGAAAGAGTGCCCTCGATCCGATCCGGCGAGACGAGGGTGCAGGCTTGCCGGCTACCGTCCGCCTCCGTCAGCTCGACCGTCGTCGCCAAGCCCTGCTGCGCGGTGAGCCCGGTGGTGATGGCGGCACCAAAACCGGGTGCCTTGGCGACGAGACGGAGCGTGACGACCTCAACGGCGGCGTCCGGCAAATCGAAGCCGTATTCGTCGACGAAGGCCCGGCGAAAGGCGGCTTCGAGGTCGGCCGTGTGCGGCGGGACCGGCAGCGTCAGATGGAACAGCTGACCGCGAAAGCGGAGGTCGGCGAGGCGCTCGATGGTGACCTCCGCCACCCCCGGCTCGACCGCCATCAAGGCCGCCGCGCGCTGCTCCAACTCGGCAAAGCGGGCCCTGACATAGGCGTCGTCGAGTTCGCCAGCCAGCCGCAGCACGCTGGCGCTGAGGTCGTGGCGCACGTCGGCCAGAAGTGCGCCCAGCGCGCTGAACATGCCCGGCCAAGGCGGCACCAGCACCTCGCTTATGCCGACCTCGCGGGCGATCGCCACGGCGTGCAGCGGACCAGCGCCGCCCGACGGCACCAGCACGAAGTCGCGCGGATCGAGCCCGCGCCTGACGGTCGCGAGGCGGACCATCTCGGCCATTTTGGCGACGGCCAGCGCGACGATGGCGTGCGCGGCGCGGGCCTGGGTCCAGCCGAGCGGGGCGGCGATGCGACGGTCGATGGCAAGGCCCGCCAGCGCCGGGTCGACCGCGATGCCCGACGCCTCCAGCGCGCGCGGCACGAGCGTGCCGATCACGGCATGGGCGTCGGTTACGGTCGGCCGCTCACCGCCCTGGCCGTAGCAGGCGGGGCCGGGCCTCGCCCCTGCACTTTCGGGGCCGACCTTGATCACGCCTGCCTCGTCGAGCGAAGCGAGGCTGCCGCCGCCCGCACCGATCTCCACCACGTCGATCACCGAGCTGAGGATCGGGTAGCCCCCCAGATTCCGCCCATCGACCAGGGCGTCGGCGTGGAACTCGTGGACGCGGCGCGGGCTGCCGTCGCGCACCACCCCGGCCTTGGCGGTGGTGCCGCCCATGTCGAAGGCGAGCAGGTTCAAGCGGCCGTGTCGCACCCCGAAGTGCGCACTGGCGATCAGCCCCGCCGCGGGCCCGGATTCCACCAGATGCACCGGCAGCGCTGCCGCAACTTCGGGCGAGGTCAGCCCCCCGCTCGATTTGACCAAGCGCAGGCTGGCGAGCCCCAACTCGCCGCGGGCCGCCGCCAGCCGGTCGACATAGGCGCCGACGGCGGGGCCGATATAGGCGTTGACCACGGTCGTGCTGGTCCGCTCGTACTCGCGGATCTCCGGTGCCACCTCGCTGGAGACGCTGACGAAGACGCCGGGCAGTCTGCGGCGGAGTGTCGCCGCCAAGCGCTGCTCGTGGGCCGGATTTGCGGGCGCGTGCAACAGGCTCACCGCAACCGCGCCGACGCCCTGTGCTGCCAGCCGCTCGGCGAGGTCGTCCGTGCCCTCCAAGGGCAACAGCACCTCGCCGTCGAAGGCGATCCGCTCGGCCACCTCGAAGCGGTCCAGGGCGGCCACCAGCGGCGGCGAGAGGCGGACATCGAAGGTGTAGAGTTCGGGCCGCGCTTGGCGGCGCAATTCCAGCACGTCGGCAAAGCCCTGGGTGGCGACCAGCGCTGTCCGCGTACCCTTGCGCTCCAAGAGCGCGTTGGTGCCGATGGTCGTCCCGTGGCAGACATGCGCACCCTCGAGCGCGTGGTCGGCGCCGACGCGGGCGAGGGCCGCCAGGACGGCGACGGCCGGGTCGGCCGGCGTCGAGGGGAGCTTGAAGGCCGCGACAGAGGCACCGGTCAGCCGATCGACGGCGACGCAGTCGGTGAAGGTGCCACCGACGTCGATGCCGACGAGCAGGGCGGAGGCGTTGCTCACGCCTGGCTGCGCTCGATGTCGGCCAGGGCCGAAACCAGCCGGTCCATGTCCGGCTCGAGGCCGACGTCGATCCGCAGATAGCGGTCACCCAGCCCGCGGAACGAGACCGAGCCGTCCTTGACGATGACGCCCCGGGCCAAGAGCGCCTCGAACACGCCGGTCGAATCGAGCGCCGGGCTCACCACCTCCAACAGGAAGAAATTGGCCCGGCTGTTGGGCACCATGCGAAACGCCCGGAGGCCCGCGAGGCGTTCGGTGACGTAGGCGCGCATGGCGACGATGGTCTGGACGGTGCGCTGGACGTGGGCCTCGTCGTCGAGGGCGGCGATCGCACCGGCGCTCTGCAAAGCGCCGATGTTCCAGGTGGGTTTGGCGTTCCAGAGCGGGCGGATCAGGTCGGCAGCACCGACGGCAAAGCCCACCCTGAGGCCCGCGAGCCCGTAGGCCTTGGAGAAGGTCCGAAGCGCCATCAGGTTCGGGTACTCGCCAACGAGGTGCAACAGCCCCTCGGTCTCCGTGTAGTGGACATAGGCTTCGTCGAGCACGACCAGCGTGTCCGGGGCGGCCTCGGCGATGCGGCGGAGGTCGGCTTCGCTCGCCGCCTGCCCGGTCGGGCTGTGCGGGTGGGTGACGAAGGCGATGCTCGGCCGAACCGCTTGCAGCTGGGCGACGTAGCGGTCGGTATCGACGGCGAAATCGGGGCCCATGTCGGCGAAGACCGGCCGCCTGCCCTCGTTCTCGGCGTAGAGGTGATAGATCGGAAAGCAGGGGCGCTGCATCAGCACGGCCGCCCCCGGTGCGGCGTAGGTGCGCAGGATCAGCCCGATCAACTCGGTCTCGCCGCTCCCGGCCACGACCTGGTTCGGCTCCAGGCCGAAGCGCTCGGCGATCTTGCGGCGTAAGGCCTCGGCCGTCCAATTCGGGTAGAGCGAGCTGTCGGCAAGGGCCGCCGCCATGGCCAGCACCGCCTTGGGCGACGGGCCGAAGGGGTTTTCCGCCGAACCGAGCTTCGCGACGGCGTCGGGTGCGAGCTCGAACCTTCGCGCCACCTCGCTGCGCGACAGACCGGGGACGTAGGGCTCGCCGGAGACGAGGGCAGGCTGGACGACGGTGATCATGGACGACCTCGATCGGGTTCGAACGGCGGGTTAGGTTGAACTTCGCCCATCCCGCACCCCTGCCCGGCCGCCCATGGCATCGTACACTCGTGGGCGGCCGGTCGGGGGTGCGGGATGGGCGAGCATTTCGGCAAACGCTCTACCGGGTGCCGAGAATGGCGTTGGTCTCTGCGCGCGGATCGCGCCGCGGCCAGCGGCCGACGTCGACGGCGTGGAGGAACTCGCCGAGGTGCCGGTTGAAGGCGTCCGGCTCCTCCAGGTTCAGCGTGTGGCCGGTGTTGGGCATGACCACGAGGCCGGCGGTGGGGATGCGCCGCTTCATGAACAGGCTCGCCTCCAGGCAGGGGCCGTCCTCGTCCCCGGTCATCACCAAGGTCGGCACCTCGAGCTTGGTCATCGCCTCGCCGAACTCGAACAGCGAGCGGCGCACCTTCTGGATGCCGCGGAGCGTGTTGGCCGAGCCGGTGGCGGAGTGCTGTTCGAGTTGCGTGGCGAACTCCAGCCAGCCGCGGGGGTCCTTGTTCTGGAATTGGACGCGGGTCGGCCCGAGCGCGTAGGCGCGCCCGGCGACCGCACTGCCCAGGGTGTCGAAATTGGTCGCCGCCTGCTCGGCCTCGGCGGCGAACTGGTCGCGCTTATCCGGCTCCGCACCGTAGCCGCAGCCGGCGATGGTCAGCGAGCGGGCCCGCTCGGGGCGGGTGAGGCCCAGCTCCAGCGTGGCGAACCCGCCCATCGAGATGCCGACCACGTGCGCCCGATCGATGCCGAGCCCGTCCATCACGGCGACGATGTCGGCGGTGGCCCGGCTCTGCGAGTAGCGCTCGGGCTCGGCCGGCACGTCCGAGGGGGGAAAGCCGCGCGCGGCGAAGGTGATCGCCCGATAATAGCGGCCGAAATGCCGCAGTTGCGGCTCGTAGCTGCGGTGGTCGCCGGCGAACTCGTGGGCGAAGATCAGCGGGATGCCGCTGCCGGTCTCCTCCACGTGCAGCCGGACACCGTCGTCGGTGGTTACGAACGCCATCCCCAATCCCCCACTCAGAACGTGTTCCGTTTAGCTTGACTTCGCCCATCCCGCACCCGCGCCCGGCCGCCCACGAGTGGACGATGCCATGGGCGGCCGGGCGGGGGTGCGGGATGGTCGAGCATTGCAGAATACGCCCTAGAACGTCGCGCTGCGGCCGGAGGCGCCGCCATCGACCGTCACCACCGTGCCGCTCGTATAGGCCGAATGCCGCGACGCCAAGAACGCGATCAGGGCGGCGATCTCGTCGGGCGTGGCCGCACGGCCGAAGGGCAGGGGGGCCAGCAACTCCTGCCAGCGCTCGGCGCTGCCGAGCCGTTCGGCGGCGCGCGCCTGCATCCGCTTGACCAGACGGCCGGTCGCGACCGGTCCCGGATTGATGCCCAGGACGCGGATGCCGTCGCCCTCGCTGGTCGAACCGAGCGACTTGGTAAACGCCACCAAGGCGGCGTTGCCGGTCACACCGCAGATGTAGTCCGGGTCCAAGGTTTCGGCCGCATTGCCGATCACGTTGACGATCACGCCACAGGCGCGGGCCTGCATCCGCGGGTAAAAGGCGCGGCTCATGTTGACGTAGCCGAGCACCTTGAGGTCCCACGCCCGACGCCACGTCGCGTCGTCGACGGCGAGCAGGTTGCCGCCGGGAATGGCGCCCGCGTTGTTGACCAGCACGTCGACGTCCGGATGGTCGTCGGCCAAGCGGCGCGCCAGTTTGGGGTCGGCGAGGTCGGCCGCGACCAGGACGACGTCGGTGGTGGCGGGCAACTCGGCGCGGGCCGCTTCCAGGCCTTCCTGGTCGCGGGCGACAAGGACCAGCCGGCAGCCCTCCTCGGCAAAGAGCCGCGCCGTCGCCAGGCCGATGCCGCGCGAGCCGCCGCTCACCAGCACCCGTTTGCCATCGAGGCCGAGGTCCATGGCGTCCCCTCTCCCTGTCCGCGTTGCCGTCTAGTCATCCCCAACTCGCGTGGCGCGGCAATCGTGTCGAGCCGGCTAACAGCTATCGCGAATCGGCATGATCCGTGCGACCTTGGTGTTGGCGGCGCGGCAGCGATGGGGGTGAGTGGCGGCGTGGACTTCAAGCAACTGCGCTATTTCGTGGCGATCGTCGATGCCGGCAGCTTCACCCGCGCCGCGGCCCGGCTGGCCGTGGCCCAACCCGCCTTGAGCCGCCAGGTCCGCGACCTGGAGGAGGAACTCGGCGTGTTGCTCCTGCACCGCAACGGCCGGGGGGTGGTGCCGACCGAGGCCGGACGCCAGCTCACCGAGCGGGCGCGTCGGGTGCTGGCCGCCGTCGAGGAGATCAAGGCCGACCTGCACGCGCGATCCGATGTGCTCACCGGCACCGTCACCGTGGCCGCACCGCCGACCGTCGCCAACCCGCTCGGGCTCGACCTGTTGCGGGCGGTGCGCGCGGCGCATCCGGAACTGCGCCTCCACCTGGTCGAGGGCATGAGCGCCCACGTCAGGGAATGGCTGGCGAACGGCAGCTGCGATCTGGGTGTCGTTTACGAGGCGCAGACCAAGACCCTCAACGGCGCCGAGCCGCTCGTGCGCGAGCGCTTGCACCTGTTGGTCCCGGCGGCGTGGCGCTTCGCCCAACCGGGCAGCCCGGTGCGGCTCCAGGCGCTCGACCGGCTGCCGCTGGTCTTGTCGGGGCCTGCCCACGGGCTGCGCAGCCTGGTCGAAGCGGCGGCGGAGCGCGTCGGCTTGCGGCTGCGGCCGGAGGTCGAGGTCGATTGCTTCGGCGCCATTCGCGAACTCGTCATCGATGGCAAGGCGGCCGCCGTGCAGCCATTGACCGCCTTCATGCGCGACGTGCGCGACGGCCATATCCAGGCGCATCCGATCGTGGAGCCGGTGATCGAGCGGCGGCTGATGGTGGCAACGCCGGCGATCAGGGCCGTGTCGCCGGCGGTGCGGGCCGTGGTGCACCTCCTCAAGGCGGAGGTGCAGCGGCTCGCCCGGGAGGCGGCGGCGTTGGCCGGCCAGCCCGATGCCGCCCTCGATGCCCCCCTCGATGCTTGCGCCAATGCCGAACGGGCATAGCTGTCAGAGGCGAAATCGGCGTTGCCGCGGCATGTGTCTTGCTTTGTATTCCGAGCAACGCTTTGGAAACCCAGGGGAGGAAGCGATGAGGGGGCGTCGAACGCTTTTGACGACGGTAGCGGCACTCACGGCGTTCGCGGCCACGCTCGGCCTGACGACGGTGCCGGCTGCGGCCGAGGTGGAGGTGCGGTTCAGCTACGAAACGCCGCCCGCCCACATCAAGAGCCGAACCATCGAGCTCTTTGCCCAGCTCTTGGAGGAGAAGTCCGAGGGCTATTACAACGTCCGCCTGTTCCCCGCCGCCCAGCTGGTCGGCCCGGCCGAGGAAGTCGCCGCGACCGCGCGCGGGCAGATCGAGATGTCGGCGCCCTATTTCAGCTATCTGGCGTCGATCGAGCCCCTGATGAACATCTATCAGGTGCCGCTGGTGTTCGACAGCTACGAGCAGCTCTGGGACTTCCTCGCGACCGACGACGCCGCCGACCTCGCGGCACGGCTGGAGCGGCGCGGGCTGCAGCACATCGAATACTGGTTCGAAAGCCCGTCGCGGCTGTGGACGCAGGCGCCGGTGCGCTCGGTCGCCGACCTCCGCGGCCAGAAGATCCGCGTCGTGCCGTCGGCCATCCTGCAGGATGCGGTCGCGGCGATGGGCGCCACGCCGACCGCCATTCCCGGCACCGAACTGTACCTGGCGTTGCAGCAGGGCGTGGCCGACGGTGCGTTCACCGCACCGACCTACGGGCTCACCTTCAAGTTCTTCGAGGTCAGCAACGCCATCACCAATCTCGACCTCTTCTACGGTGGTTACTTCTTCATGGTGAACAAGAACTGGTTCGACCGGCAGCCGCCGGAGCGCCAGGAGCAGATCCGCGCCGCCGCCGCCGAGGCCCGCGCCTTCAACCAGATCGAGGTGCAAAAGGACCTCGCCATGGTCGACGACGCGTTGGCCGCCGAGGGGATGGAGGTCATCCAGATGACGCCCGAATTGCTGGCCGAGTTCCGCACGGCCCTGGAGGGCTTCTACGCCGGCCTCGACAGCGAGTTGCAGGCCCTCATCGCGATCGCCCAGGAGTGAGCCGGCCGGGCGGTGCCGCAGGTTCGAGCCGGCACCGCCCGCTGACAGCGGAGGCGAGGGGGCAATGGTCCGCGTCATCTACCTGATCCTGGCCACCTTGATGTCGCTCGCCTTCATGTCGGCGATGCTGATCACCTTCGGCATCACCATGACCCGCTACCTCATCGGCTTTTCCGATCCGACTGCCGAATATCTCTCGCGCTATCTCGTCATCGCCGGCGCGTTCCTGGGCTTTCCCGTGGCGACGCTGAGCGGCATCAACATCCGCTTCGACCTGTTGGACTTCATGGCGCCGCCCAGGATCGCCAGCTTGATCGTCCGCATCGGCGCGGTGCTGGCGATGCTCTGCTGTGCGGTCTTCACCTATGCCGGCTGGCTGTTCGTCGCCGATTCCATGCTGTTCGGCGAGATCATGCCGACCGGCTTTCCGATGCCGCTCTGGATCGCCCACAGCACCGTGATGATCGGCATGGCGCTTGCCACCTTCGCCTTCCTGGTCGTCGCCATTCGCGGCCCGCTGCACGATCACGCCGGTGTCGTCGAAGGCTCGGGCGCGGCGCGGCTCGACTGATGCCCCCCTTGTTCTGGAAGGCTTGATCCTTGGGCGCGCTGCTCGGCACCTCCGCCGCACTCTTCCTGTTCGGCGTCCCGATCGCCCTGGCCATGGGGGCGGGCGGCCTCGCCCTCCTCTACATGCGCGGCGACCTGCTCCTGATCGGTCCCGCGACGATGTTCGCCGGCCTCGACAAGACGCCGATCATGGCGATCCCCTTCTTCATCCTGGCCGCGGAAATCCTCAGCCGTGGCGGCCAGGTGGCGAAGCTGGTGGGCGCCATCGACGGGCTCATCGGCCACCATCGGGGCGGCCTTGCCATCGTCGCCGTCCTGGCCACCATGATCTTTTCCGCCGTCAGCGGCTCGTCGATCGCGACCGCCGCGGCGATCGGCCTCACCATCATCCCGCAGATGATCGAACGGGGCTATCCGCAGCGCTTCGCCGTCGGCCTGATCGCCGCCGCGGGCGGGCTCGGTATCCTCATCCCGCCGTCCATCCCGATGATCATCTACGGCACGGTCACGGGCCAGTCGGTCGGCCAGCTCTTCCAGGCGGGCCTGGTCCCGGGCCTCCTGCTCGGGTTCAGCCTCTGCGGCGTGGCGGTCTACTACGCCCGCAAGGCCGGCATCGGCGGGCGCGCGCCGACGCCCTGGCGCGAGCGCGGGCGGCTGATCTACGAAGCCAAGGCGATCCTCCTGTTCCCGGTCGTCATTCTGGGCTCGATCTATGGCGGGATCTTCACGCCGTCGGAATCGAGTGCGCTTGCCGTCGTCTACGCGCTGCTCATCACCCTGCCCACTTATTTGCGGATGGGCCCGCGCCAGCTCTTTCGCGTCATCGCCGAAGCCAGTGCGACGACCGCGGCGATCCTGGTCATCCTCGCCGGTGCCGCCCTCTTCGGCTACGCGGTGACCTTGAGCGGCATCACCCAGGCGGTGGTCGGCTGGATCCCGAGCCTCGGCTTGTCGCGCTGGCAGTTCCTTTTGCTGATCAACCTGCTCTTCTTGTTCTTGGGGATGTTCCTCGAGGTCATCTCGATCATCCTCATCGCCATGCCGATCATCGCCCCCTTGCTCGCGATGTTCGACATCAACCCGATCCACTTCTGCATCATCGTCGTCATGAACATGGAGATCGCGGTGATCACGCCGCCGATCGGGCTCAATCTCTTCGCCATCGCCACCATCTCGAAACGCCCCGTCAGCGAAGTGTTCCGCGGTGTCGTCCCGTTCTATTGGATCATCCTGGTGAACCTGTTGCTGATCACCTACATCGCCGACATCAGCCTGTTCTTGAGCCGCGTGGCGCCGCTCTAGTCCTACTGTGTCATAAACATGCATGGATCAGCTACGAGCGGAGGCAGCAAGGGCATCTGGGTAGAGAGCGGGCGAGGTGTCGGGTGAGGCCGAGGCGGAGGCTGGTGATGGAGGTTGGAACGTGTCGCTCGAGCCTTGGGGGTGCGGCCGCGAGGGACGAAACCTTCGGGTAAGGCAGGGAGGCGGC
>RECO01000287.1 GCA_007694015.1 Geminicoccaceae bacterium
TCGTGCAGGAGATGATCAGCGGCCTCGAGGCGTGGATGGACGAGAAGGGCCACGCGGACATCCCGAGCATCGTCGGCCGCGCGGTGCCGAACGTCACCGACTGGCAGTACCTGAACCTCAACTATGTGACCAAGGCGCGGATCGACCAGGACGCCTGCATCAAATGCGGGCGCTGCCACATCGCCTGCGAGGACACCTCGCACCAGGCGATCACGGCGATGAAGGACGGCGTGCGGCACTTCGAGGTGATCGACGAGGAATGCGTGGGCTGCAATCTCTGCGTCAACGTCTGCCCGGTGGAGAATTGCATCACCATGGAGCGGATCGCAGGCGTCGATCCACGGACGCGCACCCCCATCCCCGCTGAGCACGGCGACTGGACCACCCATCCCAACAACCCGATGGTGCGCGAAGCGGCCGAGTAGCGGGACGATGGCGGCAACCGCCGCATTGGCATGTCGTTTGCCATCAGTCGAAACGTGGCGGCGGCCGCCCAGCGAGACGCCTGAACGACGGGAAGCACGATGACCCTCACCGCCAACCTTCGCCTCGACCCCGACCGGCTGTGGGATGCGATCATGGCGATGGCCAAGATCGGTCCGGGCGTCGCCGGCGGCAACAACCGGCAAACGCTGACCGACGCCGACAAAGAAGGGCGCGACCTGTTCAAGACGTGGTGCGAGGCGGCCGGGATGACGGTCGTGGTCGACCAGATGGGCACCATGTTTGCCCGCCGCGAGGGCGCTGATCCGAGCCTGCCGCCGGTGATGGTCGGCTCGCACCTCGACACCCAGCCCACGGGCGGCAAGTACGACGGCGTGCTTGGGGTGCTAGGCGGCCTGGAGATCGTGCGCACGCTGAACGACCTGGGCATCCAGACCAGGCACCCGATCGAGGTGGTGAACTGGACCAACGAGGAGGGGACGCGCTTTGCCCCGGCGATGCTCGCCTCGGGCGTCTTTGCCGGCACCCATGGCCTGGATTGGGCCTATGACCGGCGCGATGCCGCCGACAAGAGCTTCGGCGCCGAGTTGGAGCGGGTCGGCTACAAGGGCACGGAGCCGGTGGGGCAGCGGCCGATGAAGGCCTTTTTCGAGTTGCACATCGAGCAGGGGCCGATCCTGGAGGACGAGGGAGTCGACATTGGGGTCGTCACCCACGGCCAGGGGCTGCGCTGGCTGGAGGTGACGCTGGTCGGCCGGGAGAGCCATACCGGCTCGACGCCGATGCCGAAGCGCGTCAATGCCGGCCTCGGCATGGCCCGCATCACCGACCGGGTCCACGACATCGCCCTGCGCTACCCGCCGCATGCGGTGGGTGCCGTCGGGATGTGCAACGTCTATCCGAACTCGCGCAACATCATCCCCGGCAAGGCCGTGTTCGTGGTCGATTTCCGTCACCCGGAGAAGGACGTCATCGACGCGATGGAGGCGGCACTGCGCGTTGAGGGGGCCAAGATCGCGCGGGAATTGGGGCTGACGATCACCGTCGAGGAGGTCGGCGCCTTCGATCCGGTGACCTTCGATCCGGGCTGCGTCGAGGCCGTGCGCGGCGCCGCTTCGAAGCTCGGCTACAGCCACAAGGACATCGTCTCGGGTGCCGGCCACGACGCCTGCTGGATCAGCCGGGTGACGCCGACGGCCATGGTGATGTGCCCCTGCGTCGACGGTCTGTCGCACAACGAGGCCGAGGAGATCACCAAGGAATGGGCGCAGGCCGGCGCCGACGTCCTGTTCCACGCCGTGGTCGAGACCGCGGGTATCGTCGAACGCTGAGGGAGGGCCGAATGCCGAGGGAGGAGTGCGCATGTCGACGGTGATCAAGGGCGGCACGGTGGTCACAGCCGACCACAGCTTTACGGCCGACGTTTTGATCGAGGGCGAGACCATCGCCGCTATCGGGCCGAACCTCGGCGGCGACACGGTGCTGGATGCCACCGGCTGCTACGTCATGCCCGGCGGCATCGACCCGCACGTGCACCTGGAAATGCCCTTCATGGGCACCTATTCGTCGGACGACTTCTACTCCGGTACCCGTGCGGGGCTTTCCGGCGGCACCACCATGGTGGTCGATTTCGTGCTGCCGGCACCGGGCCAGTCGCTGTTGGATGCGCTCGCCGTCTGGAACCAGAAGGCGGGCAAGGCCTGCGCCGACTACGGCTACCACATGGCCATCACTTGGTGGGACGAGCCGGTCTGGGCCGAGATGCCCGAGGTGACCAAGCGCGGCATCAACAGCTTCAAGCACTTCATGGCCTACAAAGGGGCCTTGATGGTGAACGACGACGAGCTTTACCAGTCGTTCCTGCGCTGCGCCGAGGTCGGGGCGTTGCCGCTGGTCCACGCGGAGAATGGTGACGTGGTGGCGCGGCTGCAGGCCAAGTACATGGCGCTCGGCACGACCGGCCCCGAGGCGCACGCCTATTCCCGCCCGCCCGAGGTCGAAGGCGAGGCGGTCAACCGGGCGATCATGATCGCCGATGCGGCGGGTGTGCCGCTCTACGTCGTCCACGTCTCGAGCGAGCCGGCGCACGAAGCCATCCGCCGCGCACGGGCGCTGGGCAAGCGGGTCTATGGCGAGCCCTTGATCCAGCACCTCACCCTCGACGACCGCGAATACGCGCATCCCGACTGGGACCATGCGGCGAGGCGCGTCATGAGCCCGCCCTTTCGCGACAAGAAGCACCAGGACAGCCTCTGGGCCGGGCTCACCGGCGGCACGCTGCAGGTGGTGGCCACCGATCACTGCGCGTTCACGACCGAGCAAAAGCGCTTCGGCGTCGGCGATTTCACCAAGATCCCGAACGGCACGGGTGGTCTCGAGGACCGCATGCCCGTCCTCTGGACGCACGGCGTCAACACCGGGCGCCTCACCAAAGAGGAGTTCGTCGCCGTCACCTCGACCAACAGTGCGAAGATTTTGAACCTCTACCCGAAAAAGGGTGCCATCGCCGTCGGTGCCGATGCCGACGTGGTGGTTTGGGACCCGGCCAAAACCAAGACGGTGCGCGCCGCCAGCCAGGTTTCGGCGATCGACTACAACGTGTTCGAGGGCTTCGCGCTGAAGGGGCTGCCGCGCTTTACCTTGAGCCGCGGCCGGGTCGCCGTCGAGGACGGGACGATCAAGGCCGAGGCCGGCGACGGGCGCTATGTCGAGCGCGCACCCTTCGCGCCGACCATCCAGGCCTACAGCTCGTGGAAGGCGCTGACCACACCGCGGCCGGTCGCCCGCGATCCCAAGAACATGCCGCCCGGTGTCTGACCAGCTCCCCCACAGCGACCGGGTGTCGTCACCCACGGCCGCACCGGAGCATCCGGTGATCGACGCGCGGGGGCTCTCGCTCGTCTTTCAGACCGCCGACGGCCCGGTGCACGCGCTTGCCGACGTCGACCTCGCCATCGAGCGCCACGCCTTCGTGTCGCTGATCGGTCCGTCGGGCTGCGGCAAGACCACACTCTTGCGCGTCATTGCGGATCTGGAACAGCCCACCGCCGGCAGCATCACCGTCGAAGGGGTGACGCCGGAAGCCGCCCGGCTCGCCCGCGCCTATGGCTACGTGTTCCAAGCACCGGCGCTCTACCCCTGGCGGACCGTAGCCAAGAACGTCGCCTTGCCCTTGGAGATCATGGGCCTGCCGCGCGCCGAGCGGATGGAGAGGGTCAAGCGCAACCTTGCCCTGGTCAATTTGGAGGGTTTCGAGCGGAAATATCCGTGGCAACTCTCCGGCGGGATGCAGCAGCGGGCGTCGATCGCCCGTGCGCTCACCTTCGACCCCGATCTGCTGTTGATGGACGAGCCGTTCGGCGCCCTCGACGAAATCGTCCGCGACCATTTGAACCTGCAACTGCACGGCCTTTGGCACCGGACCAAAAAGACCGTGGTGTTCGTGACCCACTCGATTTTGGAAGCGGTGTTCCTTTCCACCAAGATCGTCGTGATGAGCCCGAGGCCCGGCCGCATCCACGACGTGATCGCCTGCGATCTGCCCCGCGAGCGCACCTTGGAACTGCGCGAGACACCCGAATTTTTGGCGATCGCGCAGCGGGTGCGCGACGGCTTGAAGGCCGGCCACGCTTATGTCGATTGAGATGGTGCGATGATCGGCTGGCTGACGCGCACCTTCCTGCCGGTCCTGACCGTGCTCGCCGCTATCGTCGTCATTTGGTACGCGGCCGCGATCTGGATGAACCAGCCGTTCCAGCGCGACACCTATGTGCGCCAGGGCGTCGACTGGACGCTGCCGCAATTGGTGCGTGACACCTGGAACCAGGACCGTCCGGTTTTGCCGACGCCGCACCAGATTTGGGGCGAGTTGGAGCGGACGGTGTTCAACATGGCGCCAACGTCGCGCCGGAGCCTCGTCTACCACGCCCAGATCACACTCTCTTCGACGCTGCTCGGCTTCGCCATGGGCACGGTGCTGGGTATCCTGATCGCTGTCGGCATCGTCCACGTCAAAAGCCTTGACCAGAGCCTGATGCCCTGGATCATCGCCTCGCAGACCGTCCCGATCCTGGCGATCGCGCCGATGATCATCGTGGTCTTGGGGGCGATCGGGCTCTCGGGGCTGGTGCCGAAAGCGATCATCTCCAGCTATCTGGCCTTTTTCCCGGTCGCTGTCGGCATGGTGAAGGGGCTGCGTTCGCCCGAGGTGCTGCACCTCGACCTGCTGCGCACCTACAGCGCGAGCCCCTGGCAGGTCTTTTGGCGGCTGCGCTGGCCGTCGGCGCTGCCGTTCCTGTTTCCGGCGATGCGCGTGGCCATCGCCATAGCACTCGTCGGGGCGATCGTTGCCGAGCTGCCGACGGGTGCGGTTGCGGGCTTGGGGGCTCGGCTTCTGTCCGGGTTCTACTTCGGCCAGACGCTGCAGATCTGGGCTGCGTTGATCGTCGCTGCCGTGCTTGCGGGCCTGTTGGTCAGCATCGTCGGGCTCGCCAACCGGCTGGTGCTGTGGCGGATGGGCATGAGCCGATGACGCTGCCGCCCCCGTTGGCCGGCCTCGCCCTACCGGCCGCCGTGGTCGGCACGATCGGCGCTGTCGCCGCTCCCGGTTTCGGGGTCGTTCTGGCGGGGCTTGCGTTGCTCGCATCGGCGCTCTGGGCGGCGACGCGCAGGGGCTATTGGGTCGAGGGCTTCGGCGCCCTGGTTGCGGCGGCCTTGCTGCTGCGCGCGCTGCCGGCCGTTGCCGACGATGCCGGGATCGGCTTTTGGGGCTGCGTGCTGGCGGCTTGGCTCTTGGCTTGGCACGCCACCACCACGCTCTCGGCTTGGCAGCCGAGGGCCGCCTGGCTCGGCCGTCTGCAAGCGGTGCTGGTGCCCTTGCTGTTCGGGCTTTGGCTGTTGGTGTTGTGGGAGTTGATCGTGCGCGGCGCCGGGGTGCCCTCGATCCTCTTGCCCGCACCCAGCGCCATCGGGGCGCGGATCGCCGGCTCCTTGCCCATCCTCTGGGCGGATTTCCAACAGACCTATCTGCGTGCGGTGCTGACCGGCTACGCCATCGGCTGCAGCGTCGGCTTCGTCGCGGCCCTCCTGATCGACCGCTCGCCCTTTCTCACCCGCGGGCTCCTGCCGGTGGGCAACATGGTTTCGGCCCTGCCGATCATCGGCACCGCACCGATCATGGTCATGTGGTTCGGCTTCGACTGGCACTCCAAGGCCGCCGTCGTCGTCGTCATGACCTTTTTTCCGATGATGGTGAACACGCTGGCCGGCCTCAAGGCCGCCTCGCGCATCGACCACGACCTGATGCAGACCTACGCTGCATCTTATGGCCAAACCTTGTGGAAGATGCGGCTGCCCTTGGCCATGCCGTTCGTCTTCAACGCCTTGAAGATCAATTCCACGCTCGCCTTGATCGGCGCCATCGTCGCCGAGTTCTTCGGCTCGCCCACCGTCGGCATGGGCTTTCGTATTTCGACCGAGATCGGGCGGATGAACATCGACATGGTCTGGGCGCAGATCACGATGGCGGCCGTCGTCGGCTCCGCATCCTACGGGCTGATCGCGCTGATCGAGCGCGGCACCACGTTCTGGCACCCGTCCTACCGGCGGTGACGGGGCCATTTTTGCGAAGGAGAGACGTTTGATGAGAAAATCTTTGGCCGTGGCGATCGCCTTGGGCCTGATGAGTTCGACCGCACTCGCCGCCGACCGCGTCACCCTGCAGCTCAAGTGGGTGACCCAAGGCCAGTTCGCCGGCTACTACGTCGCCCTCGACCAGGGCTTCTTCGAGGAGGAGGGGCTCGACGTCACCATCCGCCCCGGCGGTCCCGACATCGCCCCGCCGCAGGTGATCGCCGGGGGCGGCGCCGACGTCATCGTCGAGTGGATGCCGGCGGCCCTTGCCGCCCGCGAGCGCGGCGTGCCGCTGGTCAACATCGCCCAGCCATTCAAGCGGTCGGGTATGATGCTGACCTGCCTCGCCGACACCGGCATCACCTCCCCCGAAGACTTTCCCGGCCGCAATCTCGGCGTGTGGTTCTTCGGCAACGAGTACCCGTTCCTCTCCTGGATGAGCCGGCTCGGCATCCCGACCGAAGGCGGACCCGACGGCGTCACCGTGCTGCGCCAGGGCTTCAACGTCGATCCGCTGCTGCAGCGGCAGGCCGACTGCATCTCGACCATGACCTACAACGAATATTGGCAGGTCATCGACGCCGGCATCAGCGAGGACGAGCTGATCGTCTTCAAATACGAGGATCAGGGTGTCGCCACGCTGGAGGACGGGCTTTACGTCTTGGAAGAACGCCTGGAGGACCCGGCTTTCGTCGACGTCATGGCGCGGTTCGTGCGCGCTTCCATGCGCGGCTGGGCGTTCGCCCGCGAAAACCCGGACATGGCCGCCGACATCGTGCTCGAATTCGACGAGACGGGCGCCCAAACCGAAACCCACCAGCGCCGCATGGTACGCGAGGTCAACCTCTTGACCGAGGGTTCGGACGGCCGTCTCGACCCGGCCGATTTCGAGCGCACCGTCGCCACGCTTCTGGGCGGCGGCTCGGACCCCGTCATCACCCGGCCGCCCGAGGGCGCTTGGACCCACGTCGTTATCGACGCCGCCCTCGGCGACTGACGGGACAGTAGGTGTTCTTGCGCCCTAAGCCCGGTCGAACGGGCCGCGGGCGCGAGGCACCGCCTGCGTTGACCCTCCGGCTCTTCGTGGCCGGGTCTCCTTTGCGTACCAGGAAGCCTTGCGCCACCTGCGCCAGGTGATGTGCGGCGAGGTAGCTCTCTCCGGCGGAAGCGGCTGCGACCACCTGGATCACCGCGTGCTCGGGCACGTCCGCCGTCGTCGCCACACTGTCGATGAGGATGCGGGTTGCACCGGACGGATCGGCTTGATCTTCGCCCGCTACGACGTGGGTGCCGCCGCCAGCGGACGCAAGCGCGGCCAACAAGAGGCATCCTCCCCCGATCTCCGGCCGAGGCCTCGACGCACCAGCATACCCCTGCCCCCCTCAACGGTTCGTTTATGCTGAATCGAGCCGCCCCGCGTTCGCCGGAGGCGGGTTCGGATCCGGCATATCTGTCCACGGTGGCTGCGCCCTCTTCTCTTCCACCTGCATCGCTTCGACCCAGAGCGTGGAAGCGGTGCTGCTCACGCGCTCTGCTCAGAGATCCCCGAGCGCTGCAGACAGGTCACGGGAACCGTGGAGGATGCGGGCGATCAGCGGCGGGCGGCGCTCCGCG
>RECO01000289.1 GCA_007694015.1 Geminicoccaceae bacterium
GGTATCATGGCGCCACCGGCACGGCGTCCACCGGCACGCCCAGGGCGGTGAGCGTGGCGAGATCGGTCGCTGCAATCCGGGCGTCCGTGATCAGCAACGACAGTTCGGCCGTGCCGCCGAACGCGCAAAGGGCGCGGGAAAACACCTTGGTGCTGTCGGCCAGAAGAACGACACGCTCTGCTGCCGCGAGGATGGCGCGCTTGATCTCCGCCAGCTCGATCGAGGTATCCGACAGGGTATCGGCCGTGAGCGCATGGGTGCCGAGAAAAGCCAGATCGGCCCGAAGCCGCTGCACCGACTGAAGGGCGGCGGTGCCGATCAGCGTCGGCGAGCCGGGCCGAACAAAGCCGCCGGTGACGTGGGTGCGGACCGCCGGGCCCACGGAAAGCACCTGGGCGATGGCGAGGTCATTGGTGATCGCCGTGAAGGGGATGTTTCGGGCAACGGCGGCGCGGGCAGCGGCGGCCGTGGTCGTGCCGCTGTCGAAGAGTACGGTCTGCCCGGGTTCAAGGAGGCTGGCGGCGCGGTGGCCGATGGCGCGCTTGGCGTCGCGCTCGATGGCTTCGGCGATGTCGGCCGCGGGCTCGAAGCCCTGGGCGCGGTTCACCGCCAGCATGGCACCGCCATGTGTGCGTTCGAGGTGTCCCGATTCGCAAAGGTAGTCGACGTCTCGCCGCAGCGTCGAAACCGACACGCCGAGCGCGTCCGACATGTCCTTCAGCGCCGCCATGCCGTCGCGGCGCAGCAGTTCGATGATCCGCGCCCGTCGCATGGCCGGCAGCATCATCACCTCGTCGCGTCGACCCTTCCCCCACGGACAACCCTAAGGGATTCCGCCAGCTTCGCGCAACAACGCGCAGAAACGCACCACAAATGCGAAAAAGATTGCAGAAAATTACAAAACATGCCACTTCAGGTCAGCGGTCCAGACATGCCGGGCATCGGTGGCGGGCTGCGGCTCAACTATGGGAGGAAATCCATGCGGAATGCGGTAAGGGGCGCCCTCGCCGGGGCGGCCATGGTGGCGATGGCATCCAGTGCCATGGCACAAGCCAGCGCCAATCGGCCCGACATCGGCGTGATCGTGCCGACGCTCGATGCGCAGTTCTGGAACAGTTACGTCGATTTCATGCGCGAGGGCGCCGAGGCGCTCGGCGTCAACCTTACCGTGCTGAACGCTGACAACCGTCCCGACCAGATGATCCGCGGCCTTGAGGATCTCGTCGCGCGCGGCGTGGACGGCATCATCTTCACGCCCTACTGGGCGACAGCCGTGCCGGGCCTGACACTCGCCAACAATGCCAACATCCCGGTGATCCTCACCGACACCTACGCCGACTTCCCGCCGCAGTCGCCGCTGTTTCCGAACTACATCGCCTTCGTCGGTCCCTCCGACCGCGAGGCAGGGCGTCAGATGGCCGAGGCGCTGTTCGAGGCTCTGGAGCCGGGTGCCGACGGACGCAAGCACATCGCGGTGGTGAACGGCACGGCGGGCACCTCGGTCGCCATCGACCGGCGTGCCGGCCTTCAGGACGCGCTTGATGCGAACCCCAACATCGTCGTCGTCGGCGAGGTCGACGGCAATTTCGTGCGCGACACCTCGCAGACGGTGTTCGAGAGCCTCTGGCAGGGCAATCCGCAAATCCAAGGTGTCTGGGCCGCCAATGGCGGCACGGCGACCGGTGTGATGGCGGCGATCACCAGCGCCGGGAAGACCCCCGGGCAGGACATCATGGTCGTCGGCATGGACCTGAACCCCGAGAACGTCGACGCGGTGCGCGACGGTCATCTGCTGTTCGACATCGGCGGCCACTGGCTGCAGGGGGGCTTTGCACTGGTCATGATGTTCGATCACCTCAACGGCCACCCGGTGCCCGCCGATCAGGCGGAGGTCAAGCTCGACCTGCTGCCGCTGACACAGGCGCTGGTGCCCCAGTTCGAGGCGGATTTCCCCGGCGGCGTGCCGCAGTACGACTTCCGCGAGCGGTCGCGCACCTTCAATCCCGACGCACCGCCTGCCGTGTTCCTGATGCAGTACAGCAACTGACGGTTAATGGCCGGACGCTCGTGCGTCCGGCCCCGCCGGAGGTGACCCCCATGCTGGTGGCCGAGAACATTCACAAGCGCTACGGCGCCCATATTGCGCTGCGCGATGTATCGGCCAGTTTCGCGCCGGGCGAGGTGGTCGCGCTTGTCGGCGAGAACGGTGCGGGCAAGTCGACGCTGCTGAAAGTTCTGGCCGCCGTGCATTCCCGTGACGGCGGTCGTGCGACCCTGGACGGTCAGCCCTATGCGCCGGCCAATCAGCGCGAGGCCGAGGCGCGCGGTGTCGCGCTGGTGTTTCAGGAACTCAACGTCAACCGCGCCGTCAGCATTGCCGAGAACATCATGCTGGGTCGCCTGCGCAGCTTCCGGCGTGGTGGGCTGATCCACTGGCGTCGGCTCAACGAGGCCGCGCAGGCCGTGCTCGACCGGATCGGCGCCGAGTTCTCGGTCAGGGATGCCATCGACCGGCTGGACCTCGGGCAGATCAAGACTATCGAGGTGGCGCGTGCCCTCGCCGCCGATCCCCGCTTCGTGTTCTTCGACGAGAGCACCGCCTTTCTGGGGCGTGCCGAGGCGGCCCGGCTGATGCGGGTGATCGGGGAATTGCGGGCGCAGGACATCGGCGTGGTGTTCGTCTCGCACCATCTCAACGAGGTCTTCGAGATCGCCGACCGGCTGGTGGTGCTGAAAGACGGTGCGCTGGTCGGCGCCTATCCGACGCCCGAAGTGACAGAGGAGCAGCTTCATCGGCTGATGGTGGGCCGCGATCTGGCCGACGGGCTGTTTCCGCAGCGGGTGTCAGCCGTCCCGGGTCCCGTCGCTGCCCGGGTGCAAGACCTGCGCACCCGCTCAGGTCTCGGCCCGGTGACGTTGTCGCTGCATGCGGGTGAGGTGGTGGGCATCGGCGGGCTCAAGGGCTCGGGCGGCGAGGCACTGATCGGCGCGCTGGCCGGGGCCGAACCCATCCTCTCAGGAGAGATGGAGATTGCAGGCGAGAAACACCGCCCGGCCCTGCCGCAGGCGGCGTGGGATCGTGGGGTTGCCCTGCTGCCGGGTGACCGGACCGGCGAGGGGGCATTGGTCGATTTCTCGGTGCGCGAGAACGTGACGCTGGCGACGCGACCGCGGCGCTGGGGCGTCTTCGACGACCGCGCCACGGGACGCCGCCAGGCCAGCGAGCAGGTGGCTTCGCTGGGCGTGCGCACCACGGGTATCGAGGCACCGGTCGGCGCCCTGTCCGGCGGCAACATGCAGAAGGTCGTACTGGGCAAATGCCTTGCCGCCGCGCCCCGCATCCTGCTGCTCAACAATCCCACGCGCGGGGTCGACGTCGGCGCGAAATCGGAGATTTACCGTGTGATCCGCCGCCTCGCCGAGGGCGGCACCGCGGTCCTAATGGTGACGGAGGACCTGCCGGAGCTGCTCGGCCTGTCCGACCGCATCGTGGTCACGCGCGCGGGCCGCATCTCGCGCGGCTTCGGGCGCGACGCATGGCCGAGCGAGGAGGAAGTGGTGAGATGGATGATGTGAGCCGCAGCGCGCCGACGCGCAGCCTTGCGCCCCGCTTCTCGATGGAGACCGTCCGTCAGGCCTTTCCGCTGGTGCTGCTGGCGGGGCTCTGCCTCGCCTTCGCCAGCGCCTCGGACCGCTTCCTGACCGTCAACAACGCGATGATCGTGCTGCAGCAGAGCGCCGTGCTGCTCGTCGCGGCAGTGGCGATGACCTTCGTGATCGTCAACGGGTCCATCGACCTGTCGGTGGGCTCGACCGTGGCCCTGAGCGCACTGGTGGCTGCGGCGCTGTCGGCGGAGCTGGGGATGTGGGCGATCCTGCCTGCCATCGGGGTGGGCCTGCTGTGCGGCCTGTTCAACGGCCTGCTGTTCGCCTACGGTCGCATCCCGTCTTTCATCGTCACGTTGGGCACACTGGTCATCTTCCGGGGGCTCGTGCTGTTCTACACCCGCGGCGCGCCGGTCTCGATCCGCGACATGGAGTTCCTGAGCACCTTTGCCGGGCGCAGCTTCGGTGTGCCCCACACCGTCATCATCGCCTTGACCGCGACGGTCATCGCGGCGGTCATCTTTAACCAGACCGTGTTCGGCCGCGAGGTCCGGGCTGTCGGCGGCGGCGAGAAGGTCGCGCTCCTCAGCGGTATCCGGGTGCAGCGGGTCAAGCTGATGGTGTTCGTGGTTTCGGGGGCACTGTGCGGGCTCGCCGGGTTGTTGCAGGCTTCGCGGACGATGGCCGCGACCGCCCAGCTCGCAGAGGGGCTTGAGCTCGACGTGATCGCTGCCGTGGTGGTCGGCGGCACCCCGCTGACCGGCGGCGTGGGGCGCATCCGGGGCACCGTCCTCGGGGTGCTGATCATCGCCATCCTGTCCAACGGCATGAACATGACGGGCGTCGACCCGCATCTGCAGAAGATCCTGAAAGGGGTCGTGCTGATTGCAGCCGTGTTCCTGACCATCGATCGCAGCAAGATCAGCGTCATCAAGTGAGCGCAGCCATGGCCGCACCGATCCTAGCCATCACCGTCGGCGACCCCGCGGGTATCGGACCCGAAATCGCGCTGAAGGCCGCCGCAGCGCGAGCGCAGGATACCGTGGACCGCGGCTATGCCCTGTTGATCATGGGCGACCCGGCCACGTTGCAGGCCACCGCAGCGCGCCTGGGTCTGGCGATGCCGCCGGTCATCAAGGATCCGATGCAACCGTTTCGCGGCACGGCGATCCTGGCGACCCGCCATGACGGCTCTGCCTTCGCCCCAGGCGTCCTTTCGGCCGAGGCGGGCGATCAGGCCTATCGTGCGGTCGCCGAAGCGACGCGGCTCGCGCTGGCAGGCGCTGTGGCCGCCATCGTGACCGGGCCCCTCAACAAGGAGGCGTTGAACCTCGCCGGTCACCACTGGGCGGGTCATACGGAGATGCTGGCGGAACTCACCGGCGTCTCCGACACCGCGATGATGCTCGCCCATGGGCCATTCCGCGTCTCTCACGTCACGACACACTGCGCCCTCGAGGAGGTGCCGCGCCGCGCGACCGGGGCGCGGATGCGGCGCGTGATCGACCTGACCACAGAGACGCTTCAACGCCTCGGCATCGCCCGGCCCCGCATCGCGGTGGCAGCCCTCAATCCCCACGCCGGGGAGGGCGGCATCTTCGGTCGGCACGACATCGACGTAACGGAGCCGCTGGTGGCCGAGCTGCGGGCCGCGGGCCGCAATGTCACCGGGCCGGTGCCCGGCGATACGGTCTTCGTCAAGATGCGCGGCGGCGCCTTCGATGCCGTCGTGGCGATGTACCACGACCAGGGACACATTCCGGTGAAGCTGCTGGGCTTCGCGGTCGACAGCGCGACCGGCCGCTGGACCGGCCTGTCCGGTGTGAACATGACGCTGGGCCTGCCCATCATCCGCACCTCGGTCGACCACGGCACGGCCTTCGACATTGCGGGGCGCGGAATCGCCGAGGCAACAAGCCTGATCGAGGCCATCGACTATGCGCTGATGCTCGCGCGACCCGCGGGCGCGGGCGGCAATTGACGCAAGGGAGGACGGACATGAGCACGGAGATCATGGCGCAGGACTGGGGCAGGATGTGGATCGGCGGCAAGTGGGTCGCGGGAGAGGCGGGCTCGCGCCCAGTCGTCAATCCGGCGACCGGTCAGGCCTTCGCGGAGGTGAGTGAGGCCAGCGTGGCGCAGGCGCAGGAGGCGGTGGCCACAGCCCAGCGCGCCCAGCCTGCCTGGGGGGCGCTGTCGCCGCTCGCACGCGGCCAGATCATGCACCGCATCGCGGCGGCAATTCGCGCCGAGGCAGAGCCTCTCGCCCGTCTCGTGGTCCGCGAACAGGGCAAGCCCATCGCGGAGGCCCGCGCCGAAATCGGCGGCGCGGCGGAATTCTTCACCTACTTCGCCGAGTTCGCCCGTCGCATTCAGGGCGAAATCCTGCCCTCGGACGCCGCGGGCGAGCAGATCTGGATCCAGCGCGTGCCGGTGGGCGTGGTCGCGGCGATCATCCCATGGAACTATCCTGCGGCGCTGGTCAGCCGCAAGGTTGCCCCGGCGATGATCGCCGGCAACGCCATCGTGCTGAAACCACACGAGGAGACGCCGCTTTCCGCTCTGGCCATGGCCCGGATATTCGAGGCCGCGGGCGTGCCGCCCGGCGTGGTAAACATCGTCACTGGCGACGGAGCGTCGGTGGGTGCCGCCCTGACGGCAGATAACCGCATCGATCTCATCACCATGACTGGCAGTGTACCGACCGGTCGGCGGATCATGGAGACGGCGGCGCGAAATCTTGTCCCGGTGTCGCTGGAACTCGGCGGGAAGGCACCCTTCATCGTGATGGAGGACGCCGAACTGGACCTCGCCGTGGCCTCGGCGGTGACGTCTCGCTTCATGAACTGCGGTCAGGTCTGCATCTGCAACGAGCGGATGCTGGTCCACGCGCGCATCTACGACGCCTTCATGGACCGTTTCGTTGCAGCCACGCGGGATCTGCGTTTGGGCGATCCCATGGCCGACACCACCGATCTGGGACCGAAGGTCAGTCTCGCCGAGCTGGAGAAGGTCGAGCGCATCACCGCCGAGGCCATCGCCGCAGGCGCCGAGCCGCTGTTGCGCGGTGGTCGCCCGGAGGCCGCACCGGTTGCGGGTGGATTCTGGCTGACACCGACGGTGCTAGCGGGTGCCACGCCCGACATGGCGATCATGCGCGACGAAATCTTCGGTCCCGTCGTGCCGGTGACGCGCATTGCCGATTTCGACGAGGCCCTCGCCATCGCCAATGACAGCCGATACGGCCTGTCGGCGTATCTCTTCACCAACGACTTCAACCGCATCATGCGGGCGGTGTCCGATGTGCGCTTCGGCGAACTCTACATCAACCGCGTTGGCCCCGAGTCACTCCAGGGTTTCCACACCGGCTACCGCAACTCGGGGCCGGGCGGCGACGACGGCAGCCACGGGCTGGACCATCACCTCCGCAAGAAGACTGTCTATGTGAACCATTCCGGAAGCTCGCCAGTGCGGCTGATGCCGTGGTAGCCCGGAGTCCGGCACTATCGGACGTTGGCGGAGACGTGCTGTACACTGCGCACCGCCAACGTCCTGGCCGTATCTCTTGGCCCGTCGGGTAAGCCGTCCATCGCGCAACGCGCTCGGTTCTGACTGGGTGGCGGCATCAGATTTTATTGTATAGCCGCTGCGACTGCCCCTCATCTGGTGTCGAGCCGCGTCATCTTAGCGCTTTTCGACGAAATCCGCCCAAGAGCGCCGCTTCCGTTTGTGCGAAGACCCGGTGAATGACCGCTTCCGACTGCTCTATCGATCTGTATCGGCCTCGAGAGGATCACCCGGACGCCGCTGCACGACCCGACCATAGCGCGGCCAGCGCAAACCCTATGGCCTCGAAGGGTGCTGCGCGCACCTCGGCCTCATCGTGCAGGGCGGCGATCAGCCGCCAGCCATTGGTCTCAAGGGCGAACGCCTCAAGCGTCCGCGCATCGGGATCGACGAACCACAACCAGCCGACGCCGTGCTCGGCGTAGATGGGTGGCTTGGTCGGTGAGTTCCAAAATCCCTGTGTGGACGCCTCCTTCGGTGCAAGTGGTTTTTGGGCGCTTCAGGCATGCGA
>RECO01000126.1 GCA_007694015.1 Geminicoccaceae bacterium
TGTCGACGCCGATGATGCGGGCGATGTCGGCGACCGAGTGGCGGGCGGCCAGGAGTTTCGAGCGCTCCGGCGTGTCGACACCGTAGAAGCAGCTGTGCGTGATCGGCGGGCAGGCGATGCGCATGTGCACTTCCGCGGCACCGGCGGCGCGCACCATCTGCACGATCTTGGTCGAGGTGGTGCCGCGCACGATGCTGTCGTCGACCAGGATCACGCGCTTGCCGGAGAGCACGGCGCGGTTGGCGTTGTGCTTCAGCTTCACGCCGAGATGGCGGATGTTGTCGGTCGGTTCGATGAAGGTCCGGCCGACATAGTGGTTTCGGATGATGCCGAGGTCGAACGGCAGGCCCGCGGCCTCCGCATAGCCGATCGCGGCCGGCACCCCGCTGTCGGGCACCGGCACCACGATGTCGGCCGGCACACCCGCTTCGAGGGCCAGTTCGCGGCCGATCGCCTTGCGCGCATCGTAGACCCCCTTGCTCTCGACCACGCTGTCGGGGCGGGCGAAGTAGACATACTCGAAAATGCAGAAGCGCTTGGGGACGTGCTTGAACGGCCGAAGGCTGCGCAGCCCCTGGTCGTCGATCACCACCATTTCGCCCGGCTCGACGTCGCGGATGAAGGTGGCGCCCAGGATGTCGAGCGCGCAGGTCTCGGAGGCGAGGACCGCGGCACCGTCGCGGTCGCCCAGCACCAACGGGCGCACGCCCAAAGGATCGCGCACGCCGATCAGCTTCTTGGCCGTAAGGGCAACCAGCGAATAGGCGCCTTCGACGCGCTCCAGGCTGTCGATGAAGCGGTCGACGACGTTGGCGCCGTTGCTCTTGGCGAGGAGGTGGACGATGACCTCCGTGTCGGTGGTGGACTGAAAGAGCGAGCCCTGGCGCACCAGGTCCTCACGCAGCGTCATGGCGTTGGTGAGGTTGCCGTTGTGGGCGAGCGCCAGGCCGCCGAAGGCGAACTCGGCGAACAGGGGCTGGATGTTGCGGGTCATCGTCGCGCCGGTGGTGGCGTAGCGCACATGGCCGATGGCGTTGGCGCCGGGCAGGCCCTCGATGACGTAAGGCTCGGCGAAGCTGTCGCCGACCAGACCGCGGGCGCGGTGGCTGTGGAAGGTCCCGCGTTCCACCGTGACGATGCCGGCCGCCTCCTGGCCGCGGTGCTGCAGCGCGTGCAGGCCCAAGGCGGTCAGGGCGGCCGCGTCGCGGGCACCATAAATGCCGAAGATGCCGCACTCTTCGCGCATCCGGTCGTCGTCTTGGAACTGGTCCATCGTGCGTCCCTGGTGTGGCGGGCGGTTCAGGTCATGCGTAACGGTCGGCTAAGGGGCCGCTCCCCCGTCGCCGATCACAAATCCAATTCGGGTGCGGGCGGCTCCGCCGTCGGTAGCTCCGGGCCCCATTCGCGGGCCATGCGGATGCCCTCGTCCAGCAACGGCCGGAGTTGTGCATCCATGATCCAGCTCGGTCGATCCGTCGATGGAAAAACGAACAGCAGCACGACATAGGTCACCAGCACCAACACGGCACCTCGGGCGAAGCCGAAGACGATGCCGAGGGCGCGGTCGACCGGCGCCAGGAAGCTGTTTTCGATCACGTTCGCCAACATGGTGGCGATGACCAGAAAGAGGACCAGGGCCACGACGAACGCCAAGGCGATGGCGGCGACCATGCGAATGGTCGCATCGGCCAGATAGGGCTCCAGGAACGGGGCGACCTGGGGCCAGGCCATGTAGGCGACGACGGCTGCACCCAGCCACGAACCGAGGGTGAAGGCTTCGCGTGTCATGCCGCGAAACAACGCCAACAGCGTCGAGATCAAGATCACGACGACGGCGAAGAGGTCCAACACGGTGAACCCTGCCAAGCGGAACTGGTCGATCGCTTCCATCACCTCGCCCCCATGCTCGTCGCCGTCATCGTTGGCCACTCGGGGCCAAGCCCTCGAAACACCGGGCGACGTCCGCCAGTCGGGCGAACGCACCGGGCGTGCGGTCGCCCTCCTCCAGCCGCGGCCGCCAGCAGAGCTCGAAGCCGAGCTTGACCGCTTCCTTGGCGCGCAGCGGCGCATGGGCCACCGGGCGCAGTTCACCGCCGAGGCCGACCTCACCGAACACCACCGTCCGCGGCGGAATGGCCTTTCCGGCCAAGGATGACAAGAGGGCCGCGACCACCGCGAGGTCGGCCGCCGGTTCGGTGATCTTCAGGCCGCCCGCGACGTTGAGGAACACGTCACGCCCGCCGAGTGCGATGCCGAGCCGGGCTTCGAGCACCGCGAGCAGCATGGCGAGACGGCCGGCATCCCAGCCGACCACCGCGCGCCTCGCCGTGCCGTAGGCAGACGGGCTGACCAGGGCTTGGATTTCGACCAGAACGGGCCGGGTGCCCTCCATGCCGGCGAAGACGACGCTTCCTGGTAGATGGTCATCGTGGGCGGCGAGGAACAGACCCGACGGGTTGGCAACCGGCACGAGGCCCCGTTCCTGCATCTCGAACACGCCGATCTCGTTGGCCGCACCGAAGCGGTTCTTGACGGCGCGCAGGATGCGGAATTGGTGGCCGCGCTCGCCCTCGAAATAGAGCACGGCGTCGACCATGTGCTCGAGCACGCGGGGGCCGGCGATCTGGCCCTCCTTGGTGACGTGGCCGACCAGCAGGATGGCGGCGTCCCGGCGCTTCGCCCAGCGCACCAGTTCGTCGGCAGAGGCGCGCAGCTGGCCGACCGTGCCGGGCGCACTCTCCAGGTTTTCGTGCACCACCGTTTGGATCGAATCGACGATGACGAGCCGCGGCACGGGCGGGCTGTCGATGCCGGCGAGGATGTCGCCGAGTACGCTGGCCGCCGCGAGCCGGACGGGGGCGTCCTGCAATCCGAGCCGGCGCGCGCGCAGGCGGATCTGGTCGACCGATTCCTCGCCCGAGACGTAGGCGACCTCGGCGCCCGCGTTGGCCAGGGCGGCGGCCGTCTGCAACATCAAGGTCGATTTGCCGATACCCGGATCGCCGCCGATCAGGATCGCGGAGCCGGCAACCAGCCCCCCGCCCAGCACCCGGTCCAACTCGTCGATGGCGGTGACGTGGCGGGGCGGCGGTTCGCTTTCGCTCCTGAGATCGGTGAATTGCAGCCGGCCCGCGGTCGGGGCGGGCCGGCCGGCGACGCGGATCGCCTGCTCCTCGGCGAGGCTGTTCCAGGCCCCGCAGGCCTCGCAGCGGCCGGACCATTTGGGAAAGCTGGCCCCGCAGGCGGTGCAGGCGTAGTGCGTGCGGGCCCGCGCCAAGGCGGCTCAGTCCGCTGTGATCTGGACGGGGATGGGACCTTCGGAATGGCCTTGGACGAACTGCTCGACATGCGCGTCCTGCGGGTCGTCGATGGCTTCGACCGGGCCGCTCCAGTGGATTTTGCCGTTGTAGATCATCGCCACCTTGTCGGCGATGTGGCGCACGCTCTGCATGTCGTGGGTGATGGTCAAGGCGGTGCGCTGGCCCGCGGTGACGTTGCGGATCAGCTGGTTGATGACGTCGGCCATGATCGGGTCGAGGCCCGTGGTCGGTTCGTCGAAGAAGATGATCGAGGGCTCGGACGCGATGGCGCGGGCGAGCCCCACCCGCTTTTGCATGCCGCCGGAGAGCTCGGCGGGCATGAGGTCGGCGGTTTCGGGCTTCAGGCCGACGCGGGCAAGCGTTTGGATGGCCAGCTCGCGGGCTTCGCGGCGGTTCATGCCCTCGGCCTGAACCAGGCGAAAGGCCACGTTCTCCCAGACCTTGAGGCTGTCGAACAAAGCACCACCCTGGAACAGCATGCCGCATTCGGCGCGCGCCTTGGCGGCCGCCCGGCGGCGGCCCCGGACCACGTCGACGCCGTTGATCTCGATGGTCCCGGCATCGGGTTCGATGATGCCGAGGATGCACTTGATCAGCACCGACTTGCCGGTGCCCGAGGCACCGATGACCACCAGGGAGCGGCCGCGGTCGACGTCCAGGTCCAGGTTGTCGAGCACGACCTTGGAGCCGAAGCGCTTGGAGAGGCCGCGGATGCGGATGGCGGGGGTGTCGGCCGTGCTCATCGGTCGAAGAACAGTGCGGTGATGAAGTAGTTCGAGACGAGGATCAGGATCGAGGCCGTGACCACCGCCATGGTGGTCGCCGCACCCACGCCCTGGGCACCGCGGCCCGAGTTGAAGCCGTGATAGGAGCCCATGAGCGCGACGATGAAACCGAAGACGGCCGCCTTGACCAGGCCGGAGACGACGTCGATCGCTTCGAGGAAGCGGAAGGTGTCGTTGAGGTAGCTTACCGGCTGGAAGCCCAGCTGGTTCACCGAGACGAGGAAACCGCCCATGACGCCGATGATCATGGCGACCACCACCAACAGCGGCAGCATGACGAGGCCGCCGATCAGCCGCGGCATGATCAGGTAGCGGTAGGGGTCGGTCGTCAGAGTCGAGAGGGCGTCGATCTGTTCGGTGACGCGCATGGTGCCGAGTTCGGCGGCCATCGAAGCGCCAACACGCCCCGCGACCATCAGGCCCGCGAGCACGGGCCCGAGTTCGCGGGTGACCGAGAGGACCACGATGGTGGGAATGGCGCTTTCCGCCTGAAAGCGCTGAAAGCCCGTGTAGCTCTGCAGCGCCAGCACGGCACCGGTGAAGATCGCCGTCAGGCCCACGACCGGCAGCGAGTAGTAGCCGATGTCGAGGAACTGGCGGACATATTGCTTCGGGTAATAGGGCGGCAGGATGCCCCGGCCGATCGAGATCGCGGCGAACAGGATGATCCGCCCGAGCGTCTCCATGACGGCCAAGCTGCCGCGGCCGATGATGCGAACGGGGTTCAAGCGGCGGGGCCTCCCACGTAATGCCTCTCGATGCGCGGACCCAGCCGCACCAAAACTTCGTAAGGGATCGTTTCGGCCAGCGCCGCCATACGGTCGATCCCGTCCGGACCCCAGATCAACGTCCCCCGATCGCCCGGCGCCACCGCTGCGGCCGGCACCGCCGTGACGTCGAGGCCGACGAGGTCCATCGAGACCCGGCCGGCGAACGGGACCTCGACCCCGGCGACCAGGGCTGTAGCCCGGTTGCCCAAGCATCTCAAGAGACCGTCGGCATAGCCGATGGCCGCGGTCGCGATCCGCGACCCAGGTGCGGCCGGGTAAGTGGCTCCGTAGCCGACCTGGGCGGGGGTCGCCAGTGCGTGGATTTGCACGATGACGGCATCGAGTTCGACCACCGGCGCCATCGGGTTGGGGTGACCCGGTGTCGGGTTGCCGCCGTAGATGGCGATGCCGGGCCGGTCCAGATCGCAGTGATAGGCCTTGCCGAGGAAGGTGCCGGCCGAGTTGGCGAGGCTCGCCTTGACCCCCGGCAGGAGGGCGCGCGCGGCTTCGAACCGTTCGCGCTGCCGCTCGCTGGCCACCGGGTTCTCGTCGGCAGAGGCGAGGTGCGACATCAGCCAGTCGATCGCCAAGCCCGCCGGGAGGGTGGCCAGATCGCTCGGCTCCATGCCGAGCCGGGTCATGCCGGTGTCAACCTGCACGGCGCAGGCGCCGCCGCCGGCAGCGGCGAAGCGCTGGGCCTGGTCGAGGCTGTTGAGCACCGGGCGCAGGCCCGTGCCCTGAAAGCCCGCCTCACTGCCATGGGCGTAGCCGCCCAGCACGTAGACCGTCGCATCCGGCAGGATCGGGCGCAGCGCCAAGCCCTCTTCGGCATCGGCCACGAAGAAGTGACGCGCACCCGCCGCGAACAGGGTGCGCGCCACCGGCGCCAGGCCCAACCCGTAGCCGTCCGCCTTGACCACGGCGGCCACGTCCGCCGGGGCGACGAGATCGCGCAGCTTGGCGTGGTTGGCGGCCAGGGCGTCGAGGTCGACGGTGAGCCGGGGCCGTGCGCTCAAAGCGGCTCCATCTGGTGACGCGGGTCCGGGTCGAAATTGAAAAAGCGGCCGTAATTCGCATCGAACTGCAACGTCACGGGGCCGATCGGCCCGTTGCGCTGCTTGGCGACGATCAGCTCGGCCTTGTTGTGCATGTCGGCCAGCCGCCGGTGCCAGTCCTGATAGCGCTTGGTGAAGTCCTCGGGCTTTTCGTTCTCCCGCTGCTGCGGCTGCGCCCGGCTGAGGTAGTATTCCTCGCGGTAGAGGAACATGACGACGTCGGCGTCCTGCTCGATGGTGCCGCTGTCGCGCAAGTCCGAGAGCTGCGGGCGCTTGTCCTCGCGGTTCTCGACCTGGCGCGAAAGCTGCGAGAGCGCCAGCACCGGCACGTTCAGCTCCTTGGCGATGGCCTTCAAGGTCATGGTGATCTCGCCGATTTCCAACACGCGGTTGCCCTGGCTCTGCTTGCTCGTGCCCCGCAACAACTGGAGATAGTCCACCACGATCAGGGACAAGCCGTGCCGGCGCATCAGGCGCCGAGCCCGGGTGCGGACGGCCGCGACCGACAGGGCCGGCGTGTCGTCGATGTAGAGCGGGTGCTGGGCCAGGGCCTGGCTGGCGGCGACGAGCCGCGGCCAATCCGCTTCCGCGATGTTGCCCTTGCGCAGGTCGTCGGAGCCGATGCGGGACTGCGACGAGAGCAGCCGCATGGCCAATTGCTCGGCCGACATCTCCAGCGAGAACACGGCGACCGTGTAGTTGGGGTGCTTCAAGCGTTCGGCCTCGACGCCGTAGGCACGCGCCGCGGCGGCATTGGCCGCCATGGTGACGGCGAGGGCGGTCTTGCCCATCGACGGGCGGGCGGCGAGGATCACGAGGTCCGAGGGCTGCAAGCCGCCCAATTTCTCGTCGACGCCGGTGAGGCCGGTCGGCACGCCCGTGACCTTGCCTTGTTTGTGATAGGCGCTCTCGACCAGCTTGATCGTGTTGGTGAGGACGTTCGGGAACTCCTTGAAGCCGCCGTCGACCTCCCCCTCCTGCGCCAACTGAAAGAGCGCGCGCTCGGCCTCCTCCAGCTGCTGGCGTCCGCTCTCGTCGGTCATCGGGTCGTAGGCGCGGTTGACCGCCGTCTCGCCGACCTCGATGAGCCCGCGCTTCAGCGCCAAATCGTGCAGCACCTTGCCGTAATGTTCGGCATTGACGATGGTCTCGGCAGCCCGCGCCAACCGCGCCAGATAGGCACCGCCATCGACCTCCTGCAGCGCCTCGTCCTCGTCGAACAGGCGCTTCAAGGTGACGGGATCGGCGAGCCGCCCGTCGGCCACCCGCTTGGCGATGGCCTCGAACAGCCGCGCATGGACCGGCTCGTAGAAGTGCTCGGGCCTGAGATAGTCGGCGACCCGGTTGTAGGCTTCGTTGTTGACCAGGATCGCGCCGAGGATCGCTTGCTCGGCCTCGATCGAGTGCGGCAAGGTGCGAAAGCCGCCCGGCGCCTCGTCGAGGTCGGGGGTGGCAAAGTCGAAATCGTCGTCGTTCATGGCGCATGGCTAGCAAGGACCGGGCCCAGGCGCCAAGCACCCGAGACGCCAGGACCGCGATCTCCGGTGGATCGATCGGAGGATGGGGTGTGGGCGAAGTGGGGATGGGTGTGCCGACGGCAGCGAGAGCCCCCGCCATCCGCCGCGGGATCACGCGGTTCTTCAGCCAAGCCGGTGCTGCCGTGCTGAGCGAAGTGCCGCTCGCCAACGGCCGCCGCGCCGACGTCATCGCCCTCGACCCCAAAGGCCAACTCACCCTGGTCGAAATCAAGTCGGGCCTCGCCGACCTCCGCGCCGACCACAAATGGCAGGACTACCTCGCCTTCGCCGACCGCTTCTTCTTCGCGGTCGACGCCGACTTCCCCCTGGACCAACTGCCCGGCGAGGTCGGCATCCTCGTCGCCGACCGCTTCGAAGCGACCGTGATCCGCAACGCCCCGACGACCACCCTCGCCACCGCTCGCCGCAAGGCCATGACCCTCCGCTTCGCCCGCCTCGCAGCACAGCGGCTCACCTGTCTGACCGACCCGTCGGCGGGGCTCGGATAGGGCAAGGCAGGAAAGGGAAGAGGGAAGAGGGAAGGAAGAAAGACGGGGGGACTTGATGGTCCCCCCGCACCCCCCAAGCCGACGGCGTTGCCGTCGGCACTTGGATGTGGGAAGGGATTGGGCGTTGGTCTTGCGACCAAAGGCCCGTGGTTGGCGGTGGTAAAATGGCTGCAAGTGCCTGGGCGAAAAAGAAAAAACGCGGTTTTGGGTTCGTTCGGCAACACGGGGGTCAGGCACGTTTCCCCCTCTCCTGCCACCAGTTCTAGTCCATGGCAGAAGATTTTCCTGGAGCGTCATCAAGTCCGGCGGCCTTGGCCGTCGGTCGGGGGGGGGGCAGGGTGGGCAAAAGCCCCACTGCCGCTTCCCTCGACCCTTGACACGACGCGTCCTGCGGTCGACCTCCGCGCTCACATGTTCGAAAGGAGCGTTTGGTGCCCTCTTATCTGAAGCCTGCGATCGCGCTCGTGTTCCTGCTCGCTGCCCCCCAGGTGGTGGCCCAGGACATTCCCGACGACCCGGTGGTGGCGCGGGTGGATGCGACGGAGATCCGCTTGAGCGATTTGGTGCGCGATCAGGCGGCGTTGCCCGAACAATACCGGCAGATGCCGATGGTGATGTTGTTCGACGTGCTGCGCTCGCGGGCGATCGAGAGCACCTTGCTGGCGGCCGAGGCCGAGCGTTTGGACCTGCGTGACGACCCGGCCGTCAAGGAAGCCATGGCCGCCATGGAACAGGTCATCCTGCGCAACCGTGTGGTCGAGCTGACGCTCCAGGACGCCGTCAGCCAGGAGAAGCTGCGGGCGCGCTACGACGAACTCGCGGCCGAGCCGGGCTTCAGCTACGAGCAGGTGCGTGCCCGCCATATCCTCGTGCGGGAGGAGGACGAGGCGCTCGAGCTGTTGGCCGAGCTGGAGGCCGGCGCTGACTTCGCCGAGCTGGCGCGTGAGCATTCGATCGACCCCGGCGCTACGAACGGCGGCGATCTCGGCTATTTCGTCCGCGAGCAGATGGTCGAGCCCTTCGCCTCGGCCGCCTTTGCGCTGGAGCCGGGGGCTTTCAGCGAGGCGCCGGTGGAGACGCAGTTCGGCTGGCATCTGATCAAGGTGGAGGACCGGCGCACGGTGACGCCGAGCTTCGAGCAGCTCGTGCCGGAACTGCGCGAGCTGATGGGCCGCGAGGCGGTGACGGCGTTGCTCGACGAGCTGCGCGCCGATGCCCTGATCGAGCGCTTCGACATGCACGGTTCGGCCGTGCCGCGGGCGGAGTAGCCAGCCATGGTGGCGTTGCCGCGGTCTCCCCTGGCGCCGGCCACGGCCGATGGTGCGGCGCCGCCGGTGCCGGGCGTGCGCGCGGCAGCGGTCGCAAGTGGGCTGCGCTACAAGAACCGGCTCGATCTCTGCCTGATCGAGTTGCCCGCAGGTGCGACCGTGGCGGGGCTCTTGACCACCTCGGCCACACCCGGCCATCCGGTGACCTGGTGCCGCCGGGTGTTGCCGGGTGGGCGGGTGCGCGGCGTGATCGTCAATGCCGGCAATGCCAATGTCTGCAATGGGCCGGCCGGCGACGACGCCGTGTTGGCCGAAGTGCGGGCGGTGGCGGCAGCACTGGCCTGCGCCGAGGACGAGGTGCTGGTCGCCTCGACCGGTATCATCGGCCAACGGCTCGACGGGGCGGCGATCGCCGCCTTGGTGCCGGCGTTGGTCGAAGGGCTGCGCGGCGACGGGCTCGCCGACGCCGCACGGGCGATCATGACGACCGACACCTTCCCCAAGACCGCGCACGCCGCGGCGTCGATCGACGGCGTGCCGGTGCGGCTCACCGGCATTGCCAAGGGCTCCGGCATGATCGCCCCGGACATGGCGACCATGCTGGCTTTCGTTGCCACCGACGCGCGGCTGCCGGCGCCGGTGTTGCAGACCCTGTTGCGCCGGGCGGCCGACCGCTCGTTCCACTGCACCACGGTGGACAGCGACACCTCGACCTCGGACACGCTGTTGCTGTTGGCGAGCGGGGTGGCGGACCATGCGGCCATCACCGACGCCGACGACGCGCGGCTGCTGGATTTCGCGCGGGCGCTGGAGCGGATCTGCCTGGAGCTGGCGCTGTTGGTGGTGCGCGACGGCGAGGGGGCGGAGAAGCTGATCGAGATCCGCGTGGCCGGTGCCGTCGACGAGGCGGCGGCGCGGCGCATGGGCCTCGTCATCGCCAATTCGCCCCTGGTCAAGACGGCGATTGCCGGCGGTGACGCCAATTGGGGCCGGGTGGTGATGGCGGTCGGCAAATCCGGCGAGGCGGTGGAGCCGGCCAGGCTGCGCATCGCCTTCGGCGGCACGGTGATCAGTGCCGGCGGCGGCGTGGTCGAGGGTTACGACGAGGCAGTGGTCGCCCGTCACTTGGCCGGGCGCGAGGTGCTGCTCGAGGTCGATCTCGGGCTTGGCCCCGGTGCGGCGACGGTTTGGACCTGCGATCTCACCCACCGCTACATCGACATCAACGCCGATTATCGCTCATGACCGCAGCACCCGAGGGGCGGCCACTCGTTCTGGTCGTCGCCTGTGCCCTGGTCGACGTCGACGGGCGGGTGCTGGTTGCACAGCGTCCGCCCGGCAAGAAGATGGCCGGGCTTTGGGAGTTTCCGGGTGGCAAGGTGCACCCGGGGGAGGCGCCCGAGGACGCCTTGATCCGCGAGCTGCGCGAGGAGCTGGCGGTCGACACCGCGGCGAGCTGTCTGGCGCCGTTGACCTTCGCCAGCCACGCCTATGACGACTTTCACCTGCTGATGCCGCTCTATGTCTGCCGGGTGTGGCAGGGGCGGCCGGAGGGTAAAGAGGGCCAAGCCTTGCGCTGGGTGCGGCCGGTGGCGTTGCGCGACTTGCCGATGCCCGCGGCCGACGTGCCGTTGGTGGCGCATCTGATCGACCTGCTCTGAGGCGCTGGCGTGGACGCCATCGTCGCCGTCGCCCTGCCGCTCTTCTTGCTGATGGCGATCGGCTACGTCGTGGTGCGGGCGCGGCTGGTGCCGGATGGCACGGTGCCGGGGCTGAATGGCTTCGCCTTTCACGTCGCCATTCCGGCGCTGTTGTTCGACAAGATCCGCACCACGCCGTTGGCAGCCTTGCTCGATGTGCGGTTCGTCGTCGCCTATTACGCGCCGACGCTGCTCCTGTTTTTCGCGACCTTTCTGGTCAGCTGGCTGTGGCTGCGCACCGAGCGCCGGTTGGCGGTGATCCAGGGACTCGCCACCATCTTCACCAATTCCGGCTACATGGGCATTGCGCTCTTGTTGACCATGGGCGGGCCGGCCCTGGCGCTGCCGGCGGTGCTGATCGTCGCCCTCGACAATCTGATCGTCGTGCCGATCGCCTTGGCGTTGCTGGAGGCGGGGGGCGGCAGGCAAGGGCGCTTTTGGCCGACCCTAGGCCGCAGTCTGGCGACGCATCCGATCATCCTCGCCGTCTTCTTTGGCGTGGTGGCTGGCTCGATCGGCTTCGTGCCGCCGGGGCCGTTGCAGCGGGTGATCGAGCTGTTGGCGGCAGCGACCGTGCCGTGCGCGCTGTTTGCCCTCGGCGGATCGCTGGTGGGCGTGCCGATTTCGGACGCGAAGCGCGAGGTGGCCACGCTCAGCCTGTTGAAGATGCTGGTGCACCCCGCCTTGGTGGCGGTGTTCGTTTACCTCGTGGTGCCCTTGGAGCCGACCCTCGCCGCGACGACGGTGATCGTCACGGCCTTGCCCGCGGCCACGATGGTCTACGTCATGGCGCAGCGCTACGAGTGCTACGTGCTGCGGTCCTCGACCATCGTGCTCGTCACCCACGTCATCTCCGTGGTGACGGTCTCGGCCCTCCTGGCCTTCTACGGCCCGCTTCCTTAGTCACGCCGGCAGGGCCGGCGTGTCGGGGGTCACAGGGGGCCAAAAGCCCCCTGATTCCTTCCCCTTGTTCCTTCCCCTTCTTCCTCTGCCCCCTACTCCGCCGCGATCGCCGTCGGTTGCGTGCGGTGCAGGTCGAGGGTTTGCCAGACGTCGAGGAGGGCTTCGGTCAGGTGGTCGACCAGCCGGTCGTCGTGCACCGGCGTTGGCGTGATCCGGAGCCGCTCGGTACCTCGCGCCACGGTGGGGTAGTTGATCGGCTGGATGTAGATGCCGTGGCGTTCCATCAAGAGGTCGGTGGCCTGTTTGCAGCGGACGGGGTCGCCGACCAGGACGGGCACGATGTGGGAGGGGTTGTCCATCACCGGCAAGCCGACCGCTTTCAGGCGGCGCTTCACGGTGGCGGCGCGTTCCTGGTGCTTGGTGCGCTCGGTCTGGCTGACCTTGAGGTGGCGGACGCTGGCGGTGGCGGCGGCGCAGATGGCCGGGGCCAGGGAGGTGGTGAAGATGAAGCCGGGGGCGGTCGAGCGCACGGCGTCGACGATGGCGGACGAAGCCGTGATATAGCCGCCCATGCAGCCATAGGCCTTGGCGAGCGTGCCCTGGATGATGGTGAGGCGGTCCATCAGGCCGCGCTGTTCGGCGACGCCGCCGCCGCGGGGGCCGTAGAGGCCGACGGCGTGGACCTCGTCGAGATAGGTCATCGCCCCGTAGCGATCGGCGAGGTCGCAGATGGCTTCGATTTCGCCGATGTCGCCGTCCATCGAGTAGACGCTCTCGAAGGCGATCAGTTTGGCGCGGTCGCGCGGCAGGGCCTGGAGCAGGCTTTCCAGGTGCTCCAGGTCGTTGTGGCGGAAGACCTGCTTGGGGCACCGGCTCATGCGGATGCCTTCGATCATCGAGGCGTGATTCATCGAATCCGACAGGATCACGCAGTCGGGCAGGAGCTTCGCCACGGTGGAGAGGGTGGCTTCGTTGGCGATGTAGCCGGAGGTGAAGACCAGCGCTGCTTGCTTGCCGTGCAGGTCGGCGAGTTCTTCCTCCAGCATGACGTGGAGGTGGTTGGTGCCCGAGATGTTGCGGGTGCCGCCGGCGCCGGTGCCGAGGCGCATGACCGCATCGACCGCGGCCTCGCGGGTTGCGGGATGCTGGCCCATCCCCAAATAATCATTCGAGCACCACACGACGACCTCGCGCCGGCCTCGAGGGGTGTGGTGGTGTGCGAAGGGAAAGCGGCCGGCCTGGCGTTCCAGATCGGCAAATACCCGATAGCGACCCTCGTTGCGGATCGCTGCGACCGCGTCCTCGAAAAAGCGCCCGTAGTCCATTGCGTCCTTTCTCCCCGTCGGCCACCGCGCGCACACGGTTCGACTTGGAATGATGTAAGGACGAGTTTACGCCTGCCGCAACCGAGACACCCGTCGCATATCGCCGCGGCAAAGCATCCGTGGGGAGGAAGGTTTCGTTGTATCCCGACCATCAGGCTGGGCTTTGGGTCGTCGAACGGCCGGCGGAGCGTCCGCTGCCGATCGTGTTCGACTGCCCGCATTCCGGCCACGACTATCCGGCCGATTTCGGCAGTTGTCAGCCGCTCGAGGCGCTGAGGCCCGCCGAGGACGCGCTGGTCGAAAGCCTCGTGGCCCGTGCGCCCGACTACGGCATTACGGTGATCCGCGCCCTCTTTCCGCGCAGCTATGTCGACGTCAACCGGGCCGAGGACGACCTGGACCCCGAGCTGATCGAGGGGGAATGGCCGGCTCCCTTGCGCCCCGGCCCGAAGAGCGAACTCGGTATCGGGCTGATCCGTCGTTGGGTGGTGCCGGGGGTGCCGATCTACGACCGCAAGCTGGAGGTGGCCGAGGTGCAGGCGCGGATCGAAGGCTATTGGCGGCCCTACCGCGCGCGCTTGCGGACGTTGGTCGACGAGCTGGTCGAGCGTCATGGCCGTTGCGTCTATCTGCAGTGGCATTCGATGAAGTCGGTCGGCAACGCCGCCACGCCCGATGGCCCCGGTGCTCGGCGCCCTGACGTCGTGCTGGGCGACCGGCGCAGCACCACGGCACGGCCGCGGCTCACCGGGCGGCTGCGCAACCTGTTCGGCGACCAGGGTTTTCGGGTGCGGGTCAACGTGCCCTATGCCGGCGCCGATCTCTTGCGGGTGATCGGCGATCCGGCCCACCACGTCGACGCCGTCCAAATCGAGCTCAACCGGGCCTTGTTCATCGACGAGGACAGCGTGGTCCGGAACCGCCGCTACGACGAGACGAAGGCGCGGATCGAGGGCGTCATCGAGGCGCTCGCGGCGCGGCCTCTGCCGTGAGGGCCCAGCATTGACGCAACGCTTCGACTGGCCGGCCGATCGGCCCTTCACCATCGCCATCGACGGGCCGGCCAGTTCCGGCAAGAGCACGATCGGGGCGAGGCTCGCCGCCGATTTGGAGCTGCCCTTCCTCGACACGGGCCTGCTCTATCGGGCCGTCGGCAAGGCCGTTGGCGAGACCCGGATCGAGGACGCGGCGGCGGCGGCTCGGGCGGCGCGGAGCCTGGATCCGACCGCCCTCGATGATCCCGCACTGCACAACGAAACCGTCGGCGCCTTGGCCTCGCGGGTGGCGGTGATGCCCGAGGTGCGCCAAGCCCTCCTCGCCTGGCAGCGGGACTTCGCCGCACGTCCCGGCGGGGCCGTTCTGGTCGGCCGCGACATCGGCAGCCACGTCTGCCCGGCAGCACCGTGCAAGATCTTCATCACCGCCACTGTCGAAGCCCGTGCGGCGCGCCGCTTCGAGCAGTTGCGGGCGCTGGACGACGGGGTTATACACAGCGCCGTGTTGGCGGAGCTCCGCCGTCGAGATGCCCGTGACGCCGCCCGCGCCATCGCTCCTTTGGTGACGCCCGACGATGCACTGGTCCTCGACACCACGTCATTGGACGTGGCGGCTACCTTGGAGGCAGCCAGGGGCTTCATCTTGGAACGTGCCGCCCGTTGCCGGTAAGCCACCGGCCCGGGGGGCTTTGGCGCAACTTCAAACCACGAGCCCTCGGGTTCGTTAGTCGGAGACGGAATGATCGATACAGCCCCTGCCCTCCAGTCCCCCGCGGTCGAAGATTTCGCCGCCATGCTGGACGATTCGTTTGCCGGCCGGGACAAGCTAGAGGGTACCGTCGTCAAGGGGACCGTGGTCGCCATCGACAACGACGATGCCATCGTCGACGTCGGCCTCAAGGCCGAGGGCCGGGTGCCCCTGCGCGAGTTCGCGTCGCCGGGCCAGGCCCCCGAGGTCAAGGTCGGCGACGAGGTCGAGGTCTTCGTCGAGCGGCTGGAAAACAAGGGCGGGGAGACCGTCCTCTCCCGCGACAAGGCCCGCCGCGAGGAGAGCTGGAACCGGCTCGAAAAGGCGTTCAATGCCCAGGACAAGGTGATGGGCGCGATCTTCGGCCGGGTGAAGGGCGGCTTTGCCGTCGAACTCGGCGGGGCCGTGGCGTTCCTGCCGGGCTCGCAGGTCGACATCCGTCCCGTCCGCGACGTCGGCTATCTCTTGAACAAGCAAGAGCCCTTCTTGATCCTCAAGATGGATCGCCGCCGCGGCAACATCGTCGTCTCGCGCCGCTCGGTCCTGGAAGAGAGCCGCAAGGAACAGCGCGACGAGCTGCTGCAGACCCTCAAGGAAGGCCAGGTCCTCGACGGCGTGGTCAAGAACATCACCGACTACGGCGCCTTCGTCGACCTCGGCGGCCTCGACGGCCTGTTGCACGTCACCGACATCTCCTGGCGCCGCGTCGGCCATCCGAGCGACGTTTTGGGCGTTGGCCAGCAGGTCAAGGTGCAGATCATCCGCTTCAACCGCGAAACCCAGCGCATCTCCTTGGGCATGAAGCAGCTCGAGGCCGATCCGTGGGAGGGCGTCGCCGCCAAGTACCCGGTCGGCACCAAGTGGACCGGGCGCGTCACGAACATCACCGACTACGGCGCGTTCGTCGAGCTGGAGCCGGGGGTCGAGGGCCTCGTCCACGTCTCCGAGATGAGCTGGACCAAGAAGAACGTGCACCCCGGCAAGATCGTCTCCACCTCGCAAGAGGTCGAGGTGATGGTGCTCGAGGTCGACGAGGAAAAGCGCCGCGTCTCCTTGGGCCTGAAGCAGGTGCAGGCGAACCCCTGGGAGGCGTTCTTGGAGCGTCACCCGATCGGCAGCACGGTCACCGGGCAGATCAAGAACATCACCGAGTTCGGTCTGTTCGTCGGGCTCGACACCGAGGTCGACGGCCTCGTCCACCTCTCCGACTTGGCTTGGGAGGAGAGCGGCGAGGACGCCATCCAGCGCTTCAGCGAGGGCCAAGAGGTCACCGCGATGGTGCTCGACGTCGACATCGACAAGGAGCGCATCTCGCTCGGCATCAAGCAGCTCAGCGAGGACCCGTTCAAGGAAGCGACGGCCGGCCTCAAGCGCGGCGACCGCGTGACCTGCACCGTCACCGGCGTCACGCCGGGCGGCCTCGAGATCGACGCCAATGGTGCGAGCGGCTTCATCCGCAAGAACGAGCTTGCCCGCGACCGCTCCGAGCAGCGGCCCGAGCGCTTCGCCGTGGGTGAAAAGGTCGACGCCATGGTCACCTCGCTCGACCAGAACACCCGCCGCGTGGTGCTCTCGATCAAGGCGATGGACCTCGAGGACGAGAAGAGGGCCATGGCCGACTTCGGCTCCGCCGACAGCGGTGCTTCCCTCGGCGACATCCTCGGCGCGGCCCTGCGGCAGAAGCAGCGCGAAAGCTCCGAGAGCTGAGCGGTCGGGTCGGAAAAAGGAAAGACTAGGGGGCTTTTGGCCCCCTAGGACCCCCAGGCCATGGCAGTTGGGATGGTTGCGAAAGGAAAGGCGGGGCGCTTCGGCGCCCCGCCTTTCGTTGGGTGAAGGTGTTGGCAAGGGGGGAATCGCCCCTCCCGCTGCAATGACGTTCGGTCCATGATGCACGCAACCAAGACGTGCACGGAGAGGACCGACATGGCCGACGCCAACGCCAAGCCGCCCTGCGACATCATTCTGCGCGGCGGCATCACCTCGGGCGTGATCTATCCCGGCACCATCCACGGGCTGGCCAAGACCTACCGCTTCGTCAACGTCGGGGGGGCCTCGGCCGGGGCCATCGCCGCCGGTGTGACCGCGGCGGCCGAATATGGCCGGCAGACGGGCAGCCGCCCCGATGCGTTCGACGAGTTGGCCAAGCTCGCCACCAAGGTTTCGGGCGGCCCCGGTTCCGAAACCAGCATGCGGCGGTTGTTCAGTCCCGACGGCCGCTTTCGCCGTCTGAACGGGCTGCTCTGGGCCTGGCTCGGCCTCGGCGCCACCGCCCGCCGCGTGCTCCGCTACCTTTTCCTGGCGGTGCTCGCAGCGGCGCTCCTGGCACCGCTTTTGGCGCTGTTTGGCGTCGGCGGCACCTGGCTGATGGTCACCGTGGTCGCGTTCTACGGCGTGTTGCTCGTGGGTTTCGTGGCCTATCGTCGGCTGTCGAGGGTGTTGAGCGAACTGCCCGAAGCTGGCTTTGGCCTCTGTCCGGGTGCCAATCCGGACGTCGAGGCGACCATGGCAGCACACAAGACCGACGGCTGGCTGGCCGATTGGCTGCACGCCACCATCCAGGACATGGCCGGCCGCGTGGTCGGGCAGGTGCCCGACGGTGAGCCGGGCACGACGGTGCCGCTCACGGCGCAGCCGCTGACGGTGGGCGATCTCTGGTCGGTGCAGGGTGCGGCTGACGGCCCCGACCCGACCCGACGCCTCAACCTGTCGCTGACCACCACCAACCTCTCCCACCAATTGCCGCACAACTTCCCCTTCCTGGAGCGGCCGGAGGGGGCGCTTTACTTCTGCCCCAGGGAGCTGCGCCGGGTGGTGCCCGAAGACGTCGTCCGCTGGATGGTGGTCAAGAGCCCCGAACGCCGCGCCGACGGCTATTACCGGCTGCCGCCGCCGGCCGATTTGCCGGTGCTGTTGGGCGTCCGGTTGTCCTTGAGCTTTCCCCTGCTGATCGCGGCCGTCCCCCTGCACGCACCGGACCTCGGCCGGCCGGGCGAGCCGCGCCCGGCGCCCGTGGCGCTGCAACGCTGCTGGTTCTCCGACGGCGGCATTACCTCCAACTTCCCCATCAGCGCGTTCGATTCGCCCCTGCCGAGCCGCCCCACCTTCTGCATCAATCTGGCCGAGGCGACCGACGAGGAAACCGCCAAGGTCGCAGAGCTCGACGCCGCCGCCCGCGACGATATCCTGGTCTGGATGCCGCCGGTGGACGACCGCCCCCACGCCCCGCGGTTGCGCAGCCGCTTCGAAGGCTCGATCCTGGGTTTTCTCGGTGCCGTCAGCACCACCGCGCGCAACGCCCACGAGAACGAACTGGTCCTGATGCCGGGCTATCGCGACCGCATCGTCGAGATCGCCACCCGCAAGGACGAGGGCGGCCTCAACCTCGCCATGCCGCCCGCCACCATCGAGGCACTCAGCCGCCGCGGCGCCCGTGCCGCCACCGAGTTGACCGAACGCTTCAACACCGTGAATGGCGGCGGTTGGCCGGTGCAGCGCTGGGTCCGCTTCCGCTCGACCATGGACGCCATGGAACGCATGCTGCAGGCGTTCCAAACGGCGTGGCACCGCCCGACCCAGGGCGCACGGAACTTCGACGACGTGCGCCGCCAATGGAGCGCTGAGGCAGAGCCTGCCTGCTACCCCTGGGCCGACGAGGCGACCGCAGCCGCGGCCGACCGCGCCGTCGGCCAGGTGCTGGTCCTGGCCGATAGCCTCGCCGCCGAACGCCAAACCCTGGGCGACCGCGTCTTCGACCGCCCCGGCGACGTCGCCGGGGCCGCACCGCGCCCACCCTTGGACCTCAAAATGCGCCCGACCGGCCGCGAGGTCGACGCCCCCACCGGCGCCCCGCCGCAAGGCGTCGCCACGGCCGATGCGGGCACGGTGAAGGCGGTCGGTTGAAAAGGGAAGGGGAAGAAAGAAAAAGGCAAAGGGGCCTTTTGGCCCCCTTTGGAACCCCCGGCAGTGGCTGTCGCCACTGCAGTGAAAAGTAGCAAAAATAGAGGCGGGTGGCGCTGGCGCCACCCGCCTCTATTTTTGCCGGGGGTTTCCAAGGGGGCCAAAAGCCCCCTTGGCTTCATCAAGTCAGTAGATCAGGCCGAGTTCGAGTTGGGCTTCTTCGGTCATCATGGAGGGGTGCCAGGGTGGGTCCCAGACGACTTCCACCGAGCAGCCCTGCACGCCATCGACCGTGGCGACCTTGCGCTCGACCTCGGGCGGGAGCGTTTCCGCCACCGGGCAGGCCGGCGAGGTCAGCGTCATGTCGATGTGGACTTTGTCGTCGTCATCGACGTCGATTTTGTAGACGAGGCCGAGTTCGTAGATGTTGACCGGGATTTCCGGGTCGTAGATCGTTTTCAAGACGTCGATGATTTTCTCGCCCAGGGCCTCCACTTCGGCTTGCCGCTCGGGCGACGTGCCGTCTTCGGCCGGCTGGTTCAAGAAGGCGGCGGCGTCGGCCACCCGGTCGCTCGGGGTGTCGTTCATGATTGGTCCTCAACCCAACTTGTCGACCACACGCTGCAGGCTCACGACCAGAGCGTCGAGGTCATGGGTGGTGTTGTAAAGGCCCAACGAGGCGCGTGCAGTCGCCGGCAGGCCCAGATGTTCGATCAGCGGTTGCGCGCAGTGGTGGCCGGTGCGGATGGCGACGCCGTCGAGGTCGACCAGCGTGCCGATGTCGTGCGGGTGGATCCCCTCCATGACGAAGGAGAGCACGCTGGATTTGTGCGGCGCCTCGCCGATCAGGCGCAGGCCCTTGATCTGCTTCAAGGCACGGGTGCCGTAGGCGAGCAATTCGTCTTCGTGGGCGTGGATGGCGTCGAGCCCCAGCGCGGTGACGTAGTCGATCGCCTTGGCCAGCGCCGCGGCTCCCTCGATGAACGGCGTGCCGGCCTCGAACTTGTAGGGCAGCTCGTTGAAGGTGGTGCCGTCGAACGACACGCTGGCGATCATGTCGCCGCCGCCTTGATAGGGTGGCATGGCATCCAGCAGTTCGGCCTTGCCCCAGAGAATGCCGATGCCGGACGGGCCATAGACCTTGTGGCCCGAGAAAACGAGGAAATCGCAGCCGACCGCCTGCACGTCGACCGGCAGGTGCTGGACGGCTTGGCAGGCATCCAGGAGCAGCGGCACGCCTTTGGCGTGGGCCATTTCGACCAGGCGCTCCACCGGGTTGACCGTGCCGAGTACGTTCGAGACCCAGGGCAGCGAGACCAGCAGCGTGCGGTCGTCGATCTTGCGCTCCAGGTCGTCGAGGTCGAGTTCGCCCGCTTCGGTGATCTCGACCACCACCAGCTCCAGGCCGACCTGTTGGCCGAGGATCTGCCAGGGCACGATGTTGGCGTGGTGCTCCATGCGCGAGACCACCACCTTGTCGCCCGGCTTCGCCCGGGGGCGGACGTAGCTCTGGGCGACCAGGTTCATGCCTTCGGTGCCGTTGCGGGTGAAGATCACCTCACGGCTGTCGACGGCGTTGATGAAGCGCTGCACGGTGCGGCGCGCGGCCTCGTGTGCCTCCGAGGCGCGCATGGAGAGGTCGTACACGCCGCGATGGATGTTGGCGTAGTCGTTGCTGTAGAAGCGGCTCAGCTCGTCGATGACCGCTTTGGGCTTCTGCGTGCTGCCGGCATTGTCGAGATAGACCAGCGGCCGGCCGTGCATGGTCGTTGCCAGGATGGGGAAATCCTGGCGGATCGCCTCGACGTCGTAACCGTTGCGGCTACCCAGGGGCATGTCGATCAGACCAACTCCATCAGCTTGTCGCCGCCGCGCAACCGGCCGAGCAGGGCGCGGCGGGCTTGGTGCTGCGAATCCTCGTGGTGCAGGCGCTCCACCACCTCGCCGGCAAAGGCGAAGGTGAGGATGGCCTCGGCGGTTTGCCGGTCGATGCCCCGCGAGCGGAGGTAGAAGAGGCCGGTCTCGTCCAGCTCGCCGACCGTCGCGCCGTGCGAGCATTTGACGTCGTCGGCGTAGATTTCGAGCTCGGGCTTGGTGTCGATCTCGGCGTCGCGCGACAGCATCAGATTGTCGTTCTGCTGGTAGGCGTTGGTCTTCTGCGCCACCTGATCGACGAAGATCTTGCCGGCAAAGACGCCGTGGCCGCCCGAGAGCAACACGCCCTTGTAGAACTGGTTGCTCTCGCAATTGGGGGCCAGGTGCTCGACGCGGATCACGGTGTCGACCTGCTCGCCACCTTCGGGGACGTAGGTGCCGTTGAGATCGAGGTCACCATGCGGGCCTTCGAGCTTGGCCAAGCTCTCGTTGCGCACCAGGGCACCGCCGACGCCGATGGTGGTCTGGCCGAATTTGGCGTTCTTGCCCACCTGGATCACCGACTGGCCGAAGGCCCGGCTGGCCTTGGTGCCGATCTGCACCTTGTCGCTCAGGAGTTCGGCTTCGTCGGCCACATTGAAGTGGTTCACGACGTTGGTGATGCTGCCGGTGCCCAGGACGAGGTGGGTTTCGGCCATGCGCAGCCGGGCGCCGGCAGCGAGCGAGACGCGGTTGCGCACGTTGGTGAGCATCGCCGCGTCGTCGCCGGCATCGACGAAGATCAGCTGGATGACCGGATCGATGGTCACGCCGGCCTCGACCTCGATCACCGCGCCGCCCTGGGCAAAGGCCGCATTGAGCGCGGTCAGCGCGCGATCCGCGTCGACGTCGGCCAGGAGGCTCGCCTCGGCTTCGACGCACTCCAAAAGCGTCTTGACGCGCAGCCCGGACGGCAGCCTGGCGATGTCGGAGAGATCCGGCGCCAAGTGGCCGTTGACGAACACCAGCCGGCGCACGTCACCGGTCAGGAGGTAGCCGTCGAGATCGGCGAGGCTCACCTCGGCCGGCACGGGGGCACTGGGCGCCACCTCGGCCAGGGGCTTCAGGTTGGTGTACTTCCAGGCCTCGGTGCGGGTCGTCGGAAAACCCAGCTCGGCGAAGCGCTTGAAGCTCGAAGCACGGGCTGCACCGGAGCCGGCGAGCCCGCCCTTGAGCCGGTCGAACAATAGGGCGTAGCCCGAAGCCGGCTCCAGCCGGCGGATGGCGGTCGTGGTCATCGTCGCATCCCCGCTCAGGCGTTGAGCGCGGGCTCGGGCGAGGCGACGCCGGCAGCCGCCAGCGCCTCGCCATAGCCCTTCTCTTCGAGCTCCAGCGCGAGGCTCTTGTCGCCCGAGCGGACGATCTTGCCACCGACCAGGACGTGGACGTGGTCCGGCACGATGTAGTCGAGCAGGCGTTGGTAGTGGGTGATCACCACGATGCCGCGATCGGGGCTCCTCAGCTGGTTCACGCCGTCCGCCACGGTGCGCAAGGCGTCGATGTCGAGGCCCGAATCGGTTTCGTCGAGGATCGCCAGCTTCGGCTGCAGGATCGCCATCTGCAGGATTTCGTTGCGCTTCTTCTCGCCGCCCGAAAAGCCCGCATTGACGTCGCGCTTCAAGAGGTCCGAGCGCACGCCCACCACTTCGGCGTGCTGGCGGAGCATCTTCATGAAGGTGGCGGCATCGACTTCGGGCTCGCCGCGGGTCTTCTTGATCGCGTTGAGGGCGGTGCGCAGGAAGTACATGTTCGCCACGCCCGGGATCTCGATCGGGTATTGGAAGGCGAGGAACACGCCGGCGGCGGCACGCTCTTCCGGCTCCATCTCCAACAGGTCGTCGCCCTCGAAGCTGACCGAGCCCTCGGTCACCTCGTAGCCGTCGCGGCCGGAGAGGATGTAGGCGAGCGTCGACTTGCCCGAGCCGTTCGGGCCCATGATGGCGTGCACCTCACCCGGATTCACCTGGAGGTCGAGGCCCTTTAGGATCTCACCTTCGGGCTCGTCCTCGATCCGGGCGTGCAGGTTCGTGATCTTCAACATGTCGTATAGTTCCTCAAAAACTGGGGGCGTGGCGTCAGCCGACGCTGCCTTCGAGCGAGATCGCGAGCAGCTTCCTGGCCTCGACCGCGAACTCCATCGGCAACTCGTCCATCACCTCGCGGCAGAACCCGTTGACCACGAGGGCGACGGCGTCCTCCTCCGAGATGCCGCGCGCCCGGCAGTAGAAGAGCTGGTCGTCCGAGATCTTCGAGGTGGTCGCCTCGTGCTCGACCTTGGCGCTCGGGTTCTTGACCTCGATATAGGGTACCGTGTGGGCGCCGCACTTGTCGCCGATCAGCATCGAGTCGCACTGTGTGTAGTTGCGCGCACCCTCCGCACCCTTCAAGACGCGCACCAGGCCGCGATAGGTCTGATCGGCGCGGCCCGCCGAAATGCCCTTCGAGACGATCCGCGACCGGGTGTTCTTGCCGATGTGGATCATCTTGGTGCCGGTGTCGGCCTGCTGCTTGTGGTTGGTCACCGCCACCGAATAGAACTCGCCGATGCTGTCATCGCCTTGCAGCACGCAGCTTGGATATTTCCAGGTGATCGCCGAGCCGGTCTCGACCTGGGTCCAGCTGATCTTCGAGCGCTTGCCGCGGCAGAGCCCGCGCTTGGTGACGAAGTTGTAGACGCCACCCTTGCCCTCGTGATCGCCCGGATACCAGTTCTGCACCGTCGAATATTTGATCTCGGCGTCATCCAGGGCGATCAGTTCGACCACGGCGGCGTGCAACTGGTGCTCGTCGCGCTGGGGTGCGGTGCAGCCTTCGAGGTAACTGACATACGAGCCTTCGTCGGCGATGATCAACGTCCGCTCGAACTGGCCCGTGCCGGCGGCGTTGATGCGGAAATAGGTCGACAGTTCCATCGGGCAGCGCACGCCCTTCGGCACGTAGACGAAGCTGCCGTCGGAAAACACCGCCGAGTTCAAGGCGGCAAAGTAGTTGTCGCCCTGCGGCACCACCGAGCCCAGATACTTCCGCACCAGCTCCGGGTGGTCGTGCACCGCCTCGGACATCGAACAGAAGATGATGCCCAATTCCTTCAGCTTGGCCTTGAAGGTGGTCGCCACCGACACGCTGTCGAAGACGTAGTCGACGGCGACGCCGGCGAGCATCTTCTGCTCTTCGATGGGGATGCCGAGCTTCTCGTAGGTGCGGCGAATTTCGGGGTCGATGTCGTCCAGCGACTTCGGCGCTTCCTTTTGGGTCGGCGCCGAGTAGTAGCTGATGGCCTGCAGGTCGATCTCGCCAACCTCCGGCTTTTGCCATTCCGGCTGCTCCATGTCGCGGAAGCGGCGCAAGGCCTGCAACCGCCACTCGGTCAGCCACTCCGGTTCGTTCTTCTTTGCGCTGATGAAGCGGACGATGTCCTCGTCCAAACCCGGGGGCGCCGTGTCGGTTTCGATGTCGGTGTAGAAGCCGTACTTGTATTCGTGGCCGGTATAGGCTTCGACGGTTTCCAGCGCGGTCGCCATCTCTACTCCCTCACTTGAAAGACGTGGTGGCGGAAAGCTGTGCCAGCTCGCCGAACGGCACGCCGCCGCGGCCCAGCGCCCAACCTTCCGCCATTTCGGCGATCGAGATGCCGTCCAGGGCGTCTCGCATCGCCGCGTTGATCCGGTGCCAATTGGCGCGCGCCGGACAGATCGCCTCGATCCCGCACTCGCCCGCGCCAACCTCGATGCAGGCGGTGAGCGCGATCGGCCCATCCAAGGCCTCGATCACCTCGGCGACGGTGATCAACGAGGCGGGGCGCGCCAACTGATAGCCCCCTTTGGCACCGCGCTGCGAGCTCAAGAGACCTTCGCGGGCGAGTGCCTTCAGGATTTTGCCCGCCATCGGCTGAGCGATCCGCGTGCGCTCGGCGAGCTCCGGCGTTGCCGTCGACTGGCCCACCCGCGCGAGCTCGGTCATCAACACGATCCCGTAGTCGGCGATGCGCGACAGCCGGATCAAGGTTGCCCCCTCTGTTCGTGGCGGGTGCCCAGGAAAAAGGACCTGGACGGTTCGAATTCGACTTTGTGATATGCCCTGGACACCCCCGCTGTCAAGCGAAGCGCACGAAAAACGGCGTCAGGGCCGAGGCTTGCGGGGCTTTTTGGAATGATCCCAAAGGGTTCGGCGGTGGCGCTCAGTCGATGCCCGCGCGCGTGCTCCGACGTTCCAGGATGGTGGTGTCGCGCCAGCGCCCAGCATGGGGGCCGTAGCTCATGCGGGCGATGCGCTCGCGCACGCCCATCACCCGAAAGCCCAAGGCCCGGTGCAGCCGCACGCTCGCCGCGTTCTCGGCGAACAGGCTCGCCTGGAGGGTCCAAAATCCGGCCGCCTCGCTGGCCTCGATCAAGGCCGTCAGCAAGGTGCGGCCGACGCCTTGGCCGCGGGCTTCGGCCGCGACGTAGATGCTGACTTCGGCGACGCCGCGATAGACCGCACGGCTCGACGTCGGGCTGAGGCAGGCCCAGCCGACGACCGCTTCGTCGATGACGGCCACCAGCCGTGGTGTGGCGTGAAAGCGCGCGTCGAACACCGGCCAGTCCGGCGCTGCGGCCTCGAAGGTGGCGTGTCCGGTGGCGATACCGTCTTGGTAGATGGCGAGCACCCGCGGGCCGTCGTGCGCCGCCATCGGGCGGAGGCGGACGACGGCCACGGGTGTTGGGCTCAGCGCTTGGAGAACTGGAAGCTGCGGCGGGCCTTGGCCTTGCCGTACTTCTTGCGCTCGACCTCGCGGCTGTCGCGGGTGAGGAAGCCGCCGGCCTTGAGGGCCGGGCGCAGCGCCGGGTCGAAGTGGGTCAAGGCACGGCTGATGCCGTGGCGGACCGCACCGGCCTGGCCGGAAAGACCGCCGCCCGAGACCGTGCACATGACGTCGAACTGGCCGACGCGGTTGATCACCTCGAAGGGCTGGCGGAGGATCATCTGCAGGGTCGGCCGGGCGAAATAGACCGCCAGCTCACGGCCGTTGACGGTGACGCGGCCCGAGCCCGGCTTCACCCAGACGCGGGCGACCGCGTCCTTGCGGCGGCCGGTGCCGTAGGCGCGGCCGAGCTTGTCGAGCTTGGGGCGCGCCGGCTCGACCTCGGGCTCCGCACCCATGCCGGCGGGGCGCAGGTCCTTGAGGTCGGTGAGGGTGCGGGTCTCAGCCACGGGCGGCCTCCGTCGTGTTCTTGCGGTTCAGTGCGGCAACGTCGAGCGGTTTCGGGGCCTGGCCCTGATGCGGGTGCTCGGGCCCGGCGTAGACGTGCAGCTTCTTCAGCTGGCGGCGGCCCAAGGGCCCGCGCGGCACCATCCGCTCCACGGCCTTTTCGATCACCCGGGTGGGGTGCTTGCCGTCGAGGATCTTGTCGGCGGTGCGCTCCTTGAGCCCGCCCGGATAGCCCGTGTGCCAGTGATAGGTCTTCTGCCAGCGCTTCTTGCCGGTCAGCTGCACCTTCTCGGCGTTGACGATGACGACGTGGTCGCCGCAGTCCATGTGCGGGGTATACATCGCCTTGTGCTTGCCGCGCAGCCGGTCGGCGACCAGCACCGCGAGGCGGCCGAGGACCAGGTCCTCGGCGTCGATCAGCACCCATGCCGCCTCGATGTCGGCGGGGCGCGCGCTGTAGGTCTTCATCGGTGGTCCAATTCGTTACGGGCGATCCGCTCAACGCCATGGGAAAAAACAGCCATGGCACGGCCACCTCGGTCACAGAAGCGGGTCGGATACGCCCAGGGCACCTTCGTGTCAACCAAAGCCGGGGGCGCCGGCCCGCCGCGGGGATTGATCAGCCGCGGCCTGGCGGCACGCTGTAGGTGCCGACGACGTGGGCGACCGGCTGGCCGTCGACTGCTGCGACCACCTCGCACTCGCCCACGATCAAGCGCTTGCCAGCCTTCAAGGTCCGCGCGCGACCGAGGAGGTCGCCTGGGTGGGGCTTGGCGAGGAAGTGGACGGTGAGGTCGGTCGTCACCGCCAAGGGCACGCGGCCGACGTGCGACAGCGCGATGCCGTAGAGGGCGATGTCGGCGAGCGCCATGATGGCCGGGCCGCAGATGGTGCCGCCGGGGCGCAGGAGCAGTTCGCGATAGGGTAGGCGCACGGTGACCTCGCCCTCGGCGAAGTGCTCGACCCGGACGTCGAGCAGGCCGACATAGGGCACGCCTTCGGACGCCAATTCCTGAAAGCCCGCTGCATCCAAGGGCTCGCCGATCTGCAACCCCATTCCTCCCTGTCGCCGCGTGCCGGCATCCTCTATGACGGCGACCGCACGAAGAAGGGAGCGCCACCATGCCCGACAGCCTCGATCCGAGCTTGCTGCTCGTCGCCGAGCACGACGGCGTCGTCAACCTCACCCTCGACCGGCCGAGCGCCTTCAACAGCCTTTCTCTCGCCATGCTCGACCAGCTGCACGGCGAGCTGGCGCGGATCGCCGCCAACGACACGGCGCGCGTTTTGGTCCTGCGCGGCAACGGCAAGGCGTTTTGCGCCGGGCACGATCTGAAGGAGATGGGCGAGCACCGCACACCTGACGATCTCCGCCGGCTGTTCGGCCGCTGCTCGGAGGTGATGATCCAGCTCACCCAGTTGCCGGTGCCGGTGATCGCGGCGGTGGACGGCATTGCCACCGCCGCCGGCTGCCAGCTGGTGGCGGCGTGCGATCTGGCGATCTGCACCGAGCGCTCGCGCTTCGCTGCCTCGGGCGTGAAATACGGCCTCTTCTGCTCGACGCCGATGATCGCGCTCAGCCGCAACGTGCCGCGCAAGCCGGCGATGGAGATGCTGCTCACCGGCGACTTCGTCGATTCCGAACGGGCGCTGGCCTACGGGCTGGTCAACCAGGTGGTCGCCGACGCCGAGCTGGAAACCGCCGTGGCGGCGATGGTGGCGCGGCTGGTCGACAAGCCGAAGGCGACGCTCGCACTGGGCAAACGTGCCTTCTACACGCAGCTCGAAATGGGCATGACCGACGCCTATGCCTTCGCCACCGAGGTCATCGTCGACAATGCGATGATGGACGACTTCGACGAAGGGCTCGCCGCTTTCCGGGAGAAGCGCAAGCCGCGCTGGGGGCAGACATGAGAGCCCTCGGGCTCCTCGTGGCCGCCGCCATGAGCCTCGGCCTGCCCGCTACCGCTGACGCCGACGCCTTGGCCGACTGTCTGGCATCGGAAAACATCCGCCACTGCGTGGCGCTGGTCGAGCGCGCCACGCGCGGCGACTTGGAGGCGGCGGGCGAAGCCCTCACCCGTGCGGCCGTCTCGCTGGCCGAAATGACCGGCCGCGATGCTGCCCTGCTCGCCGTGGCCCCCAGTGCCCAGGCCTTCGCCGTCTATGTCGAGCGCGAGTGCACCCGGCGCCGGCTGATGCTCGATGCCGGCACCGGCGCCGGCGACGCCGAGCTGGCCTGCCGGGCGGAGCTGCAGGCAGCGCGTGCTGCCACGCTTTGGGGCGAGGTCGGCGGCCGCCCCGACCTCGGGGAGGTCCAGGACCGCGCGTGGCGGCTGGTGGCGATCGACGGCCAGCCCGTCCTCGAGGGCACCGACCCCGATCTCACCTTCGGCGAGGACGGCCGCGCCGGCGGGGATGCCAGCACCAATCGCTGGTTCGCTGCCTATGCGCGTCACGGGCTCGGCGTCGCCTTCGGTGCCGCCGGCAGCACCATGATGTACAACGACGAGCCGCCCGGCCGGATGGCGCAGGAACAGGCCTATCTGCGCACGCTGGCGCGGGTGGACCGGCTGTCGGTCGAGGAGGGGCGGTTGCATCTCCTGGCCGAGGGCCAAAGCGTGCTGGAGTTCGAATGACCGCACCGCTCCGCTACGACGACGCTTGGCTTCGGGCGATTTTGAAGGACGTCAAGACCATCGCCATGGTCGGCGCCAGCACCAACGAGATGCGGCCCAGCTATTTCGCCATGCTCTATCTGCAGAAGAAGGGCTTCACCGTTTGGCCGGTGAACCCAAGGGCGGTGGGAGAGACCATCCTCGGCGAAAAGGTCTACGGCACGCTCGACGCGTTGCCGGTGCGGCCCGACATGGTCGACATCTTCCGCCGCTCGGCCGAGGTCGCCCCGATCGTCGACGACGCGATCCGGCTCGGCATCCCGGTGATCTGGATGCAGCTCGGCGTGCGCGACGACGCGGCCGCCGCCAAGGCCGAGGCCGCCGGGCATCGGGTCGTCATGGACCGCTGCCCCAAGATCGAATATGGACGCCTCTTCGGTGAAATTGGGTGGTTGGGCGTCAATCGCGGTGTGGTTTCCGCGAAACGCTCGAGCGCGCGGCAGCTCGGGCGGCATCCCCACGGCCGCTAGGGCCCCAAACCGCCAGGGAGGATCGCACCATGAGCGAGAGCAAGCACGGCTTCGAGACCATCGCCCTGCACGCGGGCTACAGCCCCGATGCGACCACGGGTGCCAGGGCGGTGCCGATCTACCAGACGACGTCCTTTGCCTTCGACGACGTCGACCATGCGGCAGCTTTGTTCAACCTGCAGCAATTCGGCAACATTTATTCGCGCCTGACCAACCCCACGGTGTCGATCCTGGAGGAGCGGGTGGCCGCGCTCGAAGGCGGCGTCGCCGCTTGCGCCATGGGCAGCGGTCACGCCGCGCAGTTCCTCACCTTTTTGAACCTGCTCACGCCCGGCACCAACATCGTCGCCAGCTCGAAGCTCTATGGCGGCTCGATCAGCCAGATGACGCAGACCTTCCCGCAATTCGGCTGGGAGACGAAGTTCGTCGATCCGCGCGAGCCTGGGGGCTTCGATGCGGCGATCGACGAGCGGACGCGGGCCGTCTTCATCGAGAGTGCCTCCAACCCCGACGGCATCGTCTCGGACATCCGAGCCATCGCCGACATCGCCCACGCCCACGGTGTGCCGCTGGTGGTCGACAACACCTTGCCGACACCTGCCCTCTGCAACCCCTTGCGCCACGGCGCCGACATCGTCACCCACTCGCTGACGAAATACATCGGCGGGCAGGGCAATTCGGTCGGCGGCATCGTCGTCGAGGGCGGCCAGTTCGACTGGGCGGCGTCGGGCAAGTTCCCGCTGATGACCGAGCCTTGTGCCGCCTATCACGGCCTGCGCTTCTACGAGACGTTCGGCAGCTTCGCGATGACCGTGCGCAACAAGGCCATCGGGCTGCGCGACATGGGCCCCGCTCTGTCGCCCTTCAACGCCTTCCTCATCCTGCAGGGCCTCGAGACCTTGAGCCTGCGCATGGAGCGTCACGTTGCCAATGCCGACGTGGTGGCCGCGTGGCTCGACGCGCATCCGCACGTCGCCTGGGTCTCCTATCCGCGGCTGCCGCAGAACCGCAACGCCCTGCTCGACAAATACTGCCCGAACGGGGTCGGCTCGGTGTTCACCATCGGCGTCAAGGGCGGCTACGAGATGGGCGTGAAGCTGGTCGACAGCTGCGAGCTGTTCTCGCACGTCGCCAATATCGGCGACACGCGCTCGTTGATCATCCACCCGGCCTCCACCACCCACCGTCAGCTCACCCCCGAGCAGCAGGTCGCCGCTGGCGCCGGCCCCGACGTGGTGCGCCTCTCCATCGGTATCGAAACCGTCGACGACATCATCGCCGACCTCGACCAGGCGCTCCGCCAGGCGGCAGCCTGAGCGGAACAGGAAGGAAGGACTAGGGGGCTTTTGGCCCCCTAGGACCCCCAGCGACGGCTGCGCCGCCGCC
>RECO01000290.1 GCA_007694015.1 Geminicoccaceae bacterium
AAATTTCGACGCCGATTACCCCGCGAACGGGGTCACTTTTGCGCGCCGATCTACACCTGGCTCATCGAGGTGTAGGTGCCGGGACCCATGTCGCTCGCGGCGGTGCGCACCACCGCACTGCCATTGGCGAACAGGCGCACCCGGATCGTCGCCGGCGCCCGGTGCGCGGGCCAGATCGCCGTCGCCATGCCGTAGCCGACCAGATCGCGGCCGTCGCGCATCGCCCGCCGCTCGGGATGCCGCCCGGCCCAGCCGAAGCGCTTCGCACCCTCGGCGTAACAGGCCCTGAGAGCCTTGCTGGAGAAGGGCAGATCCTTCGCCCGATCGCGCTCGGCGTAGTTGCGCAGGCGGAACTCCAGCGGATCGAGGCCGACGGCCTCGGCCATTTCGTCCATCGCCAGCTCGAGCGCGAACATGCCGGCGACCGCCCCGGGGCCGCGCATCGGGGTCGGCGTGTTGGTGTCGAGAGGGACCAGGGCGTGGCTCGTCGTGACGGCCGGCACGTCGTAGAGCATCGCCGACGGGCCCGTCACGTTCTCGTCGTAGTCCTCGTAGGCCGACGTCTCGGCCCACACCCGATGGCGCACCGCCAAGAGGTGCCCCGCCGCGTCGGCACGCAAACGGACGGTCTGTCGGGTCTGCGGCCGGTAGCCGATGGCCGTGTAGAGTTCTCGCCGGCGCAGCTCGATCCGCACGGGCCGGCCCACGGCGCGGGCGGCCAGTGCCGCCAATGTCACGTGCGGCCAACAGCGCAGCGCCGCCCCGAAGGCCCCGCCGACGAACGGCGAGACCACGCGCACCATGTCCTCGTCCATGCCGAAATTGCGCGCGAGTTGATGGCGCACGTTGCCGACCCACTGCGACTTGTCCCAGACCGTGAGTCCGCCCGCGTCGTCCCAGGCGGCCACGGTCGCATGCGGCTCGATGGCGTTGTGATAGAGGCGCGGCTGCTCGTGGGTGGCTTCGATACCGAAGGCGGCGCTGCCCTCGCCATTGCCCTCGCCGTCGCCGCGCGACGTCTCCCGGTCGATCCGCCCGCGTCCGGGATCGAAGTGCATGCCCACACCTTCGTTGCGCTCGACGCGCACCCGTACGGCCGCAGCCGCGTCCCGCGCGCGCTCCTCGCTCTTTGCCACCACGACCGCGACCGGCTCCCCCGCGAAGTGCACCTTGCCATCGGCCAGGAGGCGCACCTGTTCGCCGGCGGAGGGATCGACGACCGCCGGATCGAGCGGTTGCCAAGCGAGCCGCGGTGCGTTCTCGTGGGTGAGCACGGCGAGCACCCCGGGCCTTCTGGCCGCCGCCTCGGTTGCGATCGCGGCCACATGGCCCGGCCCCGTGGGCGCCGCCACGAGGGCTGCATGGACGAGACCCTCCGGGTGGAACTCGGCGGCGTAGGTCGCAAGGCCACCGACCTTGGCCGGGCCGTCGACGCGGGGCGTGGGACGGCCGATCACGCTCATGGGCGGGCCTCGTGAAGCTCTTCGAGCGCTCGCGCGATCGTCCGCGGCAGGAGCTCCAACTTGAACGCATTCTCGCCGCGCGGCTGCGCGCCTTCGACGGCCCGTGCCGCCGCCTCGCGAAAGAGCGCTGGGCCGGGCTGGCGGTCGACCAGTGCCGCTTCGACCCGTGGCAGGCGCCACGGCTTGGTGGCAAACCCGCCGACCGCGACGCGCGCGGCCCGGATGCCCCCCCCGTCGTCGAGATCGACCGCCACGGCCGCCGAGCAGAGCGCCCACTCGAACTCGCCGCGGTCCTGCACCTTCAGGTAATGCGACCGCTCGGCGAGCGTGCTCCGCTCCAGGCGAAGGCTGCGGATCAGTTCGCCCGGATCGAGGACGTGCTCGCGCTCGGGGACCGTACCCGGCAGCCGGTGCAAGTCGAGCAGCGACAGGGTGCGGCCGCGACTGGTCTCCACCTCGGTGTCGAGCGCCGCCAGGGCCACGGCGAAATCGGACGGATGGGCGGCAATGCAGTGTTCGCTCGTGCCGAGGATCGCCGTGTTCCGGTTGCGCCCCTCGCGGGCACCGCAGCCGCTGTTCGGCGCGCGCCTGTTGCAGGGCAGGGTCGGGTCGCGAAAATAGAGGCACCGGGTGCGCTGCAGCGGATTGCCGCCCACCGTCGCGAGGTTGCGCACCTGGGGCGAGGCCGTTGCCTCCAGTGCTTCGACGAGGACGGGCAAGGCCCGGCGCAACTCGGCGTGCTCGATCACCTCGGCCAAGCGGACCAGCGCGCCGAGGCGCACCTCGTCGCCGTCGATCTGGATGGCGTCCAGGCCGTCGCCGGGCTTGACGTCGACCAGCCGCGCGGGTGGCAGCACGCCGTCCTCCAGGCGCTGCACGAGGTCCGTGCCGCCCGCGACGAACTCGCCGCCGCCCTCGGCCAAGAGACGCGCCGCCTCCGCCAGCGAACGCCCCCGAACGTAGCCCAGCGCGCGCACGGCGTGCCGCCCGCGACCTCGCGGATCGCCCGGACGATGTTCGGATAGGCCCCGCAGCGACAGAGATTGCCGGACATCGCCCGCCGAACCTCGGCGTCGCTGCCCGCATGTCCCTAAGCGATGCAGGCGACGCCGGAGATGATCTGCCCCGGCGTGCAGTAGCCGCACTGGAAGGCGTCGTGGGCGACGAAGGCCGCCTGCAACGGGTGGAGGCCTGTGCCGCCGAGGCCCTCGATGGTCGTGACCGAACGCCCCTGGGCGCGGATGGCCAGGACGAGGCAGGCGTTCACCCGCCGGCCGTCGAGCAGGACGGTGCAGGCACCGCATTGCCCGAGCGCGCAGCCCCGCTTGGTGCCGGTGAGCCCCAGGCGATCGCGCAACGCGTCGAGCAGGGTGGTGCGCACCTCCACTTCGATCGCGTGCTCGCGCCCGTTGACCACCAGCCGCACGGGCCGCTCGGTCGTCGCATCGGCGTCGTCCATGCTGCGCTACCTCCTGCGCCTGCCTCGCTGGTCAACATGCCGCCGGGGCTTCGGTTCCGTCGTCCGGCTGCCCTGCCGAGAGCACGCGACGGCTCGGCGGACACGAGCGCGGACAGCGGCCAGGACCTCAGGAGATCGCGAGCACCGACCGCCGCAACGAGCAGAGGGGCACCGCGCAATGGCGGATCAGCGCGGTTTCCGTTCAGGTCGATCGGTGCCCATCCCGCCCCCCCACCCGTCCGCCCACAACTGCACGATTCCGTGGGCGGCCGGCCATCCCAAGCTGCAAAGCGGCTTGGGGCCCCCGGCGCCCGGGGGTGCGGGATGGTCAGGCATTCCGGAAAACGCTCTACCGCGAGATCATCATCTGCACGGGCCACATGACGATCTGGGGGAAGGCGGTGATGATGACGATGCCGAGGAGCATGAGGAAGAAGAAGGGCATCGAGGCGCGGGTGACTTGCAGGATGTCGCGTCCTGTCAACGCTTGCAGCACGAACAAATTGAAGCCCACGGGTGGTGTTATCTGCGCCATTTCGACCACCAGCACGGTGAAGATGCCGAACCAGATGAGGTCGATGCCGGCATCCCGCACCATCGGCAGCACCACCGCCGCCGTCAGCACCATCATCGAGATGCCGTCGAGAAAGCAGCCCAGGACGATGAACAGCAGGGTGAGCACCACCAGGAGTTCGGTCGGCGAGAGGTTCCAGGTGTTGACGTAGGCCGCGATCACCCGCGGCACGCCGGTAAAGCCCATGGCGATGGAGAGGAACGCCGCCCCAGCCAGGATGAAGGCGATCATGCACGAGGTGCGCACCGCCCCCATCAGGCTTGCCATGAACGAGGCCCAATTGAGGCTGCGCGACCAGGCCGCGAGCACGAGGGCGCCGATCACGCCCATGGTTGCGGCCTCGGTGGGCGTCGCATAGCCGCCGTAGATCGAACCGATCACGGCCACGACGAGGAACAGCACGGGCAACAGCAGCCGTAGCCGCACCAGCTTCTCGCCGAAGCTCAACCGCTCCTCGAAGGGCGGGGCGAGGGATGGGTTCAGCTTGGCCCGGATCGCCACGTAGATCATGAACAGCGCGATCATCATCAGCCCCGGCACCACGCCGGCGATGAACAGCCGCGAGATCGACTGCTGGGCAATGACGCCGTACACGATGAGCATGATCGAGGGCGGGATGAGCAGCCCCAGCGTGCCGGAGCCGGCCAGCGTGCCGATGGTCAGCCGCTCGTCGTAGCCGCGCCGTTTCAGCTCCGGCACGGTCATCCGGCCGACGGTGGCGCAGGTGACGGCACTGGAGCCCGACACCGCCGCCATCACCCCGCAGCCGAGGACGTTGACGTGCAGAAGTCCGCCCGGCAGCCGGCCGACGATCGGGCTCAGGCCCTTGAACATGTCCTCCGACAGCCGGGTGCGGAACAGGATCTCGCCCATCCAGATGAACAGCGGCAGGGCGGTCAGCGCCCAGTTCCAGCTCGCGTCCCACACCGTGCTGGCAAGCAGCGACCCGGCCGGTGCTGGGGAGAAGAAGTACAGTGCGACGAAGCCCACCGCGGTCAGGCTGATGGCAACCCAGATGCCGCTCGCGAGCAGCAGCGCCATGACGGCGAACAGGACGATGGCGATGGTACCGGGATCGGTCACGGCTTGGACTCGCTGACGGGGGGCACGGCGTCGTCGTCGCCGAGTACGGTTTCGGCGTTGGCTTCGTAGCTCGGGATGGCGCCGCGCCAGACGGCGACGAACTCGTCGACCAGCGCGATGGTCAGCAACAACAGGCCGGTCGCCATGCCGAGGCGGGGGATCCAGAACGGCACCGCCATGAGGCCGGGGCTCAATTCACGGAAGAACCAGGAATAATAGACGAACTCGAACGCCCAGAAGGTGAAATAGGCCATGCCCGCGGCGGCAAAGCCGATGCACCAGAGCTCGATCCATCGCCTCGCGGTGCCGCGGGCGAAGCGGATCAGGAGCGTCACCCGAATGTGGCCGCCGTGGCGCAGGGTGTAGGCGAGGCCGAGGAAGGTCGAGGCGGCGAGACAGAAGCCGGCGATCTCGGTCGAATCGATCGTCAGGCCCGCCATTCGGCCGACCACCTGGGCAACGATGGTAACGCCGATGGCGGCAAGAAAAAGGGCGGCAAGGTAGCCGGCGGTCAGGTAGAGGGCGTCGAGCGTGCGTCGCAGCATTGCAGGTGGCCCCGACCGCACGGGCGGCCGGGGCTCTCCTTTGGGGTCAGCGAAGGGCGAGGTAGCGGTCGAGCACGGCGATGGCTTCGGGGCTCGCCGTCTCGCGCCAGTCGTCCATCATGGCAAGGCCGATCTCGACCATCCGCTCCAGCACCTCCGCCGGTGCATCGGACGTGTCCATGCCATTCGCCGCGAGGGTGGCGATCTGTTCCGTCGTGGTCGCCGCACTCATTTCCCAGGCGCGGAGTTCGGCGCGACGGGCGGCCGCCATGATCGCGTCCTGCGTGTCGCGGTCGAGCGCCTGCCAAGCGCGTTCGTTCACCACCACCGCGTTCTTGGAGAAGATGGCGCCGACATAGACGAAGTGGCTCGTGTTGTCCCACGCCTGCACGTCGATGCCGGTCTGCGGGCTGGTGAACAGCGCTTCGATCAAGCCGGTCGAGAACGCCTGCGGCACCTCGGCGAAGGGCAGGATCGTCGCCTGAAAGCCGAGCATCTCGCCCATCTTCTGCGTCGCCGGCGAGTAGATCCGCAGCCGCTTGCCGGCGAAGTCCTCGACCGAGTTGACCGCCGAGCGGAGGTAGAAGCCCTGGCCCGGCCACGGCGCGTAGAACAGGGCGCGCAGCCCCGTCTGGGCGAACAGCTCGTCGAAATATTCGCGCTGCAGATCCTTCAACAGCCAAGCCTCGGCATAGTTCGCCGCGATGAAGGGCAGCGCCTCCAGGTTGAACATCGGGTTTTGGTTGCCGTAGACGCCGAGGCGGATCTCGCCGATCGGCACCTGGCCGCGGGCCACTGCCGTCTTGATCGCATCGAGCCGGATCAGGCTGTCGTTCGACTGCAGGTCGATGTTGAGGCTCGAATTGGCCTCGACCTCCTCGATGAACAGACGGATGTTCTTGGTGAGGAAGTTGTCCTCCGGGTAGCCCGACGCCATCAGCCAGTTTTGTGCACTGGCGGTGACGCTGGCGCCGAGTGCGACGGCGAAGGTGGCGCCGGCGAGCGCCAGCCTCGAGACGGTCAACATGACGATCCTCCCAACACGAGTGTGAGGCACGACGCCCCAGGGCCGTGCTCAGCAAGTTGCGTGCCGCCACGGCAGCGCCGCGGCGCGAGCGACGACGCCCGCAAGGCGCCGCTGTCCCGCCGGCGTTGTCGCCTATTTCTCGAGCAGACCAAACCCTCGAAATGCGGACACCAGCAGATGACCGATCCGACACCCCGCCGCTCGAGCCGCGTTGGCCGGTTGGCCGGTTGGCCGGTTGGCCGGTTGGCGATGTCGGGCGCCCGCGCGGCCACGGCCGCTTCCAGCAGCCGCTCGGTGCTGCGCGGTGTGGGCGTTTTGGGCCAACGGACGCGAGCGCTGGCTTCCGCCAAACGAAGCCCCTATCGAGTGAAGCCCGCGCGTGCCATGCCAAGAGCGCGGATCACAAGGGGAGAGGCTTTTGACCATTCTGGTCACGGGTGCCAGCGGCTTCGTTGGCGCCGCACTGGTCGAGGATCTGGTGAGCGCCGGCGAGACGGTGATCGGTCTCGACCGCCAGTCACCCCCGCCGGAATTGTTGAGCGCCGTAGCCGCGGGCCCCGGCCGGGCCGCATGGCATAAGGTCGACGTGACCGATCGGCGGGCACTGGCCGAGGCCTTTGCCGGTGCCGCGGTGCGGGCCGTCATCCACACCGCGACCATCACCGCCGGGGAGGTGCGCGACCGCACCGATCCGGCCGGTATCGTCGCCGTCAACGTCAACGGGACACTCGCCGTACTGGAGACGTGCCGCGACCACGGCGTCGGGCGGTTCGTGCTGGCGAGTTCCAACGCCGCCTACGGTCGAACCGTGTTCGAGCCCGGACCGCTCCGGGAGGCGTGCCCGGTGGACCCGGTGTCGATGTACGAAATCACCAAGTTCGCCGCAGAACGCGCGGCGCTGCGCCTGGGCGAACTCCACGGCATCGACGTCCGCATCGCGCGCCTGAGCAGCGTGTTCGGACCCTGGGAGCGCGCGACCGGCGTCCGCGACACGTTGAGCCCGCTCCTCCAGGTCGTGCGGCTGGCAGCGCGGGGCGAGTCCGCCCGCCTGCCGCGGCCGCACTACCGCGACTGGATCTACGTCCGCGATGTCGCCGCCGGCCTGCGCAGCCTCGTTGCGCTTCCCGCCGCGGCACCGCGCCTCTTCAACCTGGGTCCGGGCGTCGGCCAAGGCTTTACGACCCTGGCCTGGGGCGAACGGCTCCGCACGGATTGGCCCGACTTCGACTGCCGCCTCGCCGCCCCCGGCGAAGCGGCGAACATCGACGTCTACCTCCCGCACGACCGCGCCCCCCTCGCGATCGACCGCCTCCTGCGCTGGACGGACTTCCGCCCCCGCTACGGCCTTGACGCCGCCGCCGCCGACTACCTCGCTTGGCTCCGCCAATACCCTAGTGGATTAGCCGAAACGGATACATCCCTTTTGGGATTCCGGTCGACGCTGCC
>RECO01000161.1 GCA_007694015.1 Geminicoccaceae bacterium
CCCTGCCCTTCACCCTGCCCTTCACCCTGCCCTTCACCCTGCCGGGTGGAACGGCTTGCCAAGCGAGCCTGGTGCGGCGAGGCCGAAGCGGCCGGAGCGGCTGGAGATGAGGGTGAGGACGACGATGGTGGCGAGGTAGGGGAGCATGGCCAGGACCTGGGCTGGGACGTTGAAGAGCGCACCGCCCTGGGCGTGGAGTTGGAGGATGGAGACGCCGCCGAAGAGGTAGGCGCCGACGAGCAACCGCCAGGGGCGCCAAGCGGCGAAGACGACCAGCGCCAGCGCGATCCAGCCACGGCCGGCGACCATCTGTTCGATCCACATCGGCGTGTAGGCGAGGGAGAGATAGGCACCGCCGATGCCGGCCATCGCACCGCCGAAGGCGACGGCGGCGTAGCGCACGGCGACGACGTCGTAGCCGATGGCGTGGGCGGAATCCTGGTTTTCGCCGACGGCACGGAGGATCAGGCCGGCGCGGGTGCGGGTGAGGAACCAGGCGATCGTGGGGACCATGACGAGGCCCAGATAGACCAGGGCGTCGTGGCCGAAGAGGAGCGGGCCGAGGATCGGGAGGTCGCTCAGGCCTTCGACGTTCAGGCGCGGCAACCGCGGCAGGGGCGTGCCGACGAAGGGGCTGCCGATGAGTGCGGAGAGGCCGATGCCGAAGATGGTGAGCGCCAAGCCGGTGGCAACCTGGTTGGCCAGGAAGGTGAGCGTCAAGAGGCCGAAGCCCATGGCCATCAGCGCGCCGGCGCCGGCACCGGCGAGGATGCCGAGGGTGGAGCTGCCGGTGGTGACGGCGACGGCGAAGGCGCCGACCGCACCCATCAGCATCATGCCTTCGACGCCGAGGTTGAGGACGCCGGATTTCTCGGCGACCAGTTCGCCCAAGGCCGCAAAGAGCAGCGGCGTGGCGGCGGTCATGACGGTGACGAGGATGGCCGTGGTGAGCATCAGGCGGTGGCCCGCTTCCAGACCGGGCGGTAGCGGACGAGGACGTCCGCCGCCAGGAGGAAGAACAGAAGGAAACCTTGGAAGACGCCGGTGACCGCGACGGGCATGCGCATGGTGATCTGGAGGTTTTCGCCGCCGAGATAGGAGAGGGCCACGACGTGGGCGGCAAGCAGGATGCCGACCGGGTGCAGGCGGCCGAGAAAGGCCACGATGATGGCGGTGAAGCCGTAGCCGGGGGAGATGGTCGGCACGAGCTGGCCGCCGCCCGGGCCCGCGACCTCGATCAACCCGGCAAGCCCGGCGAGGCCGCCCGAGACGAGAAAGGCGAGCCAGACCGTGCGGTCGGGCTTGAAGCCGGCGAAGCTCGCGGCCTTGGGGGCGAGGCCCGTCACCTCCAGCTGAAAGCCGATGACGGTGCGGGCGAGCACGAGCCAGGCGACGAGGACGGCGAGCAGCGCCAGGGGGTAGCCCAGGTGGAGCCGGGTGCGCTCGATCAGGATGGGGAGGTTGCCCGAATCGGAGAAGAAGCGGCTTTCGGGGAAGTTGAAGGCGCCGGGATCGCGCCAGGGGCCGTGCACGAGGGCACTCAGGGCCAGCAGGGCGACATAGGTGAGCATCAGGCTCACCAGGATTTCGTTGACGCCGAAGCGGGTGCGCAGAAAGGCCGGGATGGCGGCGTAGGCCATGCCGGCGACGACGCCCGCGAGGCACATCAGCGGCAGGAGCCAGAGGCCTTGGGCGTCGTAGAAGACCATGGCCGCAAGCCCGCCGCCGGCCAGCGCGCCCATGGTGAGCTGGCCCTCGGCACCGATGTTCCAGACCCCGGCGCGAAAGCCCATGGCGAGGCCCAAGGCGATCAGGGTCAAGGGCGTGGCCTTAACCGCCAGTTCGGCGAGGCCGTAGGTGGAGAGCAAGGGGGCGATGAAGAAGCCGTAGAGGGCGCGCTCGGGGTCGTGGCCGAGGGCCGCAAACAGGAGCCCGCCCGCAACGATGCTTGCCGCCACCGCCACCAGGGGCGTCGCGACGCGCATCGCCGTCGAGGGCGCGCTACGCCGCTCGAGCCGGAGCATCGTCGTCCTCGCCGTGCACACCGCCCATCAACAGGCCCACGGTCTCGGGGTCGAGGTCGGCGACCGGCCGCGGCGCCGAGAGCCTGCCGCCGTTCAAGACGGCGATGCGGTCGGCGATCAGGAACAGCTCGTCGAGGTCCTGGGAGACGACCACCAAGGCCGCACCCTGGTCGGCCAGATCGAACAGGGCCTGGTGGATGGCGGCGGCGGCACCTGCGTCCACGCCCCAGGTCGGCTGCCCGCAGACGACGACCTTGGGCGCCTGCATCAGCTCGCGGCCGATCAGGAATTTCTGCAGATTGCCGCCCGAGAGCGAGCGGGCGGCGGCCATTGGCCCTGTGGTGGCGACCGCGAAGCGGCGGACCACGTCCTCGGCATAGCGGCGGGCGACGCGGCGGTCGAGAAAGCCCAAGGCCCGCAGCGCCTGGGCCCGCAGGCCCGAGAGCAAGGTGTTGTCGGTGAGGGAGAGATCGCCGACCGAGCCGTGCCCGAGACGCTCCTCGGGCACGTAGACGAGCCCCCGCGCGCGGCGGGCGCGCACGTCGAGCTGGCCGATGCCTTGACCGTCGAGGCGGATGGTCTGGGCCGGGCTTGCCACTTCGCCGCCGAGTGCTGCCAAGAGTTCGCCCTGGCCGTTGCCGGCAACCCCGGCGATGCCCAGGATTTCGCCCCCGGCCACGGCGAAACCGATGCCCTGCAAGGGGCTCTCGCCCGGCTCGCTCGCCGGGCGGTCGAGCCCCTCGACGGCGAGGCGGATCAAGCCGGTGCGGGCGCTTTCGCGGTGCCGCGGCGGGCGGATGTCGCGGCCGACCATGGCAGCACCGAGGCTCGCTGCCGTCTCGGTCCGCGGGTCGAGCCGGGCCACCACCCGGCCGCGGCGGAGGATGGTGGCGGTCTCGCACAAGGCCCGGATCTCGTCGAGCTTGTGGCTGATGTAGAGGATCGAGAGGCCCTCGGCGTGGAGCTGGCGGAGGGCTTGGAACAGCCGCTCGACCTCTTGCGGGGTGAGCACCGAGGTGGGCTCGTCCATGACCAGCAGCTTGGGCTGTTGCAAGAGGGCGCGGACGATCTCGATGCGCTGCCGCTCGCCGACCGAGAGGCGGTGCACCGGGCGGTGCGGGTCGAGCGGCAGGCCGTAGGTGCGGGCGACCCGTTCGATCCGCCCTGCGAGGTCGTCGAGCGGCTCGCCCGGCGGCAGACCGAGGGCGACGTTTTCGACGACGGTCATCGCCTCGAACAGCGAGAAGTGCTGGAACACCATGGCGATGCCGAGGTCGCGGGCAGCCTTGGGGTTGGCGATGCGGACGGCTTCGCCTTGCCAGCGGATGCATCCTGCGTCCGCCTGCAACAGGCCGTAGAGGATCTTGACCAGGGTCGATTTGCCGGCGCCGTTTTCGCCGAGGAGCGCGTGGATCTCGCCCGGCTGCACGACGAGGTCGACCGCGTCGTTGGCGAGCGTGCCGGGAAAGCGCTTGGTGATGCCGCAGAGTTCCAGGCGCGGCGCGGCGGATGTGGTGGACAAACGGGGCTCCGAAGCTGTCCACCCGTTGAAGCAGCCGAAGGGCGGGCTCGCAAGCGGGGCGTGGCCGGTGGGGTGGCTACTCGGCGGCGGATGCGGGGGCGGCTTGGCCGGCTGCCGCCGGCTGCTGCGGGCGCGGGTCGATCATGTGCAGGGTGCGCTGCGGGAACGGGATCTCGATGCCGAGCGCGTCGAAGCGCTGCTTCAAGCGGCGGTTGAACTCGCGGCCGACGGTCCACTGTTGCAGCGGCCGGGTCTTGATGCGGGCGCGGATGACCACCGCACTGTCGGCGAAGCGATCGACACCGGCGACGTCGAGCGGCTCCAGGATGAGGCGGCGATAGGCGCGCTCGCGCTGCATCTCGGCGCCGATTTCGCGCATCACCTCGATCACCCGGTCGGTGTTCTCCTTGTAGGCCACGCCGACGTCGAAGACGTAGTAGGAGTACTCCTTGGTGAAGTTGGAGATGGTGTCGATCGAGCTGTAGGGGATGGTGTGGACCTGGCCGTCATAGGAGCGCAGGCGCACCGTGCGCAGGCTCACCGCCTCGACCACGCCGGCCTTGCCGCCGAGTTCGGCGACGTCGCCCACCGAAACCGTATCCTCGATCAGGATGAAGAGCCCGGTGATGATGTCGCGCACCAATTGCTGCGAGCCGAAACCGATGGCGAGGCCGATGACGCCGGCACCGGCGAGCAAGGGAGCGAGGTTCACCCCCAGTTCGCTCAAGACCATGAGCCCCGCGGTGATCCACACCAGGACGAAGATCAGGTTGCGGCTGATGGTCAGGAGCGTGCGCGAGCGGTTCGAGCGGACGAGGCGGCCGAGGTCGTCCTTTTCCTCGACCAGGGAACGGATGAGGACGCTTGCGAGCTTCCAGACGAGGTAGGCGAGGCCGAGGGTGATGGCGCTGGTCGCGAGCGCGTTGCGGAGGCTGCGCGCGGTTTCGCTGGCGAGCAACCCCACCACGTCGATGCCCCAGACCTGGAGAATGAGGGCCAAGGTGACGAGGGTGGTCAAGAGCCGCCAGAAAAAGGTCAAGGGCGACTGTGCTGCAGAGGTGAGGACCTCGGTGAGGTCGCTTTCCTCGCCGTCATCCCCGGCTTTGCCGGTGGCGCCGCCACCGTTGCTTTCGCTCAGCCAGACGTGGATCAAGCGGCTGGCGGCGAGGATGGCGACCATCAACAACATGGCGCGCAGGAGGAACAAGGGCCCGCCCGGCACCTGCAACGCCCAGGCACCGTAGATCACGAGGCCGAACAGGATGGCGCCGAAATGCCAGATGCGGGCGACGCGATCCCACGGCAGAAAGCGGCCGAGCAGGCCCGCCGTGCCGGCGGAGGCGAGCGCTTCGAAGCCGTGCGCGCCCTCCTCGCGAAACCGCAGCACCATGCGGACGTAGAGGAAGAAGGTGAGGAGGAAGAGAATGTGCAGCGAGAAGCCGTGCAGGGCCCAGGGCAGCCCCAGCGCGCGGGCCGCCTCCAGGCCGAAATAGCCATAGCCGCCGATCGCCACGAGGCGGATCAGGTTGCGCTGCACCGCCTGACCGATCTTGGGATCGGCGGCGAACAGTTGCATGTTCGGGTTCTGGAAGTTCAAGACGACGCGGATGAGCACCGTGACCGCGGTGACGAAGGCGAGCCCCTGCACCAGGGCTGCCGCCACCGCCGTGGTGAAGGGGCCGAGTTGCAGGATGGCGCCGACCAGCAACGCCACGCCCACGAACAGGGCGACCGGCACCAGGCGGACGAGGCCGTGCAGCGCGATGCCGGCGGCGAGATGGAACGGCGTCGGCGGGGCGTAGCGTTTGAACACGGCGCGCGGTCGGCGCAGCAGGCGGGCTGCGACGATGCTGACGGCGATGCTGATGCCGAGCACGAGGCCGAGATCGCGGAACGTGTTGGCCCAAAAGGCGCGCCTGAGCGGGCTCGTGATCTGCAGGGTGAGCCAGTCGCCGAAGAGCTGGATGTTCTCCAACGACGCCACCGCCGAATCGACCAGGTCGAGCAGGGCGTCGGTGCGCTGATCCAGGTTTTGCCGCAGCCATTCCATCGGCCGGGCGAAGAGGCTCACCTCGGGCGCGGGCGGCTCTTCCACGGCCTGCAGCGCCCGGAGCGTGTCGAGCACCTCCTGGCGGCGGGCATCGTCCTCGAGGATGGCGATGACGTTGTCGAGGGTGGCGGGATCGAGGTCGAGGTCGGGCGGCGCCGCCTCTTCGACCGGCTCGATCGCAACCAGCGGCACCGCCGGACGCGGGCGGTCGGGATCGGTGACGGACAGCGCCGGCCGCACCCGGTCGACGGCCGCATCGTTGCCGCCCACGGTCTCGGCGACAGCGAGCGGTGCCGCCAAGGCCAGCCAGAGGACCGCCATAAGGACGGTCCACCCATAGCGGGCCATGCGCCATGGCTGGTTCGCGTTCAAACGGTCTCCACGCCGTCGACGACCAGCATGCGCCCGCTCGACGCTGCCTGCCGCAACGGCACGATCGCCTGATAGGCGTCGGAACGATAGAAGGCGGTCGCCGCGGCGCGGTCTTGGAAGACCATCACCACGGTGCGCGTTTCCGGCCAGGTCCCTTCCAGGACCTCCTGCGCACCACCGCGGACGAGGAACCGGCCGCCGAACGCCTCGACCAGGGCCGGCACCTCGGCCCGGTAGCGCTCGTAGGCGACCGGGTCGTCGACCGTCACGAGGGCGATCACATAGGCCGGCATCGAACCGCGTTCCCCAAGGTCACCCGAGCCGCCCGTGGCACTGCTTGTACTTCTTGCCGGAACCGCAGGGGCACGGCGCGTTGCGCGGCACCTTGCCCCAGTCGCCGGGCTGGCCGGCCATGACCGCACCGGCTGCGGCCCCTGCCCCAGCGCCGGCCCCAGCCCCAGCCCCAGCCATCGCCGGTTGCCGCTGCTCGATCGGCGGCGGCGGTGGCGGTGGCTCGGGCTGGCGGATGTCCATGTGCGAGAGCACCTGCGTCGTCGTCTTGCGCAGATTGACGAGCATGGCTTCGAACAGCTCGAAGGCTTCGCGCTTGTACTCGTTCAACGGATCGCGCTGGCCGAAGCCGCGCAGATGGATGCCCTGGCGCAGATGGTCGAGCTGCAGCAGGTGCTCCTTCCAGAGATGGTCGAGGATTTGCAAGAGGAGGCTCTTTTGCGCCGCCTTCATCACCTCGCCGCCGAGGTCGACGGTGCGCTGCGCCATGTAGCGGTCGGACGCATCGAGGATGCGGGCCTTGATCTCGTTTTCGGCGATGCCGTCCTCGGCCGCCCATTCGGCGATCGGCAGATCGAGGGCGAGCACGCCTTGACACTCCTTGGCGAGCGTCTCGATGTCCCATTCCTCGACATAGGCCTTCTCGGGAATGCATTTCGCCACGAGGTCCTCGATGACCTGGTGGCGCATCGCCTTCACGTCGTCGGCGACGTCGTCGGCGTCGAGCAGTTCCAGCCGCTGCTCGTAGACGACCTTGCGCTGGTCGTTCATCACGTCGTCGAACTTCAGGAGATTCTTGCGGATCTCGAAGTTGCGCGCTTCGACCTTCTTTTGCGCCTTCTCCAAGGCCTTGTTGATCCAGGGATGGACGATGGCCTCGCCCTCCTGCAGGCCGAGCTTGGTCAACAGCCCGTCCATGCGGTCGGAGCCGAAGATGCGCATCAGGTCGTCGTCGAGCGCCAGGAAGAACTTGGAGCGGCCGGGGTCGCCCTGGCGGCCGGAGCGGCCGCGCAGCTGGTTGTCGATCCGGCGGCTCTCGTGCCGCTCGGTGCCGATGACGTAGAGCCCGCCCGCGCGAATGACCTTTTCGTGGTCGGCCGCCACCTCAGCGCGGATCGCCTCGGCCTGCGCCGGATCGGGCTCGGCGCCCAATTCCTGCTGGATGCGCAGTTCGGCATTGCCGCCGAGCTGAATGTCGGTACCGCGGCCCGCCATGTTGGTGGCGATCGTCACGGCACCGGGCCGGCCCGCCTGCGCCACGATGAACGCTTCCTGCTCGTGGTAACGGGCGTTCAACACGTTGTGCGGCACCTTCGCCTGTTTCAGCTCCGCCGAAAGCTTTTCCGACTTCTCGATGCTGACCGTGCCGACCAGGACCGGCTGGCCGCTTTCGTGGGCCGCCTTGATGTCGGCGACGATGGCGTCGGTCTTTTCGCGCTGCGTGCGATAGACTTCGTCGTCCTCGTCCGTGCGCGACATCGGCCGGTGGGTCGGAATTTCGACCACGTCGAGCTTGTAGATCTCGGAGAACTCGGCCGCCTCGGTCATCGCCGTGCCGGTCATGCCGGCGAGCTTCGGGTAGAGGCGGAAATAGTTCTGGAAGGTGACCGACGCGAGCGTCTGGTTCTCCGGCTGGATCTCGACGCCTTCCTTGGCCTCCAAGGCCTGGTGCAGGCCGTCGGAATAACGGCGCCCTTCCATCATCCGGCCGGTGAACTCGTCGACGATGACGACCTTGCCGTTGCGCACCAGGTAGTCGACGTCGCGCGTGAACATCTTGTGCGCGCGCAACGCCTGCTGGACGTGGTGGACCAGGGTCACGTTCTCGATGTCGTAAAGGTCTTCGCTCCTGAGCAGACCCAGTTCGCGCAGCTTGGCCTCGATCTTTTCGCCGCCGACGTCGGTCAGCGACACGGCCTTCTGCTTTTCGTCGATCTCGTAGTCGGATGGCTCCAAGGTCGGCATCAAGCCGTTGGCGACCTTGTACAGCTCCGAGGAGCTGTCGGCCGGACCCGAGATGATCAACGGGGTCCGCGCCTCGTCGACCAGGATCGAGTCCACCTCGTCGACGATGGCGAAGTTGAACGGGCGTTGCACCATCCGCGACTTGGTCAACTTCATGTTGTCGCGAAGATAGTCGAAGCCGTATTCGTTGTTGGTGCCGTAGGTCACGTCGCAGGCATAGGCCTGACGGCGGGCCTCGTCGTCCATGCCCGGCACCACGCAGCCCACCGACAAGCCGAGGAACTGGTAGATCGCCCCCATCCAAGCGGAATCGCGCCGCGCCAGATAGTCGTTGACGGTGACGACGTGCACGCCCTTGCCATCCAGCGCGTTCAAATAGGTGGCCAGGGTCGAGACCAGGGTCTTGCCCTCACCGGTCTTCATCTCGGCGATCTTGCCCTGATGCAGCACCATGCCGCCGATCAACTGCACGTCGTAGTGCCGCTGATGCAGCGTCCGCTTGGCCGCTTCGCGCACCGTGGCAAAGGCATCCACCAACACGTCGTCGAGAGTCTCGCCGGCGGCCAACCGCGACCGCAACACGTCGGTCTGGCCACGCAGCGCCGCATCGTCCAACGCCGCCATCGCCGCCTCGCGGGCGTTGACCTGCTCGACCGTCTTGCGAAAACCGCTGACGATCCGATCATTGGCGGACCCGAACAGCCGCTTGGCGAACGCGCCGAACATGGTCTCTTTCCTCTCGCGGGGCCTTTTCGAGGGTCTTTTGAGCCTTCAAGGCGTGTTGGGAAACGTCGCACCACGACCCTTGAGAGCCGCCCGACGCGCTGCCCGGATGTAAGGAGTGGGCCCGCAAGTGTCAACGCGGGGCCCAGCGCGGGCGGCGCGGCGCGGTACGTCGAAGGCCGGGCAAAGCCCGGAAGAAGGCCAGGCAGAGGGAAGGCAGAGGGAAGGCGAAGGGGGCTTTTGGCCCCCTTCGAAACCCCCGAGGCGACGGCTATGGCCGTCGCCACCAAGGTGGTTGGAAATGGGCTGGGAGGGTGAGCTATGGAGAAAGTGGGCAAAACGACGATGGCGGACGAACGGGCGGGCGGGCCCATGCTCTTGGACGCGCGCATCGTCGGCGAAACCGGCCCCGCCGTGGTCATCCTGCACGGCCTCCTCGGCGCTGGACGCAACTGGCAGACCATCGCCGAACAGCTCGCCGCCGCCCACCGGGTGGTGCTGATCGATCTGCGCAACCACGGCGCCTCGCCCTGGGCTTCCGCGATGCGCTACGCCGACATGGCGGACGACGTGCGCCTCACCCTCGCGCATCTCGGCATCGAGCGCGCCTGCATGATCGGCCACTCGATGGGCGGCAAGGTCGTCATGCAGCTGGCGTTGCGCGAACCCGAGCGGGTCACCGGGCTCGTCGTGGTCGACATCGCACCCGTGACCTACCCGAACGACCACGAGGCACCCGTGCGGGCGCTGCAGGGGCTCGACCTATCCACGCTGCGCAACCGCGCCGAGGCCGACAAAGCCCTCGCCCCGGCGATCCCCAACACGGCACTCCGCCACTTTCTGTTGCAGAACCTCGTCCGTGACGGCGGCGGGTATCGCTGGCGGGTGAACCTCGACGCCATCGCCCGCGCCATGCCGACGCTGATCGGCTTTCCCGCCACCGAGGCGGTGTTCGACGGCCCTGCCCTCGCCATCGTCGGCGGCCAAAGCGCCTATGTCGACGCGACGGGCGAAGCTGCCCTGCAAGCCCGGCTGCCCCAGGTGGTGATCGAGCGGCTACCCGAAGCCGGTCACTGGCCCCACGCCGAAGCGCCAGAGGTGGTCACGCGGCAGCTCCGCGCGTTCCTCCGGCGCGTCGAAGAGCCAGGGGCAGCCTGAGCGCCGCGTGCCCCTTGGTCAGAAGAAGCTGGTCGGCACGATGATGGTGTCGCCGGCTTCGAGGAAGATGTTCTTCTCCAACTGCCCGTCGCGGGCGACCGCCCGGAAATCGAAGAAGATGTTCATCTGCTGCTCCTGCACCCGCAGGATGCGAATGTTGCGCTGCCCGGCGAAGGGCGTCAGCCCGCCGGCGATGCTCAACGCCTGCATCACCGTCACCGGCTGGGAGAGCTGGTACTCGCCCGGCCGGTTGACCTCGCCGACGATGAACACCCGATAGCCCTGGGCCTCCAGCAACTCGACCGTCACCACCGCGTCGGGGATGAACGCCGCGAGCCGGTCCCGGATGTCGTCGGCAACCTCGGCCGGCGAACGGCCCGCGGCGGGGACGGTGCCGACCAAGGGATAGGAGATCGAGCCGTCCGGCTGCACGCGCGCCTCACGCAGGAGTTCGTCTTCCCGCCAAACCGAGACCCGCACCACGTCGCCAGGGTTGAGCCGATAGACCGGCAAGACCGTAGCCTGGCTCTCCTGTGCCGAGCCTGCGCTCGGCGCCATCGGCACCAACAGCATTACCGCAGCCAAAAGGATCCAACGCATGACCATCTCTGCCTCGTCTTGGGGGCGCAACAAACTCCATGCACGCAACTCTTCGTAGCCGTAGCCGAGTGGTTAGGGCACCCCTTGCGACATCCAAGTCAACGCTAAAACCCAAGAGCGATGCAATCCTGCCACGTTCTCGATCCCGCCACGGCCATGGCCAAGCCCGAGCAGTGGTCCGGCGTTCCGCTTCGGCCTTTTCACCCGCAACGGCCGTGGCACTACTATGGACGCGCGCACGGGCAGAGGAGACGTCGAAATGGTCCCAATCACCCCCCTGGATGACGCACCCGAACCGTGTCGGCTGTCCGCACGTGCGCTGGTGGAAGCCTACGCGACCCGGACGCTGTCGCCGGTCGAGGCGGTCGACGCCGTCTTGGCCCGGATCGAAACGGTCGACCGCACCTGTAACGGCTTTCGCTTCGTCGATGCCGTGGGTGCCCGCGCGCAGGCGTTGGCCGCTGAGCGGCGTTATCGCGCGGGCACCCCGCTCGGTCCGCTCGACGGCGTGCCCACTTCGGTCAAGGACATCGTCAACGTCGAGGGCTGGTCGACCCGCCACGGCAGCCTCACCACGGCCGACACCCCAGCCGACGAGGACGCGCCGGCGGTCGCCCATCTGCGCGCCGCCGGGGCCGTACTGCTCGGCATGACGACGACGCCCGAATTCGGCTGGAAGGCCGTCACCGACAGCCCGCTCACCGGCATTACCCGTAACCCCTGGAACCCGGAGCGGACCCCCGGCGGCTCCAGCGGCGGTGCCGCGGTCGCTGCCGCCACCGGCTGCGGGCCGTTGCACATCGGCACCGACGGCGGCGGCTCGATCCGCATTCCCTGCTCGTTCACCGGCATCGTCGGCATCAAGCCGACCTTCGGCCGCGTGCCGGCCCACCCGCTGAGTTTCTTCGGCACCGTATCCCATTTGGGGCCGATGACCCGCAGCGTCGAGGACGCGGCGGCGATGCTCGCCGTGATGAGCCAGCCCGATCCGCGCGACTGGCACCAGAGCTGGGCGGCGGCGGTGGATGCAGCGGCGCTCGACGGTGATCTCCGGGGGCTCCGCATCGGCATCTGGTCCACCCCGCCCTCGGGCGAGGTGGCGGCGGAGGTCGCGTCGGGCTTTCACCGTGCGCTTGCGGTCTTGACCGACCTGGGTGCCGAGGTGGTCCCGGTCAGCCTGCCGCAGGACGGTCTTTACGAAGTCTTTCGCGTGCATTGGTACGCGGGTGCTGCGCAGCGGTTGCGGGCGGTCGATGCCGCCCGGCGCGATCGCATCGATCCGGGCTTCGGCGACATCGCCCGCGCGGGGGCGAGGCTCACCCTCGACGATTTCATGGACGCGAGCCGGGCCAGGGCCGCCTTCGGCGCCGCCGTCGAGGGGCTCTTCGCCGCCGAGATCGATCTCATGGTTTCGCCGACCACGGCCCTCACGGCGTTCGAGGCGGGCCTCGAGCTGCCAGCTGAAAGCAACCTGGAGCGCTGGATCCAGTGGGCCGGGTTCAGCTACCCGATCAACCTGACGCAACAACCCGCCTGCAGCGTGCCCGCGGGCTTCGACGGCGACGGCCTGCCGATCGGGCTGCAGCTCATCGGCCCCAAGGGTGCCGACGAGGCGGTGCTGGGCGCCGCGTTGGCGTTCGAGCGGGCAACACGTGGCGGCCTCGACCTTTGAGACGACCCTGCTCACCCGGGGCAACACCTCGTGTATGATCCCGGCAACGAGGCCACGCCCGACGCTGGAGGACGCACCAACCATGACCGATTTGACCCGGATGGCTGCTTGGGAAGCCCTGGAGCTGCACGCCGGCAAGCACCGTGATCGTCACCTGCGGGAGCTGTTCACCGCCGACGCACGCCGCGCCCAACGTTTCGCCTTTCGCCTCGACGATCTCCTGGTCGATCTCTCCAAGCAACGCCTCTCGTCGGAGACCTTGGCGCTGCTCTTGGAGCTTGCCCGCGCCACCGACCTCGAAGCGTGGCGGGACGCGATGTTCCGCGGCGAGCGCATCAACACGACCGAAGACCGCGCCGTCCTCCACGTCGCTTTGCGCAACCGCTCGGGCCGGCCGATGCAGGTCGATGGTCAAGACGTGATGCCCGACGTGCTTGCGGTGCTGGAGCGGCTGGAGCGGTTCACGGGCGACGTGCGCGAGGGCCGCTGGCTCGGCCACACCGGTGCCCGCATCACCAACGTCGTCAACATCGGCATCGGCGGCTCGGACCTGGGCCCGGCCATGGTGACCGAAGCGCTTTGGCCCTACGGCACGGCGGACTTGCGCGTCCATTTCGTCTCGAACGTGGACGATTCGCACCTGCAGCAGGTTTGCCGCGACCTCGATCCGGCAGAGACCCTCTTCATCGTCGCCTCCAAGACCTTCACCACCGACGAGACCATGACCAATGCCCGCTCGGCGCGAAGCTGGCTGGTGGAGCGGCTCGGCGACGAGGCCGCGGTCGCCCGCCACATGGTGGCGGTCTCGACCAACGAGGAGGCCGTGCGCGCCTTCGGCATCGACCCGGACGCGATGTTCGGCTTTTGGGACTGGGTCGGCGGGCGCTACTCGCTCTGGTCGGCCATCGGCCTGCCGATCATGCTCGCCGTCGGCTACCCGCGCTTCGTCGAGCTGTTGGACGGCGCGCACGCCATGGACGAGCACTTCCGCACGGCCCCCCTGGCGGAAAACCTGCCGGTGCTGCTCGGCCTGGTCGGCATCTGGAACCGGAATTTCCTCGGTGCCGGCACCCACGCCATCCTGCCCTACGACCAGCGTCTCGCCCGGCTCGCCGCCTATCTCCAGCAGGCCGACATGGAGAGCAACGGCAAGTCGGTGCGCCGCGACGGGCATCGCGTCGACTACGCGACGGGGCCGATCCTGTTCGGCGAGCCCGGCACCAACAGCCAGCATTCGTTCTTCCAGCTTCTGCACCAGGGCACCGAACTGGTTCCGGCCGACTTCATCGTCGCGGCCCGCAGCACCACGGCGCTCGGCGACCATCACCTCCGGCTGCTCGCCAACTGTCTGGCGCAGACCGAGGCCCTCGCCTTCGGCAAGACGCCCGAGGAAGCGCGGCACGAGCTCGAAGCGCAAGGGCTCACGGGCGAAGCACTCGAAGCGATGCTGCCGCACAAGCTCTTCGCCGGCAACCAGCCGACGACGACCATCGTCTACGACGAGCTGACCCCCTACGCGCTCGGCCGGCTGCTCGCGCTCTACGAGCACGTCATCTTCGTCCAGGGCCAGATCTGGGGGCTCAACAGCTACGATCAGTGGGGCGTGGAACTCGGCAAGCAACTTGCGAAGCGCATCCTGCCGGTGCTGCAAGGCGAGGCCGACGGCCAGGACCTGCCGCCGCCGACCCGGGCCTTGATCGAGGAGGTGCTGCAGCGCCGGCGCTGAGCGCGGCGACGCGTGGGAGAGCCCGCGATGGTCGGAGCGGCGGGATTTGAACCCACGACCCCTTGTCCCCCAGACAAGTGCGCTACCAGGCTGCGCTACGCTCCGACGCGGGCTCTATAGCGGGTGGGTGGCGCCCGTGCAATGCGCTCCGCACCCGGCCGCCCTTACTGGGCCGCGTGCCGCAGGCGGTCGCGCAAACCAACGAGTTGGCGCCGGAGGCGACGCAGCGTGCGCTGCTCGTCGCCGTCGTCCTCGGCCGTCTCGACCGGCGCCGCAGCACCCGCGGCGACCTCGTCGCGCTGGCCGCGCTTGGCCTTCATGAGCTTCTGCACGCCCTTGATGGTGTAGCCCTCGTCGTAGAGCAGCGAGCGGATCTGGCGCAGTAGATCGACGTCTTCCGGGCGATAGTAGCGCCGCCCGCCGCCGCGCTTCAGCGGCCGCACCTGAGGGAATTTGCTCTCCCAAAAGCGCAGGACGTGCTGGGCGACGTCGAGGTCGGTCGCCACCTCGCTGATGGTGCGGAACGCGGCGGCCGACTTGGTGGTGCGGCCACCGTCGCGAGGACTCGCGGTGTCGTGCGGCACGGGCTCGGTCATGACGCAGCCTCGCTCTCGTGGGCGGCGTTGAGACGGTCCTTCAGCACTTGCGACGCGCGAAAGACGAGGACGCGCCTTGGGGCGATGGGCACTTCCTCGCCGGTCTTGGGGTTGCGGCCGACCCGCTCCCCCTTCCATCGCACGACGAAGGAGCCGAAGGCCGAGATTTTGACCGCCCCATCGCTGAGCAGGGAATCCGCAATTTGGTCCAACAAGGAGTCCACCAAGGTGGCGGACTCGCTGCGTGACAAGCCTACCTCCTGGTAAACGGCCTCCGCCAGATCCGCCCGGGTGATCGTCCGCTCCGTCATCGTCGATGTCCATCGTGGATAACGGAGAAAAAACTAACGTTCACAAGACGTTCGGTCAACGGGTCAAGATCGTTCGCGAAAGACCGCCCGGGGCGGCGGCAGAACTACCAGCGCAGCGCCACGGCCCCCCAGGCAAAGCCGCCGCCCATGGCGTTCACGACCACCAGATGACCCGGCTGCAACCGGCCGTCGGCGGCGGCCAGATCGAGGGCGAGCGGAATGGACGCGGCCGACGTGTTGGCGTGGCGATCGACCGCCACGACCACCTTGTCATCGCCGAGATGCAGCCTCTTGCCGACGGCGTCGATGATGCGCTTGTTGGCCTGGTGCGGCACGAGCCAGTCGATCGCCTCGAGCGGCAGACCGGCGCGCTCCATCACCGCGTGCACCGACGTCGAAAGCATCGTGACCGCGTGGCGGAACACCTCCTGACCGTTCATCCGGAGATGGCCGACCGTCTGGGTCGAGGACGGGCCGCCATCGACGTAGAGGTCGTGGTAGTGGCGGCCATCGGCCGAGAGATAGCTCGCGAGCACGCCCCGCTGATCGGGCGCTCCCGGCCCCGGTGCCGCCCGCAGGAGCAGCGCCCCGGCGCCGTCACCAAAGAGGACGCAGGTGCCGCGATCCTCCCAATCGAGAATGCGGGAGAAGGTTTCCGCACCGATCACCAGCGCCGTCTGCGCTTGGCCCAGGCGGATGAACTGGTCGGCGACGGTGAGCGCGTAGGCGAAGCCGGCGCAGACCGCTTGCAGATCGAAGGCGATGCCGGGGCCAGCACCCAGCTTTCGCTGCACCGCCGTCGCGGTCGAGGGGAAGGTGTGGTCGGGCGTCGAGGTGGCGACCACGATCAGGTCGACCGCATCGGCCCCGATCCCGGCCCGCACCAGGGCGGCTTCGGCCGCCTTGACGGCGAGATCGGAGGTCAGCTCGCCGTCGGCTGCCAGATAGCGCTGGCGAATGCCGGTGCGGCTTCGGATCCACGCATCGGAAGTCTCCAGTTGCGCCGGCAACTCGTCGTTGCCGACGCGATGTGCGGGCACGTAGGCGCCCCAACCCTCGACCACGGCATGAAACATCAAGACGCCACTCGTTGCATGGGAGGTGCTCCCAGGTGCTCCAATTCGCGCATGATCCGCTCGTTGGTGCCGCCACGAACGAGATCGGCGGCGACGCCGATGGCGTTGGCGAGGCCGATGTCGTTGGCGGAGCCGTGGCTTTTGACGACGATGCCGCCGAGCCCGAGGAACATGGCCCCGTTGTGGTGCTGCGGGTCGAGCTGGCGCTTCAGCAGATCGAACCGCCGCCGCGCCAGCACGTAGCCGAGACCGGCAACCCAACTGTCCTTGAACGCGGTGCGCACGCGGTCGACGATCAGCCGCGCCGTGCCCTCCGCCACCTTCAACGCCACGTTGCCGGTGAAGCCGTCGGTGACCACCACGTCGACGGTACCGGCCATCAGGCCCGTGCCCTCGACGAAGCCTTCGAAGCGGATCGGCAATTCACCGGCGCGGAGCCGGCGCGCCGCTTCCTGCACGACCTCGTCGCCCTTCAGCGCCTCGGTGCCGATGTTCAACAGCGCCACGGTCGGGTCTTCGACGTCGAGCACGGCACGGGCGAACACCGCCCCCATCAGCGCGAACTGCACGAGGTTGGTCGCATCGCACTCGGCATTGGCGCCGAGGTCGAGCATGACCACCCGCCGCTTCGACGCCGGCATGACCGAGGCGATCGCCGGCCGGTCGATCCCCGGCAGGGTGCGGAGCAGCACCTTGGCCATCGCCATCAAGGCGCCCGTGTTGCCGCTGGAGACGGCGGCCTGGGCCTCGCCATTGCGCACCGCCTCGATGGCGAGCCGCATCGACGAGCCCTTGGCCTGACGCAGCGCCGTGCTCGGCTTGGCGTCGTCGGCCACCACCTCGCTGGTGTGCCGGATGTCGCAGCGGTCGCGCAGCGCCGGGTGCGCATCGACCAGGGGACGCACCCGCGCCTCGTCGCCAAAGACCAGGAAATGCAACGCACCGTGGCGCGGCGCCACCTTCGCCGCACCGTCGATCACGGCGCGCGGGGCGGCCTCGCCGCCCATGGCGTCGAGGGCGATGGTGATGGCGCTGGGCGCCACGGCTCAGGCCGCGTCGTCTTCGGCGTCGGCTTCGGGCTTGGCCACGACCACCTCACGGCCGTCGTAGAAGCCACAAGCCCCACAGACGTGGTGCGGCCGCTTCAACTCGCCGCAATTGGTGCACTCGACCAGATTGGACGCCACCAGTGCCAGGTGCGAGCGCCGCATGTCGCGCTTCGAGCGCGTCACTTTCCTCTTGGGGACCGCCATCGTACATTTCCTTGGTTGATCGGGGGTTGTTAGGCGTCGAAACGGCGCTGTGCAAGCGCCGCAAAGGGGTTGGCGCGCTCGCTGCCGGCGGCCGTGTCCTCGGGGGCGTAGCGCGCGACCACCGCATCGGCGTCGGGCGTCCGTGGATAGGGGTCGAGGGCGAGGCTCAATTCCTCCACCGCCACGGCTCCGAGATCGACCTCCCCCGTCGGCACGTAGTCGATCTCGTCCGCATCGGGGTCGACCTCGACGTCCGCCGTCGCCGGCGCGGCGGCGACGACGAAGCGGCGCCCGACCGGCACGGCGATCCTTTGCGTGACCGGCGCATGGGTTACGACGCAGCGCTGCACGACCAGGGCCTCCAGCCGCCCCTGCCAGGCGAAGCCGCCACTGACCCGTTCCAACGACCCCTCGAGCGTGAGTGCCCGCACCGCGACCAGGTCGAGTGCCGCCGCCAACGCGGCCATCTCCGCCGCCGACGGCGACAGCACGAAGCTCTCCGCCGGCCGTTCGGCGCGCAATGTGGCCTTGCGGCTGAAGGGCAACGCGCCGCTCATCGTCGATCCCGTCTCCTCATCAGGGCACCCAGTGCTCATCGGAGCACCCCGCCCCTTATCAGGGCGCCCGGCCCTCATTGGGGGCACCCGGCACCCGGCCGCCTCGAGGCGTGGTTTGGATTGCGGTCGAGCCGGTCGCTGGCGCCGTCACCGCAATCGAGCCCGGCTGCCTAGCCGTCGGCCCGGGAAAATGCAAGGCCTCGACGGGGTCGTTCCCCGTCGCCGCACCCGTCGCCGCCGTCGCCAGTTGGGCATCGAGATCGAGCAGGTAGTCGACCAGGCCCGCCACCCGTTCCGGTGCCACGTTGCCGGCATAGACGTTGTCGGTCAGCACTTCGCCGAGCGTGGCGCGATCCCGGGTCTCCAAGGCCGCCTCGACCGCCGCCGCGCGGGCGTAGAACTGGCGGGCGATCTTCTTGATCCACTTGCCGACCGAGAGATCGCCGACGCCGCCTTCGCGCAACGAATTGTCGACGTCGCGAAACAGCACGTCGAACAGGGCTTGGCCGACCGCCTGCTGCTCCGGCGCCCCGCGCTGCAACCGCCGGAGCAGCAGGATGACGTGCAGTTGGATCGCCTCCAGGCGGCCGTCGTGGGTGTCCGGGATGCCGTGGACCGTGTAGAGGGTGGGCAGGCGCGACTGTGCTACGGCGCGGGCGTAGAGGATTTCCGCCTGGCGCATCGCCGTCCGCCGCGCGCGGCCGCCGCCGAGGAGGTTTTTGCCCTGTTGGGTCAAGCGTGCTAGCCAGGACGGGTTCACTGCAAATCTTCCTTCGAGGTTCGTAACATGGCGGTCGTTGCCGCGTCGTTCCGCAGCCGCCTCTACCGTGTCGTCGGCGTGGCCGCCCTGGCGGTGCTGCTCGCGGCCTGCAATACCACGGTGATCAACCACGGGCACCGGTTGATCGAGGACGACGTCAATCGCATCCGGCCCGGCATGTCGACCAAGGCCGAGGTGGTCAACCTGCTCGGCTCGCCCTCGGCGCTGGCCAGCTTCGACGACGACACCTGGTATTATGTCGGCCGGCGGGTCGAGGAAGAGACCTTTTTCAACCGGCGGCTGGCCTCGCAGGACGTGGTGCGGGTGCGGTTCGACGAGCGCGGCATCGTGGCCGGGGTCGATCGCTTCGATTTGGCCGACGCGCGCGAAGTGACGCCCGAACGCGACATCACGCCCACCGGCGGCAACGAAATGACCATCGTCGAGCAATTCATCACCAATATCGGCCGTTTCGGTGGCGATACCGGCCCGGCCTCGCCGCGCTTTTGACGAAGTGGCGAACGGGTTAGCGGGGCGCGACGGACAGGGCGGCGGCGGGATCCTGCCAGGGCAAGGGCGCCGCCGGATGCCAAACGTCCGACGGCGCCAGCCTCAGCGCGCGGGCGACGGTTGCAGCTGGGTCCGCCTGCCTTTGACCAGGAGCGTCGCGGCGAGGCGCTCCAGATCGCGCACCAGATGGGCGGCGTCGCGATCCTTGGCCAATTTGGCGTGGCTGCGGAGTTCATGGGCGAACCACTGCAACAGGGCAGCCCGGCGCGCGGTGTCGTGATGCGGATGTCTGGCCATGTCTCGTCCCTCCTGACCCTTATACGCGCGGCCGCGCGGCTTGGATCTGGGCGGCCTGGGCTTTGGTGCGGCCGCCGTCGCGCGGGGTCTTCATGAACCGCTTCAGCTTTCTCCACGCCGCCGACCTGCATCTCGATTCGCCGCTGGCCAATCTCGACCTCGGCGGCGACGACGAGGCCCGCACGCTCGTGCGGGCGGCCACCCGCCGCGCCTTCGTTCGGCTGATCGACCATGCGCTCGACAAGCGCGTGGCCTTCGTCGTGATCGCGGGCGACCTTTGGGACGGTGCCTGGCCCGACGTCCACACGGGCCTCTGGTTCGTGCGCGAGGTGAACCGCCTGGCCGAAGCGGCGATCCCGTTGGTTTGGCTGAGGGGCAATCACGACGCCGAGAGCGAGGTGACGCCGCTGCTGCGCTGGCCCGCCCACGTCCACGAACTCGCCACCCGCGCGCCCAGCAGCGTGAAGCTGGAGCGCTGGCGCGCGGTCCTGCACGGGCAGGGTTTCGCCGAGCGCCAGGTGACGACCAACCTCGCGGCCAACTACCCGCCGCCGGCCGCGGGCTGGCTCAACATCGGCGTGCTGCACACCGCGCTCGACGGCGCCGAGGGCCATGCCCCCTATGCGCCCTGCACGCTCCAGGAGCTGGTGGCCAAGGGCTACGACTACTGGGCGCTGGGCCACGTCCACGGCTTCGCCGTGCGCCACGAACGGCCGTGGGTGGTCTATCCGGGCTGTCTGCAGGGCCGCCACGCCAACGAGACCGGGGCGAAGGGGGCGGTCGAAGTCGAGGTCGAGGACCAACATGTCGTGGCGGTGCGCCCGGTCCCGCTCGACGTCGTGCGCTGGCTGCGGCCGCGGATCGACCTCACGGGCGTGGTCGAACTGGAGACGGTGGAGGCGCGGGTCCTGGAGGCGCTGCACCTGGACACGGCATCGCTTGTGGCGAACGTCGAACTGGTGGTGGCAAGGCCGTCGCTGCGCGGCCGCACGCCGCTCGCGAGCGCGCTTACGGCCGACCGGCGGCGGCTCGGCGACCGGCTGCAGGCCTTGGCCCTGACCACCTCGCCCCGAACGGTGATCGAGACGCTGGAGCTCGCCCTCGCCGCCCCGGCCGCGACACCGCCGCACCTCGCCGACGACGCCGTGGCCGAGCTGGAGGCCGCCTTGGCCAGGCTCGCCGCGAGCGACGAGATCGCCGGCTATCTGGCCCAAAAGGTCGCCGAGATCCGCCGCCGGGTCCCAGCCGAGGTCGTCGCCCAGCTCGAGAGCGGGCCGCTCGCCGCCTTGTTCGCGGGCGATCATGGGGACTTCCTTCGGGCCCGCATCGCCGCCGCGCGGAGCCTGCTCGAAGACGCCGCGAGTGAGGCGGATGCGGCTGGCTGAACTGCACCTCCTCGCCTATGGCGCCCTGCGGGAGACGACGCTTCGCTTTCCCGCCGGCGCGTCGGACCTGCACCTGATCTTTGGGCCCAACGCCGCCGGCAAGAGCACGGCCAGACGCGCCATCGGCGACGCGCTGTTCGGCATCCCCGAACGCACGCCGATGGGCTTTGCCATCGACCAGCGGCAATTGCGCATCGGCTTCGCCCTGGAGCGCGACGGCGAGACGCTCTGTGCCGTGCGGCGCAAGGGCCGCAAGAACACGCTGCTCGACGCGGAGCTGGAGGGCGACGAGCGCCCGCTCGACCCAGCCCGGCTGGAGGCCTGGCTCGCCAATCTGGGCCGCGAGCGCTTCGAGCACGCCTTCGCCCTCGACGACGAGGCGCTGCGCCGGGGCGGCCAGCGGATGGTCGACGGCGAGGCCGACATTGCGGGCCTGCTCTTTGCCGCCTCGTCCGGTCTGACCCGGCTCGAGGCCGCCATCCGCCAGCTGGAAACGGAAGCGGGCGACGCCTTCGGGACGACCCGCAAGGCCTCGCGCCGCGCCGACCAGGGCCTCGTGCGGTGGCAGAGCGCAGAGGCACGGCTGAAGCAGGCGTGGCTCCTGGCCCCCGCCTATCGCGTCAAGCTCGAGCGGGTGGCGAGCCTCGAAGCCCAGTGGAACGCTTGGCGCGAGACGCGGCGCCAGCAGCAGCGGACCGCCGCCGAGATCGAGCTGGCGCGGCGCGTCCTGGAGCCGCTGGCCCGGTTGGAGCGGGCCGAAGCCGAGGCCTTGGCCTTGCTCGACGCCCCGCTCCTGCCCGAGGACGCCGCCGCCACGCTGGCAGCGGCGTTGGAGGGGCTGAGCCTGGCCGAGCAAACCATCGCCCAGACGACCGCACGGCTGGCCGAACTCGACGCGCTGTTGACCTCATGGCCGGACGACGCCCCGCTGCTCGGCCGGGCGGCGGAACTCGATGCCTTTCTCGACCGGGCGGCCGTGGTCGCGCGCGAAGCGGCCGCACGCCCGGCCCTGTTGCAGCGCATCGACGCGGCAAAGATGGGGCTGGAGGCGGCCTTGCGGCGCGCCGGGACGCGCTTCGACGACGGCCTCGGGGTGCCGCCCGCGGCTTCGATCGAGCGGGCGCAGGCGCTTTGGCAGGCACGTCGAACCCTGGCGGAGCGGCGGCGCGACCTGGAGCTGCGGCTGGCGGAACAGACGACGGCGGTCGCCCAGGCGGCGGCGCGCCGCAACGCCCTGGGACCGCCGGTCGATGCGACCGCGCTCGACGCCGCCAAGGCCCAGCTCGATGCCTACCGCACCAGCGGGCTCGACCCCGAGGCGGCGGCCGATGCCGAGGCGATGGCGCGGCGCCGGCTCGACGACGCGCTGGAGCGCTTGGCACCCTGGCCCGGCCCCGCCTGGGACCTGCGCCTTGCCGATCTGCCGTCGCTCGACCAGGAAGCCGACTGGCGCCGCGCGGTCGAAGCGGCCGAGGCCGAGACGCAGGCGCTCGTGGCCCAGGCGGCGACGCTGCGCGCGAGCCGCAACGCCTTGGCCGCCCGCATGGGCGCGGTGGAGGAAGCGGTCGAGGTGCTCGACGCTGTGGCATTGGCGGCGGTGCGGGCCGCGCGCGACACGGCCTGGCAGCGGTTTCGCGACGCCGCCCGGACGGCACCACCGCCCCCCGATGCGGCAGCTGCCGAGGCGGTCGAGCGGGCGATGGCACGGGCGGATGCGCTGGCCGACCAGCGCTTTGCCCAGGCCGACACCTTGGCGCGCCTTGCGGCCGACCGCGCCGAGCACGCGCGGCAAAGCCAGGATCTCGCTGGCCTGGAGGCCCGGCTCGAGGAACTCGCGACGATGCGGGCGGCCACGGCCGCGGCCTGGCAAGAAGCGAGCGAGGGCACGCCGCTCGCGGGCGTCACGCTGGCGCGGGCCCCTGCCTGGCGCGAGGCCGCCGCCCGCGTGATCCAATGCCGCGCCGAGCACGAAGAAACGGCCCGGATCGCCGCCCGGGTTGCCCGGCGCACGGCTTCGCTGATTGATCAACTGCGCCATGCCTTGGCCGAGCAGGGCGAGGAGGTGGGTGCCGGGAGCAGCCTCGAAGACCTCGGCGATGCGTTGGTGCGGGCGCGTGCGAACGTGACCGCGCAGCAGAATGCCTGGCAGCGCGCCGACGAGGCCTGGCAGGAGGCGGTGCGCGAAGAGGAGCGCCTCCTGCGCGAGCGCGCCGCCTGGGCGGTCGAGCACGGCGAGCACGACGCCGCCTGGACCCGTGCCATGGCCGCCCTCGGCTTGCCCGCCGATGTCCCGTTGGAGGCGGCCGAGGATCGCCTGGCGGCGCTGCGCACGGCCGTCGGCGCCGCCGCCGAGCTGGCCGACGGCCAGGAGCGCCTGGCCGCGGCGGCGGCCGAGGCGGCGGCGGTGCAGACGCTCGCCGACCAACTCGCCGCCGATCTCGGGCTGGCGCCGGGGCCGATCGAAGCGGTGAAGCCCGCCCTCCTGGCGGCGCGCCGTGCCGCGACGGAGCGGGCGGCGCGGCGGGCCACGCTGGCAGAGGAGCAAGCACGGCTGGCCAAGAACCTCGACGACGCGCTGGTCCAACGACGGGACATCGAGGCCCAGCTGGCACCGTTGCGGTCGGCGGCGGGGGTCGACGCGCTGACCGCGCTCCGGGCCGCGGTTGCCGCGAGCGACCGGCGGCGCGCGATCCTGGCCGTTGCGGCGGAGGCCACCGCCAGCCTCGCGCGGCTGGCGCCCGGTGAGGACCACCAGAGCCTGCGGCAACGGGTCGCCGGGCGCGACGCCATCGCGCTGGAACTCGCCGCCGACGAGATCGCAGCGGCGCTGGCCACCAGCGAGCGCGAGGGAGAAGCCCTGCAAGAGGCGTTGGCCGCAGCCCGGCTCGAATTGGCGCGTCTGGACGGCTCGCCCGCCGCGGCCGAAGCGCTGAGCGACCGTGAGGAGGCGGCAGCCGCCGTGGCGCGGGCGATCGAAGACCATCTGGAGCAGGACCTCACGGCAAGGCTCCTGCGCCGCTCCCTCGACAGCTATCGCCACGCCCACGAAACGCCCTTGTTGCGACGGGCGTCGGCCCTCTTTGCCCGGCTCAGCGGCGGCGAGTTCCAACGCTTGACCGTGGACTACACCAGGGCTTCGGGCGTCTTGGTGGCGGTGCGGCCGAACGGGGCCTTGGTCGAGCGCACGGGCCTCAGCACCGGCACGCTCGACCAGCTCTATCTGGCGCTCAGGCTCGCCGCCCTCGACCTCTACCTCGACCGGGCAGCGCCCCTGCCCTTCATCGTCGACGACCTGTTCGTGCAGTTTTCCGACGACCGCGCCGCCATCGGCTTGGGGGCGCTGGCCGAATTGGCCCGCCGCACGCAGGTGCTGTTCTTTACCCACCACCAACACCTGGTGGACCTCGCCCGCACCACGCTCGGTGACGACGCCTTCACCCTGCAGGTCTTGCCGGGGCCCCTTGCCTCAGGCGGCGACGAGGCTCTTGCGGAAGGGGTAGCGGCTGTCGGGCAGGACGGTCTGGACGGCGATGTGCCGGTCGACGTCGACAAAGATCGGCGCCCTTAGGTTCACCATCGGGCTCTGGCCGGAACCCTTCGCCGGCAGGGTGACGACCAGCAGCACCAGGAGGGACGCGGCGTCGATCTGCAGGGCGTCGCGCACCGTCGCCACGTCGGCCGGATCGATGCTCGGGGCGACCGTCTCGAGCGGCGTGACGACGAGGTCGACCGCCTCCTCGCCCAAGCCGTGCAACAGATGGAACGGCCCCTCGCTGCCGGGGATCGGCGTCAGGACGAAGCGGTCGACCGCCGGAAAGCCGGGCAGCCCCAAGGGAAAGGTCAGGGTTGCCGTGCGGTCGGTCTCGATCGGCCCGAACGGGGTGGGCAGGGTCGAAGCGGCGCTTCGCGTGGCTTCATGGGGGGTCATGTCAGGGCTCCAGGGCAGGACGGCGTGGCTCAACGGAGATATTCGGTCAGGGTCAGGCGGCTCAGCTTGGCCATGGTGGCGAAGCTCGCTTCCAGGGCGACCTGGTGCAGCGCCATCCGGCTCATCGCCATGGGGATGTCGGTGTCGTTCAGGTCGCTCAGCGTGTTCTTCAGATAGAGCAGGCTGCTTTCCTGGCTGGCGGTGATGCTTTCGATGCGGGCGGTGGTGGTGTTGAGGTCGGCGCGGCGGCGGATCATGTCGTCGAGCGCCGCATTCGCGAAGTCGAGGGCGGTTGCGAGCATCGTCCGGTCGCCGCTCTGGTGGCCTTCCTTGGCGTTGCCGAGGGCGGCGAAGGCCTGGGCGAAGGCGGCTTCACCGGCATGGACGCCGTAGGTGAGCGTCACGTCGATGTCGACGCGTGCGGCGAGGCGCAGCTCGTCCCCCTTGTAATAGGCGGCCTGATCGGCCGTCAGCATCGGCACTCCCGGCAGCTGGACCGGGCGCTCGCCCGTGGTCTTGGAACCGGCGAACAGAAAACGGCCGTCGACATTGCGGTTGAGCAGGCTCGCCAACTGCTCGGTCATCGCCTCGGCCTCGACGTCGAGCGGCAGGTTGGCGCCGGTGGTGGCGTCGAGCCGCTGGATCAAAAGGGTGCGCAGCCGCGTCACCATGTCGATCATGTCGCTCATCGCCGTGTCCATCGCCGCGGCGCGGTCGGAGAGGCGCTGGTTTTCGGCGACGAAACCGCTCGTGCGCTGCAGGGCGGAATCGGTGCGCACGAACAAGGCGGCGTCGCTGCCGAGCCCCTCGTAACGCTTGGCGCGGGTGCCGCTCGCGATCTGCTCGTTGGTCGTGCGCAGATGCGTTTGCGTCTGCAGCATGTAGCCGGTCATGCGGTTGTTCTGGGCGAGATCGCCAACTCGGGTCAGCATCGGCCAACTCCTAGCGCTTGATCGACAGCAGCTCTTCCAAGAGCCGGTCGGCAATGGTGATCACCCGCGCGGACGCGGTGTAGGCTTGCTGCAAAATCATCAGGTGCGCCATTTCCTCGTCGACGTTGACGCCGGAGACGCCCGCTTTGCGGAACTCCAGCTCGTCGAACAGGACGCGGTCGTTGGAGGCCGCCCGCGTCGCCTGCTCGGCCCGCACCGCCTGAAAGCCGACGAGGTCGGCCAAATAGTTGCGCATCGAGGTGTCGGCCGCTGGCAGGCCGCCCTGGGCGATCGCGCGCAACGGGCGATCCAGGGCGGCGGCGAGACCGTGCAGGCCGCGATTGTCACCCGCCCCGCCGAGGGTTGCCGAAGCCGGGGGGCCGAGGGCGACGTCCAGCATCGAACTCGCGAGCTTTTCGGGCGCCTCGACGATGTCGCCGCGGACGAACAGGCGCGTCGGATCGCCGGTCGGCTGGGTGACGAAATCGTTCAAGCCGAAAAAGTGCGAGAAGCCGTAAGCGCGGCCGCGCTCGTCGCCGTCGATGGTGATTGCGGCCGTGCCGTTGGCGATGGCCAAGCCCCGTCCGGCCGGCGCGCTCAACGTCAATTGGCCGTCGACGACGGTGGCCACGACATCGGGGTCGAGTTGCGCGTTCAGTGCGGCGGCGAACTCTGCGGCCGTCGTCACGGCGGCGAAGGCAGGATGGCCCAGATCGAGCGACCCAACTTCGGTGACCTCGCCGGTCGTCGGATCGACCGTCGCGACATGGGCGGTGCCGGCGAACGTCGCCGGCGGGAACTCGGTGCGCGCGGCGGTCAACGTCGCCGGCGGCGGCAGGGGCGTGGCTTCGTTGTGCGCCGCATCGAGCGCGAAGCGGAGCATCTGGCCCAGCTCGCGCAGCTGGCCCGAGAGCTCCGGCAGGGCACGGTCGCGCATCTCCAACAGGCCGCCCAACTCGCCCTTGAGGTTGGGGTTGGTCAAGCCGACCAGTTCCGTCCCGCTGGCCGGATCGATTTGTTGGGTGGCCGGGTCGCGGGTGAAGACGCTGATGGAGCCGAAGGTGGTCGAGGCATTCACCGTCGCCGCCGGTTTGTATTCCAGCACGCGCGGCGTGTACTCCAACAGCGGCTGGCCGCTCGGCCCATAGATCGCGATCCGGTTGTCGTCGATCATGTGGGTGGTGATCTCGAACTGGCGGGCGACTTCGGCCACCAGCATGTCGCGCTGGTCCAGGAGTTCGCCCGGGTTCTGGCTGCGGGCGATCTGGGTGTTGAGGTTGTGGATCGCCTCGAGGTTCACGTTGAGGCGCTGGACGCTGGCGTGGATGCGCCGGTCGGCGTCCTGGCGGAGTTCCTGGGTGTTGGCCTCGGCCCGCGCCAGTTCGTTGAAGACGTCCTGGGCGGCCCCGATGACGGCCATGCGCTGGGCGGCCTTTTCCGGGTGGTTGGCGGCGACGTCGATGCTGTGCGCGAGGTGGTCGAGGGCCGAGCCGAGGCCCGTGTTGCGGTTGGACGGATCGCCGAACACCAGCCCCTGCACCCGCTCGGAATAGTTGGCGATGGTGTCGCTGCGCCCGGTCAGGCCCAGTTGCGTGCGCAGATTGGTCTCGATGAAGGCGTCGACCTGGCGGGTGATGGCGATCGACTTGACGCCGGCACCGAGGCCCAGGATGTGCTGGGCCTGCTGCTCGACGACCTTGCGCGTGTAGCCCTTGGTGTGGGCGTTGGAGATGTTGTTGGCGGCATTGCCGATGCCGTCCTGGGACACCTGCAACCCGGTAACCGCATTGCGGATGGTGCTGGTGAGGCCGTACATCTCAGCACTGCCGATCCAAGGCGAAGGGGACGACGTGGGCGCCGTGGGCGCCTTGGCCGAGCGCCGCACCCGGCCGATAGCCCGGATTGGCGACCGCACTCTGGGCGATGCAGGTCAAGACGCGCTCGACCACGACCTTGGCGGCGCCGAGCGCCATGACGTTGCGCTGCACGGCTTCGCGAAAGGTCCGCGTCGCCGCTTCCAACTCGACGCGCACGCTCTGGTCGAGTGCCCCGATCATCTCCGGGCTGCGCCGGAGATCGCGCAGCTCGGCCTCGTAGACGTCGCTGAGCGCCTGCTTTTCGGCCTGGATTTCGGTCAGCCCCTGCAACGACACCCGGCGCAGCATGTCGGTCTCGGCGTCGAGCACCTGGGTGAGCTGACGGGTGAGCGTCATCAGGAGGGTGGCTTTGTCGAGGGCGCTGATCATGGCGCTTCCTGCGTCTTGAGGAGTTCGGCGAGGATGGCGTCGGCGACCCCGATGCCACCGGCCTTGGCGATGATCTTGGTCTGCTCGGACTGGAGCAGGCTGCCGAAGGGGCTGTCCGGGCCGCCCAGCGGGTTGTCCTCCGACGCGCCCTGGCGCATGGCCGAGAGCATCTGGTGGAGGAACATGGCCTCGAAGTCCTGCGCCACTTCGCGCAGCCGGTCCGCGTCGGGGCGCTGACCGGGCTTCGCCGGGGCGAGGCCGCCGAGGGCCGCAACGTTCATCAGGGCGTCGGTCATCACATCACCTCCAACTCGGCCTGCAACGCACCGGCAGCGCGGATGGCCTGGAGAATGGCGATCAGGTCACGGGGGCCGACGCCCAAGGTGTTCAAGCCATCGACCAGATCCTTCAAGGTGACCGCACTCGGCATGTGGACCATGCGGTGATCGCCGTCGTCGTCGACTTCGACGCGGGTGCGGTCGACCACCACCGTCTCGCCGCCCTCGGCGAAGGCACCCGGCTGCGAGACCTGCGGCGCTTCGGTGACGCGGACGGTCAGATTGGCCTGGGCCACCGCAACCTCGCTGATGCGCACCTCGCCGCCCATGACGATGATGCCGGCGTGTTCGTCGACGACCACGCGCGCCACCTGATCGGGCACGACGAGCAGCCGCTCGACGTCGGTCAAAAGGGCCGCCGTCCGGCCGCGCCAGTTCCCCGGCACCACCAGGTTGACCGTGGCACTGTCGACCGCCTCCGCCGCCTGCACGCCCAAATGATCGTTGATCGCACGGGCCATGCGCGCGGAGGTGGTGAAATCCGGGTTGCGCAGCGCCAGGCGCACCTCGTCCAGGGCGTTCAGCTCGAAGCCGACCTCGCGCTCGACGATGCCGCCGGCCGGGATTCGGGCCTGGGTCGGCACGCCACGGGTAACGGTTTCCGCCGCACCGCCCACGCTGAAGCCGCCGACGGTCAGCTGGCCCTGCGCGACGCTGTAGACCTCGCCGTCGGCACCCATCAGCGGCGTGACCAGCAAGGTTCCGCCCAGGAGCGACTTCGCATCGCCCATGGCGCTGACATTGACGTCGATCCGCCCGCCTTGGCGGGAAAAGGGCGGCAAGGTCGCCGTCACCATCACGGCCGCGACATTGCGCGTCTGCAGGTCCGTGCCGCGCGTGCTCACCCCCATCCGTTCCAGCATGGAGACGAGGCTCTGCTCGGTGAAGGCGGTGTTGCGCAACCGATCCCCGGTGCCGTTCAGGCCGACGACGAGGCCGTAGCCGACCAGCATGTTGTCGCGCACCCCCTCGAAGTCGGCGATGTCCTTGATCCGCACCGACTGCGCGCCGACCGGCGCCGCCACGAGGGCCAAGCCGAGCACCAGGCTGAGCGGCCAGAGGAGCGAAGCGACAGAGCGGCGGAGCAGGGGCACGGCGGGATTCCCGAAGGTGGTTCGCTGCTGCCTACGCCAGAACCATGCCAGCGCCGAAACCCGCCGATTTCCGCCACTCGACACCGCCCGAACACCAGACCGACCCGGCAAGGAACGCCCGATGCGGCAGATTTTGCCGGGTGGCGCACCGAGCTTAGCGAAGCGTTAACCCAGCGCCGCCAAACTCGGGTTCGGACCTCCCATGGAGCCGGCCATGCGCGTGCAGGGAACCTCATCGACCATCGGCGGCGCACCCCGAGCCGCGCGCCGAAGCAACGACGGCGCCGGCTTCAAGGTCGGCCGCACCGGCGCCGGCAGCCTCGGCGCCGCCCCTATCGGCAGCGTCGGCTCCATCGATGCACTCCTGGCCCTGCAGTCGATCGACGGCCCCGACGAGGTCGAGGCCCAGCTGATCGACCGCGGCCACGACCTGCTCGACCGCCTGAAGTCCCTGCAGTCGGAGCTCCTCGCCGGCCAATTGGACCGGGCCACCCTCGAAGACCTCCAGCGCCAGCTCGGCCGGCGTGCGGAACGAAGCTCTGACCCGGCACTGCAGGCCGTGCTCGACGACATCGAACTTCGCGCCGCGGTCGAACTCGCCAAACTCGACCAGCCCACGACCGCCCCACCCCAACCCGACCCGCGCGCCCGGCTCCTGCATGCCTACCGCCCCGTCACCAAGGAAGGCTGAGCGGTTTTCCGACCCTGGTCGATGGCTCGAGACGACCGTATAGAAACGCGATGAGTGTCGAACGTGGTGAGGCGAGGCAGCCAAGGGGGCTTTTGGCCCCCTTGGAAACCCCCGCGCCAGCAGCTAAACCGCCCCCGCGGGGCCCCCCCCCCGAAACGGGCGGCCCAATAACAAA
>RECO01000198.1 GCA_007694015.1 Geminicoccaceae bacterium
CGGGAATGCTCACGAGGAGGTAAACGGTCAGCGCCAGCCACTGCCAAAGCTCCATAGGCCCTAACTGGGTCAAAAGGTTGCGGTCTACAGTACGAATTTGATTTCGTAGTTCGAAGAACGGCGAGACCGCGACCGGCGTCACGCCTTCGTCGGTCGGCATGTCTTCCAAGGCCATGAACAGCTGCCGCACGCCGGCCATGGTTTCCGCGCTGAATTGCCATATGTAGCTGCCGTCCGCCTGCTCTGTGCGCACCAACTCCACCACCGCTTCGGGATGGCGAAAATGCAGATAGGGCGCGCGCCGCTCCCGGCTGTCGTCGATTTCCTGCCAGAGCACATAGCCGATGCGGTCGAGTACCTCCTTCAGGAATTGTGCTTTCAGCATCCCCTCCTCCGCCGCCAATCGGCGGATGTCGAGCGTGCGCAGAAGCAAGTCTCCGGCATCCGGCGAATCCGAATACCAAGCCTCGATGAACGAACGCATTGTATCGCGCGGCGAGCGGAGTTGGTGATGCTCGTAGAGGTGCGGCAGCTCACCGTTGTTGCGCTCCAATAAGCGGTCCAGCGCCGCCTCCATTTGCTGTAGCGGCGGCACCACGATGAACCAGGCGGGCTCACCCCACCGCTCACCCCGCCGCATGTTCAGCGCGAAGGGAACGCGGGTGCCCGCTTGGCGCAGGGTCGTGGTGAACTCGTCGATGCCATTCTCCGGCGTGCGGAAGTCCCAGACGCGAAAGGTAAGCTGATCGAGAATTTGGAACAAAACGGCGGCGTAGCGCAGCCGTTCCGCCGGGTTCGGTTCCTCCAACTCGATGTTGTCGAAATCAAGGAGCGTCAGCGCTGGCCCCAGGCGGTCGCTACGACCGCCGCGGGTATCGTTGCCCGCCTGCAGGAACGAGCGAATCGAGGCTGCGGGCGTGCGACCATCCGCCGACCCGAGGGTTCGCGACGTCCCAGCCGGACGTCGCTCGGCGGTCCACCATTCGCCGGTGCCGAAGCGACCCATGAATGTGCGGCCATCGGGCGACATCGCGAAAGTGAACGTGCCGGTACCGGTCGCATCGCTCCACTCGCCCGTCAGGATTCGGCCCTCGGTCCGGCCGCGAATGGTGCCGCCGAGCACCGGGTAGGTTCCTTCGACGCGATCGGCGGTCTGCTCAAGAAAAAGCACGGCCCCGCCGTCGCGCCAACGGCTGTCCCAGGAATCGGACCAGTTGACCGGCGACTCTTCCGCTGCGACGAAGCCCAGAAAAAAAGTGTTGATGACGATGATAAGCGTCAGTTTATTTATGACGCAGTCGATTTTCCGCCGCCATTCACGCATGGGCAATATTTCGCTTTTTTTGATTGTTAGGTCGGGCTCGACTGGGTTGCTGCCGCGTGGTCTTCGCGCTTCGACGTTCTCGGGAGCCCGTTCGAACACTGGGTCGAAAAGGGTCCCGCTCGGACGTCGATCTCCCCGTCAGGGGGTTCCCTTCTCCACGCCGATCGACACGTCCGCCGCAACTTCCGCTCGATCTGCCAGCAGACCCGCCCAGATCGCCGCGCCCGCTGCCGAGCCGATCAGCGGGGCAACCCAGAACAGCCACAGCTGGTCGAGTGCACCCGTGTCTGCGAAGAGGGCTACCGCAGTCGAGCGGGCCGGGTTCACGGAGGTGTTCGTCACGGGGATCGAGATAAGGTGGATCAACGTCAGCGCTAGGCCGATGGCGAGTGGCGCGAAGCCGGCGGGCGCCCGCGCCGAGGTCGCACCGAGGATGATCAGCAGGAACGCCGCCGTCAGCACCACCTCGATCAGGAACGCCGCCGTCAGCCCGTAGCCGCCCGGCGACAGCGCGCCATAGCCGTTCGAGGCGAAGCCGCCCGCGCTCCAGCCCGGGGCGCCGGAGGCGATCAGGTACAGCACCAGCGCCGCCACAACGCCGCCGAGGATCTGCGCGCCCCAGTAGGCCGGCAGGTCCGACCAGGCGAAACGGCGCGCCACGGCGAGGCCCAGCGACACCGCCGGGTTGAAATGCCCGCCCGAGATGTGGCCGACGGCATAGGCCATGGTCAGCACGGTGAGGCCGAAGGCAAACGAGACGCCGACGAAGCCGATCCCGAGGTCGGGGTACCCGGCGGCGAGCACGGCGGCACCGCAGCCGCCGAAGACCAGCCAGAAGGTGCCAAAACATTCTGCAAAGAGCTTTTTCATCATTTCACTTCCAGGTCTGAAGGCGAAGGATCGCCAAAGCGTTAGGAAACGGCTTATAGAGCATCCGGGCAGACGGGCTGATCGGGCGCCGGTCCGATCAATCTCGAAGAAACCCACGGCTCTATCGGCAGTCTCAGAGCAGCTAGCAGGCGCTCTCCGCTTAACTCGCAGGGGTGCCACGCGCGCAGACAACCTCTCTTTATGCGGCGCTCGACAACTCGGCGGCGAGTGGCGCGGCCTATCACCTACTGACAGAGTAAAAGCGGTTTCTTTCGCTGCTTCTGAATTTGTAGTTCGGGTCGTCTGGCCAGCCGCCGTGCCGGTTTCCCCAGCTCTCATCCCGCATGGGCGGATGGAAACCGCGGCGAATAGACGTGCCACCGAACAAAAAGACCTGCCGGTGATAAGTCCGCCCCATAATCGGCCCATCGGGGCCGCCGCTAAGCTCGTGACCGTGCCATTGGTCGTCGAAGGCAGGTATCCGCGGAAGGCCAACCTGTCCAATGCATTAATCATTGTCTGTGATGCGGCAACGTAATCAGCGATCTCGGGAATGACGCTGCTGGCCGTGCGCCCACGACGACGCCGCCATCTGACGGGGTCATGCGGACTCAACGAACGGACGACACCACGCCGAGTTCTTACGCGGGTCCAGACCTGAGAGGATGGAGCGATAGCGAGGCAAACGAGGTCCTCGCCCGAAGTGCAGGCTGCTGTGCCGTGCGGATAGTGCCGTCGTGCGTTGGCGGTCCACCTGCAGGCAGCGATCACACCGCAAGGTCAAGCACGGCGAGGGCCGCCAAGCTGCGGCGTGGCGATCAAACCGCCGCTTCGATCCGGTCGCGTCCACCGGCCTTGGCGGCGTAGAGGGCCGCATCGGCGGCGCGCAACAAGGCTTGGGGGTCCGCGTCGCCGCCGCCGACCGCCAGACCGCCGCTGATCGAGAGGTGGACGGTGGTGGCGCCGCCGTCCACCCGGATCGGGCCGTCGCTCACGCTTCGACGCATGCGCTCGGCCGCTCTCGCCGTCTGTTCCGGCGTGCAGCCGAACAGCACCACCAGGAACTCCTCGCCGCCGAAGCGCCCCACCGCCTCGCCCGCGTGGCACACCGCATCGAGGCGGCGCGCCACTTCGTGCAGCACCCGGTCGCCGACCAGATGCCCATGCCGGTCGTTGACGTCCTTGAAGCGGTCGACGTCGACCAGCAGCACCGCCAGCGACTGTCGATGGCGCCGGGCCAGGGCCAGATGGTGATGCAAATGCTCGAGAATGCGGCGTCGGTTCCAAAGGCCCGTCAACTCGTCGTGCGTCGCCTGAATGCGCAGCTGCGCGTTGACCGCCATCAGCTCCGAGGACAATGCATCCACCCGTCGGGCGGCGAGCCGCAGTTCCATCTGATCGACGATCACCTGGGCCAGGGTCTCGAGAATGGACAGCCTGTCCCAGTCGACGTGCCGCGGCTCGTGGTCGATCACGCAGAGCGTGCCGAGGTTGAAGCCGTCCGCGGTGCGGAGCGGAGCCGCCGCATAGAAGCGGACCCAGGGGGCGGCGGTCACCAACGGGTTGGCCGCCGCCCTGGGGTCGGTCCGCGCATCGGTCACGACGTAGAGCCCCGGGCCTTCGATGGCGGTGGCGCACAGGCCGGGTATACGGTCCACCTGTTCGACCGCGATGCCATGGTGCGACTTGAACCAGATCCGGTCGGCATCGACGAGGCCGGCGATGGCAATCGGCATGTCCAGGAGCCGCGCCGCCAGGGACGTGATCCGATCGAATGCACCCTCCGCCAAGGTGTCGAGAATGCCGTAGCGACGGAGGGCCAACAACCGTTCGGTTTCGCCCCGCTGCATGCTCGTCCTCTCGTTCAGGTCCGCCGCCTTCACTCGTCAGCCTGAAACGGCGGCCATAAAGGCAAATTCACTCGGCATGATAGCGAGTCTAGACGTCCAGTTGCGTCGCAGCATAGATGTATTCCGCCTAGATGATACTGACAGATAACTCCAAGATTCGGCAGCGCACGGCAAAGCGATTTTCCACGCCGCGGGGGCGATCGACGCCAAAAATACGTTTTATTTTTATTTATTTTCATGAAAAGCGGCCTAGGACAGCGTCATAGAAATGCTCGAAGGAAGAAATTCGGCGCATTTATTCCCCAAAAGGTCGGGCGAAAGCGGTGGCATCCCTTCACGCTGATTGAAGCAAAATGTCATAGTAATTTCAAAATTGTCTAATGAAATTATTGGCTTCTGTAATGCGAAATTGTAATAAATGAATGCGTAAATAAATTACCAGTTATTTTTCCTTAAAATATTCGTTATTCAGCCCATCGTCTATATCTCCGCAAGCGCATTCTGCGTCAGCGCCATACCCCTCGCCGGTCACATCCCTGCCGGCTGATCCGACTGGACGACAGCGACCATCCATGCGTGGGACGCCACTCGCTGCGGTGGACCAAGGCGACGCTGATCTAGTGGGTCGGCTGATCGGACCACTAGCGCAAGACCGGCAACCGGCGGGCTGTGCAGATTCTCCCGGACATTCAAAATTTGAGATCAGGGTGAGGTACATCGGACGTCGAGGTGGACGACGCCCTCGCCATCGCCGACCACGCCGACCCTTCGGCCGTGTCCGATGGCGGTTGCCGTTCTCCCGGCGGCCGCCATCGCGACCATTCGTGACATCGCCCATGCGTGACGTGACATCGCCCATGCGTGAAGAGTGTTTGACATCGGCGGACGGCCGCGGCCAATTTTTTACCTCACGAGAAGAATAAATCCGGACGGGGATCGATAATCATGGCGGTTATTGAACGGCCTTCCAGCCGATCGGGCATCAGTTTCAACCGCGTTTTCGTCGTTTCGCTGTTATTCGTCGCCGCTTTCGGCGGCTGGGGCTTGATCGATCCCGAAGGAATGAGCGCCACCTCGCTCGGCTTCACCAATTTCATGCTGACCGGCATCGGCTGGTACTGGCTGCTGATCTGTACCGGGTTTCTCGCCCTGTCGGGCTTTCTCGCCTTCGGCCCCTACGGCCACATCAAGCTCGGCGAGGATCACGAGGAACCGGAGTTCTCCACTACATCGTGGATCGCCATGCTGTTCGCCGGCGGCATGGGGGCGGGGCTCATCTTTTGGGGTGTCGCCGAGCCGCTCTATCACTTCCGCAGCCCGCCCGGTGCCCCGGGAGGGACTGGTGAGGCCGCGCGACAGGCGCTGGCGCTGACCAACCTGCATTGGGGGCTGCACGCCTGGGCGACCTACGGCGTCTGCGCCATGGTCATCGCCTACTTCACCTTTCGCAAGAAGGCCCGTCCACTGATCTCGACGCCGATCGAATGGCTGTTCCCGGGCGCCACCGGGCGTCGGCTCGGCGAAATCGCCAACGTGCTCGGCGTGTTCGCCGTTGTCTTCGGGCTCGCCGGCTCGTTGACCATGGGCACGCTGCAGATCCGCGCCGGCCTCGGCGAGCTGATCGGCAGCCCGCTCGACTTCAACATGTCGCTGGTCATCATGGCGGTGATGTACGCCACCTACATGACCTCGGCCGCCGTCGGCGTCGATCGCGGCATCAAGCTGTTGTCCAACATCAACATGGTGGTGGCAGTGCTGCTGATGCTGTTCATCATCAGCTTCGGCCCGACCGCCTTCATTTTCGAGACCTTCATCGATTCCATCGGCCAATACGTCACCCGCCTGCCGGCGCTGGCCTTTCACCTCTACCCGTTCGAGGGCCTGCAGGACTGGACCGCGAGCTGGACCCTCACCTACCTCATTTGGTGGCTGGCCTGGGGGCCCTTCGTCGGCATCTTCATCGCCCGAATCAGCCGCGGCCGGACGATTCGCGAGTTCTGCGCCGGCGTGATCGTCGCTCCGACGCTGTTCTCGATGTTCTGGTTCGCCACCTTCGGCGGCGCCGGCTTCTTTCTCGAGCTCTACGGACCGGGCGGCATTGCCGAACTGGTCTTCCAGGACGTCACCCGCGCCCTCTTCGTCTTTCTCGACGCCTTCCCGCTCGGCACATTTCTCGGCTTCGTCGCCCTCTTCCTGATCTATATCTTCCTCGTCACCTCCGCCGATTCCGGCAGCTTCGTCCTCTCGATGATGACCAGCGAGGGCAAGCTCGACCCGCCGATCGCCTACAAGATGGTGTGGGGGACGCTAATCGCCGTGCTCACCGTGGCGACCCTGTTCAGCGGCTCGGTCGAGGTCGCCAAGGCGATGGCAGTGACCGGCGCCGTGCCGTTTTCGGTAGTTTTGCTGCTGCAGATCATCGGTTTCTTGCGTGCCATCCGCAGCGAACGTGCCGCGCCGCCCGCTGCCGCGGCACCGACCGATCAGCCCGCGCGAGCGGCCCGATGAGACACCCCGTGTCCACCCCTGATGTTTCAAGCGACGATTTGGCGAGCGGCGTTGTGTTGCGCCGGGTCGTAGGTTTGGCGGTTTTGCCAGGCGCGCCAGAGGACGCGGAGCCAAGCGCGGGCGAGGATGCGGATGGCGTGGGGATGGCGGCAGCCGCGCTGCCGGGCACGGCGATAGAGGTCGGCGGCCCAGGGCGAGGCGTGACGGGAGTTGTCGGCGAAGCAGGCGATGGCGGCGCGCAGGCGCTTGTTGCAGGCGAAGCGGCTGGTGACGCCGCGGCTCTTGCCGGAGGCGTTGGTGACGGGCGCGACACCGGCTTCGGCGGCGAGCTGGGCTTCGGTGGGGAAGCGGTCACGCACGTCACCGAGTTCGGCGGTGATCTGGGCGGCGCAGATCTGGCCGGCACGCGGGAAGGACATGACGATGCGGCCTTCGGGCAGCTCCTGGACCGCGTGGGCGATGCGGCCGGAGAGCTTGGCGATCTCGGCGACGAGGGCTTGGAGCAGGGCGGCAAGCGCACGGGCGAGTTCGCCCTTGGCCTCGGCTTCGGCAGCGCCGGTGTGGCCCTCGGGTGCGGCCCGCAGGCGGGCGAGGAGTTCGGTCGGGTGGCGCCGGCCGCAATAGGCATGGGCGGCGAGGAAGCTGGCGAGGCGCTTCTCGCCAAGGCGGGCGGCGCTGTCGGGGGTGGGGTAGCGGGCGACGAAGGCGAGCGCGATCGGGCTGGCGAGGTCGGCGAAGATGGCGGCAGCCCCCGGCCAGAAGCCTTCGAGCAGGCTGCGCAGCTGGTTGGTGAGGGCGACCTTCTGGGCGACGAGGTCGTCGCGGCCGCGGACCAGGGCCCTGAGCGCCACGACCGCGTCGCTGGGCGGCTGCAGGGTTCGGAAGCGATGGCCGTCGGTGCGCAGCACGTCGGCGAGCAGGAAGGCGTCGCCGGGATCGCTCTTGGCATTGGCCGCCCGATAGCGCGGCCGACACGCTTTGACGACGTTGGGATGGATCGGGACCAGCGGGTGCCCGGCATTGA
>RECO01000243.1 GCA_007694015.1 Geminicoccaceae bacterium
CGGCCGCAACCGCCCTCCTGCCCATCCCGCCATTCCCAAGATTGGCCTGCGATCGTAGGGATTAAGCGATCAGGACGCTGGCCCTCGTGGGTTGGCTCGTCAGCCGGCGACCAGGGCGACACCGTGGCGGGCGAGGGTGAGGCCGAGCTCCGAGCCGGCCGGGCGAAGCTGGTCGACGTTGCCGTCGACGGCGAAGAGTTCGCCCGCGGGCGTCGCCAGGACGTATGCGACGTGGCTGCCGAGATAGCTGGCGCGCACCACCCGGGCTGCCAGCCGGTCGGGGGTGAGGGCGTCGTGCAGCACCAGCGCTTCTGGGCGCAGCGCCAGCAGTGCGGGGCCTGCATAGGTGTTGGTGGCCGGCAGGCGGCAGCGGAGCGGACCCAGCGCCACCTCGGCCATGCCGTCGGCGAGGGCGACCACCTCGGCTTCGACCAGATTGGCGTCGCCGATGAAGTCGGCGACGAAGCGGTCGGCCGGGCGCTCGTAGAGGTCGCGCGGCGCGCCGACCTGGGCGATCTTTCCCTCGCGCATGACGACGATGCGGTCGGAGATGGCGAGCGCTTCTTCCTGGTCGTGGGTGACGTAGACGGCGGTAAGGCCCAGGCGCTGCTGCAACTCCCGGATGTCTTCGCGGACCTTGCGACGGAGCTTGGCATCGAGGTTGGAGAGGGGCTCGTCGAACAACAGCACCCGTGGCTCCAGGACGACGGCACGGGCGACCGCCACACGCTGCTGCTGGCCGCCCGAAAGCTCGCTCGGCAGGCGCGCGCCGTAGCCGGGCAGCCCCACCGTGGCCAGTGCCGCCTCGGCGCGCGCCGTCACCTCCGCCTTCTTCACCCCGCTCATCTGCAGGCCGTAGGCGACGTTCTCGAACACCGTCATGTGGGGGAAGAGGGCGTAGGACTGAAACACCATGGCGACGTCGCGCTCGGAGGCCGAGAGCGCGGTCACGTCGCGGCCGGCGATGGTGATCCGTCCGGCACTGGCCAGCTCCAGCCCAGCCACCAGCCGCAAGGTCGTGGTCTTGCCGCAGCCCGAGGGACCCAGAAAGGTGACGAGCTCCCCCTCCGCCACCTCGAAGGAGACGTCGTCGACCGCACGGACCTCGCCGAAGAGCTTGGAGACGTTGGCAAAACTGACGGCGGTGCGGGCCAAGGCGGTCATCCGGTGGCGACGATGGGGGTGGGGGCGGGTTGGCCCGTGCGACGGCCGAGACGGCGTTCGCCGATCAAGAGCTGTAAGAGCAGGATGGCCAGCGCCATGACCACGATCAACACCGCGCAATAGGCAATCGCGATGCCGAAGTCGCCGTTTTCGACGCGGCCGAGAATGTAGGTGGTCGCCATGTTGTAGCGGGCCGAGACGAGGAACACGACCGCACTGATCGCCGTCATGGCGGTGACGAAGCTGTAGACCAGGGCCGCCAGGATCGCCGGCCGCAACAGCGGCAACAGCACGCGGCGAATGGTCTGAGGCGTCGAGGCGCGCAGCGTCAACGACGCCTCGTCGAGGCTCTTGTCGAGTTGGCTGAGGCCGGCGATGCCGGCGCGCACGCCCACCGGCATGTTGCGGAAGACGAAGGCGAGCACCAGGATCAGCCCCGTACCGGTCATCTCCAGCGGCGGCACGTTGAAGGCGATGATGTAGCTGACGCCGATCACCGTGCCGGGAATGGCGAAGCTCAACAGCGTGGTGAATTCGAAGCTGCGCTGGCCGGTGAAGCGCTGCCGCGCCAGCAGATAGGCGATCAGGATGCCGATGGCGGCGGTGGGCACGGCCGCCAGGATCGAGACCTGCAGCGTGGTGAAGAACGAGTTCCAGGCGGCCCCCGACCAGACCAGACCGAACTCGCTGCGGCCGATCGAGAACGCAGCCTCGAAATGGCGGAGCGTGAAGGAGTGGTCGCGGCCCCAAAGTTCGACGAAGCCGCCGAACAGGATCATCAGGTAGATGACCGCGGTGAGGGCGGCCCAGGGCAAGGCGAGGGCGTAGGCGCCAAGCCGGATCGGCGTCGGCAACTCGGCCGGCACGCCGCCGTCGCCCTTGCCGGTGACGGTGGTGTAGGAGCGCCGGCCGAGCCACCGGTTCTGCAGCCAGAAGGCGCCGAGCGTGAACCCGAGCAGAACCACGGCCAGCACGGCGGCACGGCCGGCATCGTACTGGGCGCCGACGATGGCGAAGAAGATGTCGGTGGCGAGCACGTTGTAGCTGCCGCCGAGCACGATCGGATTGCCGAAGTCCGAGATGCTCTCGATGAAGCTCAACAAAAACGCGTTGGCGAGGCCGGGGCGGAGCAGCGGCAGCGTCACGGTGGTGAAGACCTGCCAGCGGCTGGCGCGCAGGGTTTGTGCGGCTTCCTCCATCGACGGGCTCACCGCCTGGACCACGCCGATCAGCACGAGGAACGCGATCGGGGTGAAGGCCAGGGTCTGGGCCAGCCAGATGCCGTAGAAGCCGTAGATGTAGCGGGTCGGCGGGATCTGGAACCATTCCCACAGGAACTGGGTGACGATGCCGGAGCGGCCGAGCAACAGGATGATGGCGAGGCCGATGACGAAGGGCGGCGTGATGATCGGCAGGATGGTCAAGGCCCGCAACGTGCCCTTGAAGGGAAAGCGCGTGCGCACCGCGATGAGCGCGAAGGCGAGCCCCAGGATCGTCGTCGAGAGCCCCGTCATGATGCCGAGAAAGAGCGTGTTCCACGCCGTGCCACAGCTGCGCCCGCCAGTGAGACAGGCCGTGCTCCACAGCCGCTGATCGGCGAAGCGGCTCGCCGCCAGGTCCAGATCGAGGCTGCCATCGGGCCCGAGGACCGCACCCTGGAGCATCGCCGACACCGGCCAGAAGATGAACGCCGCCACCAGCACGACGACGAGGCCGACGGCACCGACGACGAAGCCGTCGCCGTTGATGGCGCCGCGCGCCGCGAAGCCTTCGGTGGCGAGAAAGAGGCAGGCGGCGGCGACCAGGAACGCGCCGACGCCGAAGCCGCGCTGCGCCACCTCGGCACCGAACAGCCCTGCGGCCGGCGCCCAGGCCGTGCCCGGCATGCCGATGGCGAAGCCTTGGAGGACCAGCCAGCCAAAGCCGCCGAGACCGGCGATCAAGAGCCAGCGAACGCGGCGCGGATCGTCGCGCTCGCGGCCGAGGGCCAGGACCGGCAAGGCGAGCAGGACGAGCAGCGGCAAGAGCCACCAGCGGCCGTGCAGGATAACCTGCAGCACGGCCGAAGCGCCCACGACGTCGACCGCCAAAAGGGCGTCGACGAAGCCCACGCGCCGCGGCAGATCGTACCAGGGCAGGACGAGCAGGCCCGCCCAGCCGACGATCAGCCAGCGCCGGACGGCCCGGTCGGCGACGTTGGCCGCCGCCGGCCGGGCCAGGGGTAGGGCTAGGCGCAAGGCTCAGCGCGCCAAGGAACCGATCTCGGCATCCCAGCGGGCCAACAGGCGGGTGCGCTCGTCGGAGGAGCCGAAGCGCGCGAAGTCGTAGTCGATCAGCTTGATGGTATCGAAGTCGGGGGCTTCCGGCGGCGCTTCGGCAGCGCGGTTGGAGGGCACCTGGTAGGCCTTCACCTCGACGGCGCGCGCCTGGATGTCGGCGCGGAGCGCGAAGTCGTAGAACTGCCGTGCCGCGTCGGGGTTCGGCCCACCCTGGATGATGCTCATCGAGCCGATTTCGTAGCCGGTGCCTTCGCAGGGGGCCACCGGCACGATCGGGAAGCCCTCGACGGCCTGGGTGACGGCGTCGTGCAGGAAGACGATGCCGATCGCCACCTCACCACGGGCCGCATCGCGGATGGGCGCCGAGCCGGACAGCGTGTACTGCGCGATGTTCTGGTGCAGGTCGGCAAGGAAGGCGAAGGCCTCGTCCTCGCCCATGATCTGCACGAAGGTGGCAAGGGCGGTGTAGGCCGTCCCGGAAGAGTTGGGGTTCGCGACCGAGATCTCGTCGCGGAACTCGGGGCGGGTCAAATCGGCCCAGCACGACGGCGGCTCCCAGCCGCGCTGCTCGAAGAGTTCCGAGTTGTAGCCGAAGCCCAGGGCACCGGCGTAGATGCCGACGGTGCGAAAGCCCGACTGTTCCGCCTGCTGCACCGCCCAGTCGTGCAACTCTTCGAGCAGCGGCGACTGGTAGACCTCGGTCAGCCCCTCTTCGGCGGCCTGCAGGTGCGGATCGCCCGTGCCGCCCCACCAGACGTCGCCGCGCGGGTTGGCGGCCTCGGCCTTGATCTGGGCGTAGGTTTCGCCCGAGCTTTTGCGGGTCATGGCGACGCGAATGCCGGTCTCGCGCTCGAATGCCTCGCTCATCAGCTGGCACCATTCGATCTGCGCGCTGCAATAGTAGACCAGCTCGTCGGCCGCCGCACTCACGGTCCCGATGCCGGTAAGTGCGGCAGCACCCGCCAACAGGCGCGTGGTCATTCGCTTCATAGTGCTCGTCCTCCCGCGTGTGTCGATGGAGTGGCCGTTCCCCTACCGGCACGCGATGACAAATTGGCGACAGCCCGCCGGCAGCGCGTGGCGCTATTTGATGCCGGCGCGCATGAAGCTCTGCACGAACTGCCGCTGGAAGAGGAGGAAGCCGATCAACAGCGGGGCGGAGGTGATGAGCGTCGCCGCCGAGATCACCGACCAATCGATGCCCTGGTCGACCGAGGCGAAGACCTGCAGGCCGACGGTGACCGGGCGGGTCTCGACCGAACTGGTCACGATCAGCGGCCAGAGGAAGTTGTTCCAGTGGAAGCTGACCGAAACCAGGCCATAGGCCACGTACATCGGCCGGGCGAGCGGCACGTAGACGCGCCAGAGGATGCCCACGAGCGAACAGCCCTCCAGCCGCGCGGCGTCGTCCAACTCCTTCGGCACCGTTTTGAAGGTTTGGCGCAACAAGAAAATGCCGAAGGCCGAGGCCATGTAGGGCAGGCCGATCGCCAAAATGGTGTCGAGCAGCCCCATGCGGCTGATGATGCGGTAGTTCTCGACCAACAGCACGTCGGGCGTGATCATCAACTGGATCAGCACCAAGAAGAACAGCACTTCGCGGCCGCGAAACTCCAGCCGGGCGAAGGCGTAGGCGGCGAGCGTGCAGAGCACCAACTGGCCGGCCAGCGTCATCGTCACCAGGATGAAGGTGTTGAGCATGTAGCGGGCGAAGGGGGCCGCCTCCATCGCCCGGGTGAAGTTGTCGAGGGTCACCGGGGCGGTGAGGTCGAAGCGGGCGGCGAAGAGCGGCGGGTGGAACGCTGCCCAGACAGCGAACGCCAAGGGCAGCACCCAGATCAGCGCCAACAGCCACGCCCCCACCGTCAGCAGCACCCGGTCGAAGCCGGTCTCGCTGCCGACGATGCCGACCGGCCGGACGGGCAGGGCGGCCGTGCTCATCGGTAGTGAATCCTGCGGTCGAGCACCGTCACCTGCAGCACCGACACGGTGACGAGGATCGCGAGCAACACCACGGTGAGGGCGGCGGCATAGCCCGTGTCCCAGAAGCGAAAGCCGGTCTCGTAGATGTAGAAGAGCAAAAGTGCGGAAGCGTTGTTCGGCCCGCCGCCGGTCATGGCGACGATGTGGTCGACGACGCGAAAGGCACCGATCACGGCATTGACGAGGACGAACAGGGTCGTTGGGGCCAGGAGCGGCAGTACCACCCGGCGCACGTAGTACCAGTCGGAAGCACCCTCCAGCTTGGCCGCTTCCTTCAAACTCGGCGGGATCGACTGCAACGCCGCCAGGTAGAAGATCATGAAGAACCCTGCCTCCTTCCAGATCGAGACCGCCATCACGCTCCAGAGGACCGTTTCACGGCTGCCGAGGAAGTTGACGTCGCCGATACCGAACAGGCTCAGGATCTGGTTCAACAGACCGAAGCCCGGCGTATAAAAAAAGAGCCAGATATTTGCCGCTGCCACCATCGGCAGCACCGTGGGCGTGAAATAGGCCATGCGGAGGAACGGCCGCCCGAGCAGCCGCTCGTTCATCCAAAGGGCCATCACCAAGGCAATCCCGATCGACAGCGGAATGGTGACCAGCGCATAAAGAAAGTTATTCCATAATACCTGCATGAAGACCGGGTCTTCGAAGAACATCCGCTGATAATGGTCGAGCCCGACGAACACCTGCGGTCGGCGCCCGCGCGGCGTCGAATAGAAGCTGTCGATGAGGGTGGCGATGGTCGGGTAGTGGGTGAAGAGGATGAGCAAGGCCATGGCCGGCAGCACCAGGAGCCAGGCGTAGACTTGCGCGAGGATGCGGCGATCGAGAGGCATGGGGTTAGGGGCGACGGGGAAGGAAGGTAGGCAGGGGGCTTTTGGCCCCCCGCACCCCCCGGCTGCAGGCCTTGGCCTGCAGCACTTGGTTGATGGGGGGTGTGGGGGGACCATCAAGTCCCCCCGCGTCCTTCCCTTCCGGCGTCACGCCAGCACGATCCATCAGCGATAGGGGGCGAGGATGCGCATGGCTTCGGCCTGGGCGTCGGCGACGGCTTGGGCCGAGGGCTTTTCGCCGATGATGGCCGCTTGCAGCGCGTCGTTGAAGACGCGGGTCACGCGCTGGTTCTCGAAGGTCGAAAGCTCGGCGACGGCGAACTCCAGCTGGTCGCGGGCCACCGCCGCTTGCGGAAAGTCCGCGACATAGGCCTGCATGGCGGGTGTTTCCCAAGCCGCCGGCGAGGTCGCCACGTAGCCCGTGCGGATGCCCCAGTCGGCCTGCAGTTCCGGCGAGGTCAGCCAGCGGATGAAGTCGAGTGCGGCCTGCTCGCGCTCGGGCGTGGAGCGGAGGATGAACAGGTTGCCGCCGCCGGTCGGCGCACCGCGGCGGACGTTCGCAGGGAGCATCGCCACGCCGAAGTCGAACGGCGCGTTGGCGCGCACGTTGGTGAGGTTGCCGGTGGTGGTCCACATCATCGCCGTCCGGCCCTGGAAGAAGTCCTGCGGCGTCGTCCCCCACTCGATGATGCCGGGCGCCATCACCCCATGCTCGCGGCTCAGCGAGATGAGGTAGTCGAGGGCCTCGACCACGCGCGGGTCGTCGAAGTTCACCTCGTTGCCGTCCTGGTTCATCAAGATGACGTCGTTCTGGGTGGTCAGCCCCTGGAACAGCCAATAGGGGAAGCCCGAGGACGGGATCTGGATGCCGTACTGCGTGACGTTGCCACCGCCGTCGCGGAGCGTGAGCCGTTCGGCGAAGGCGACCTGCTCGTCCCAGGTCGCAGGCGCCACCTCGGGGTCGAGCCCGGCGGCGGCGAAGGCTTCCTTGTTCCAGTAGAGCACGGGCGTCGAGCGCTGGAACGGCACCCCCCAGAACATGCCGTCGATGAAGCCGTTCTCGAGAAAGGCCGGGTAGAAGCTCTCCAGCCAGGCCTTCTCTTCCTCGGTCGCCGCCAATTCGCTGATCGGGACGATCATGTCCTCGTCGTAGAGGGTGAAGGTGTCGACCGAGAGCAGCACCGCCATGTCCGGCGGATTGCCGCCGCGGAACTGGGTGATGGTGCGGGTGATCGTGTCGAGATAGCTGCCGGTGTAGATCGGCGTGA
>RECO01000232.1 GCA_007694015.1 Geminicoccaceae bacterium
CGGCCCTGGCCGTCAGCCGGGGGTGCAGGGGGTCAAAAGCCCCCTGCTGCCTTCCTTTTCTTCCTCTTCCTCTTCCTCTTCCCCTTCCCCTTCCCTTCTCAGCCGTCGTGCCGTCCTCGCCGGCTTCGCCCTGCTACCCCTCGGCGCGTGCGGTTTTCGCCCGGTTTATGGGCGGCGGGACGATGCGGGCGGGTTGGCCGAGGAGTTGCGGGCGATTCGTTTGCCGGATGCCGGCAGCGTCGTCGGTTACGAATTGCGGCGGGCGTTGTTGGCCGAGTTGAACCCGGCCGGCACGCCGACTTTGGAGCGTTATCGGTTGGCGTACACCATTTCGCGCTCGACCGAGGCGTTGGCGGTGCAGGTGGATGCGGTGGTGACGCGGCGCGACCGCACCATCGGTGCGGTTTATGCGCTGCATGATTTGGAAGAGGGGCGGGTCGTTTATCGCGGGCAGGCGCGGCGGACGGCCAGTTTCAACATTCGGGGCGAGCCTTTTGCCGACCGGATCGCCGAGGACGATGCGGATCGGCGGGCGGCGCGCGAGTTGGCGGTGGCGATGCGCCAGCAATTGGTGGCCTTTTTCGAGCGCCGGACCGACGCGTGAAGCTGCAGCCCCGTCAGATCCGGGGCTTTTTGGAGCGGCCGCCCGCGGCGGTGCGGGTCGTGTTGCTGTATGGGCCGGATCGTGGCTTGGCGGCGGAGCGGCGGTCGCGGCTGTTGCGGGCGTGGCTGGACGACCCGGACGATGCGATGGCGGTCACGGTCTTGGAGGCCGACCTGTTGCGCGGCGATCCGGCGCGGTTGCTCGACGAGGTGCAGGCCTATTCGATGCTGGGCGGGCGGCGCGTGGTGCGCGTCACCGAGGCGGGCGACGGGCTCAGCAAGATCGTGCAGGCGGTGTTGGACTTGGCCGTGACCGAGGCGCCGGTGCTGATCGAGGCGGGGGAGCTGGCGGCCACCTCGTCCTTGCGCAAGCTTTGCGAGGGCCGGGCGAACGCGGCGGCCTTGCCGTGCTATCGGCTGGAGGAGCGGGACCTCGAGCAGGCGATCCGGGAGCAGGTGCAGGGCTTGGGGCTGCGCGTGGAGCCGGCTGCTTTTGCCTTTCTGGTGGCGCAGTTGGGTGCGGATGCGCTGATCACGCGGAGCGAGCTCGACAAGCTCGACCTCTACATGGGCGAGCGGCGCGACGTGCGGTTGGAGGACGTGGCGGCCTGCATCGGCGACAGTTCCGCCTTGGCGCTGGAGGCGCTGTTGCACGCGACGACCACGGGGGATGCGGGCACGGCGATGCGGCTGGTCGAGCGGCTGCTGGCGGCGAAACACGCGCCGGTGGCTGTCGTGCGCGTCCTGCAGGGGCACTGGCAGCGGCTGTGGCGGCTCAGGGTCGAGGTGGAGCGGGGGGTGGCGCCGGCGGCTGTGGTCGAGGCGGCGCGTCCGCCGATTTTCTTCAAGGCGAAGCCGCGGGTGCTGGCCGCTTTGGGGCGACTTGGTGCTGCCGATTGCCGCGCCGGCTTGGAGGCCCTGGTGCGGGCCGAACGCCAGCTCAAGACGACCGGGCTGCCGGCGGCGGACGTGTTGCGCCAGACAGTGCTGCGCGTCACGGCCGGGCCGAGGTGAAGCCCCGGTCATCAATGAAGGGGTGACAGCGGGGGTGCCGCCGCTACGATCGATTCACTGAGCGCGGAGGTTCGTGGGTGCTGCGGTACGTCATCCGCCGTTGTTTGATGATGATCCCGACACTGCTCGCGATCAGCTTCATCGTGTTCGTCATCATTCAGCTGCCCGAGGGCGACTATCTCGATTCGATGGTGGCCGAGATGCAGGCGCGCGGCGAACGTGTGCCGGTCGAGCAGCTGGAATTTCTGCGCGCCCAATACGGTCTGGATCAGCCGTTTTTCCAGCGCTATTTGACGTGGATCAGCAATATCCTGTTCCGCTTCGACTTCGGCTATTCGTTTGCCTATGACCGGCCGGTGCTGGAGATCATCGGCGATCGCTTCTGGCTCACCGCCATCCTCGCCCTCGGCACCGTGCTGTTCACCTGGGTGGTGTCGTTTCCGATCGCGATCTACAGCGCGGTCTACAAATATTCCATCGGCGATCATATCCTGACGTTCATCGGCTTCCTCGGCCTGGCAACGCCGAACTTCCTATTGGCATTGATCCTGCTTTATCTCTCGCAAATCTACTTCGGCACCGAAATCGGCACGATCATGGCCGAACAGTACATCGGCGAGCCGATGAGCTGGGCGAAGTTCTTCTCCATCCTGTCGCATATGTGGGTGGCGGTGGTGGTCATCGGCACCGCCGGCACCGCCGGCATGATCCGCCGCATCCGCGCCAATCTCCTGGACGAGCTGCAAAAGCCCTATGTGGTCACGGCGCGGGCCAAGGGGCTGCCGCCGGGCAAGGCGCTGGTCAAATACCCGCTCAGGCTCGCCCTCAACCCGTTCATCTCCGACATCGGCAACCTGTTGCCCGACCTGATCTCCGGCTCGGTGCTGGTGGCGTTCGTCCTGTCCTTGCCGACCAACGGGCCGATCCTGGTCAACGCGCTGTTGGCGCAGGACATGTACCTCGCCGGCGCCATCGTCATGCTGGAGGCCTCGCTGGTCGTGGTGGGTGTCCTCATCTCCGATCTGGCGCTCGCCGCCCTCGATCCGCGCATTCGCCTGGAAGGAGGGCTCAGGCGATGAGGGGCAAGCGCTACGTCGACCCGGAGCCGTTCGACACCAGCGAAGAGCGGCCGCTCACACCCGAGCAGGAGCGCTACTACACCGCCTCACAGTGGCAGCTCGTCTGGTGGCGCTTTCGCCGCCACAGGCTCGCCGTGATTTCGTTCTGGTTCCTCTTGATCCTCTACGCCAGCACGCTGGTCTCCGAATTCCTCGCCCCCTACGCGCTCGACAGCCGCAACGCCAACTTCGTCCACGCCCCGCCGCAACGCGTGCATCTGTTCCACGAGGGACAGTTCGTCGGCCCGTTCGTCTACGGCTATCGCTTCACCCTCGACCTGCAGCGGATGCAGCGCATCTACGTCGTCGACGAGACGGACGTGCAGCCGCTCCGCTTCTTCTGCCGCGGCGACGGCTATCGGTTCTGGGGCCTGGTCGAAGGCGACCTGCATCTGGTCTGCCCGGCCGAGGGCGGTACCTTCTTCCTCTGGGGCACCGATCGGCTCGGCCGCTGCATGTTGTCGCGGATCATCTACGGTGCCCGGATCAGCCTGACCATCGGTCTCCTGGGCGTGGCCGTCAGCTTCGTGCTCGGCGTGACCCTCGGCGGCATCGCCGGCTATTTCGGCGGCTTGATCGACAGCGCCATCCAGCGCGTCATCGAGATCATCCGCAGCTTTCCGGTCATTCCCCTGTGGATGGCGCTCTCGGCCGCCTTGCCCGTCACTTGGGACGCGATTTGGGTCTATTTCGGCATCACCATCATCCTCGGCCTGGTCGACTGGCCGGGCTTGGCGCGCGCGGTGCGCGGCCGCATCCTCGCCATGCGCGAGGAGGACTTCACCCAGGCGGCGGTCCTGATGGGCGCCAGGCCCGCGCGGGTCATCGGCCGGCACATGGTGCCGAGCTTCGCCAGCCACCTCATCGCCAGCGTCACACTTGCCATCCCCTCGATGATCCTGGGCGAAACCGCGCTCTCGTTCCTGGGCCTCGGCCTCCGACCACCCATCACGTCCTGGGGCGTGCTCTTGACCGAGGCGCAGAACATCAATGCGGTGGCGCTCTATCCCTGGCTGATGCTACCTGTCGTCCCTGTCATCCTGGTGGTGCTGGCCTTCAACTTCGTCGGCGACGGCCTGCGCGACGCGGCCGATCCCTACGGTTGAGTTTCGGGAGTGCTCCCCATGCCGCCTCGGGCGGTCCTCGTTGCCGCGCTCGCCCTGACCCTGACGCTGCCCGCGTCGGCCGCACCGGCCGCTGGCAACGACTACACGGCCTTCCTCGAAGCCTGCATCGCCGCCGCCGGCGGGCCGGGCCGGTCCGCCGCCACCACCTGCTTCGGCCAGGTCACCCAAAGCTGCCTGGTCGCCACCGACCTCACCACCCGCGACATGGTCGATTGCGCCGGCGAGGAACTGACCGCCTGGGACGACCTGATGGCGGCGGCCTTGACACGCCTGCGCATCGCCGAGCCCCAAGCCCGCATCGAGGTCATCGAACGCGCCCAGGAACGCTGGGCGCTCTGGCGCGACGCCCGCTGCGCCATCTACGCCACCTTCGAGGGCAGCCTGTTCCGCCCGCTGGCCGTCCGCTGCCTCGCCGACACCACCGCCGACCGGGTCGTCGACCTTTGGCAGATCGAGCGCGGCCTGGTCGGGGAATAGCGGCGAGCGAGGTGGGCGGGGCAGGCAGGGGACGTTGGGAAGGAAGGTAAGGGAAGGGACGCGGGGGGCTTTTGGCCCCCCACACCCCCCGAGCGCCGGCAAGGCCGGCGCCTTCAGGGGCTTGAAATTTCGGGTAAGTTGTTGATTTGGAATCGGAAAAGGCGGTTCTGGGTTCGTTTTGACTGGCGGTTTTTTCGGCGGTGCTTCGGGGTGGGTGAAGCAATCCGATCGGCCGCCCGGGAGTGTAGCCCGAAAGAGATAATGTTCCTAGGGGGCGCCCGCGGGGAGGCCGCCGCGCTCGATCACGAATTGGGCCACCGCATCGACGCCGACGCCGTCCTTGACGTTGGTGAAAAGGAAGGGCTTCGCGCCGCGCATCTTCTTGGCGTCGCGGTCCATCACCTCCAAGGACGCGCCGACCAGAGGTGCCAGGTCGATCTTGTTGATGACCAAAAGATCCGAGCGGGTGATGCCGGGCCCGCCCTTGCGCGGGATCTTGTCGCCGGCGGCGACGTCGATCACGTAGATCATCAAATCGGCCAGCTCAGGGCTGAAGGTTGCCGACAAATTGTCGCCGCCGCTCTCGACGATGACCAGGTCGAGCTTGGGAAAGTGGGCGCGCAAATCGGCGATGGCCGCCAGATTGATCGAGGCGTCCTCGCGGATCGCCGTGTGCGGGCAGCCGCCGGTCTCGACGCCGCGGATGCGCTCGGGCGCCAACGCGCCGGAGCGGGTGAGGAACTGCGCGTCCTCCTGGGTGTAGATGTCGTTGGTCACGACGGCGATGTCGTAGCGGTCGCGCAGGCGCTTGCAAAGCGCGTCGGTGAGCGCGGTCTTGCCGGAGCCGACCGGGCCGCCGATGCCGAGACGGAGCGGGCCGTGGGGAGAACTCATGAGCGAAACAGCCTCGTATATTGGGTTTCGTGACGCATCGAGCAGAGATCGGCCGTGAAACTGCACGCACCGAGGTCGTCCAGGCTGCCCTCCTCGGCCCATTCCGCGGTGGTGGCGACGGCCGCCTCGAGATCGGCGAGGGCCCGCTGGCCGTCGCTCTGCCCGAGCGGGATCAGCCGCACCCCGGCGGAAACGAGGTTGGCGGCAAAGGCGTGCAGATAGGCGTGCAGGACCGGCCTGAGCGGGAGAAAGTGGGCGGCAGCGGTCACGCCGACGGCGACCGGATAGGCCAAGGGCCCCGCCTCGTCGGACAGATGCTCGATGCCGGGGGCGGGCCAGGACTTGCGGATCGCCTCGCGGAACGCCGCCCCCTGCTGGGTGCTCTCCAGCTTCAGCTCCGCCGTCGCGTGCAGGGCGGCGCCGATTTCGCGAACCGCGTGCAGCCGGGCCTTGTCCTCGGCGCAGGTCGCCTGCCAGGCGGCGGTCAAGAGGAGCGCGTCGTTGCGGGCACTGCCGAAGCGGAGGAGGTCGTCGATCCAGGCGGTGAGGGTGGCGCGGTCGGTGACGAGGCCGTCTTCCACCGCCGTCTCCAGGCCGTGGCTGTAGGTGTAGGCGCCGACCGGAAAGCTCGGACTCAGCCACGCCATCAGGCGGAACAGGGCCCGTTCAGCCATGGCCATGGCCGTGCCCCCCATGCTGGTGACCGCCATGTTGGTGACCATAGGCGCCGGCCTCGGGGTCGAAGGCGGCGCTGAGTTCGACCACACGGGCGCCCAGCCCTTCGAGCATGACCTTGATGACGTGGTCCTGGCGGATGCGCATGGCCTCGCCCACGAACTGCACCGCCAGATGGCGGTTGCCCAGATGCCACGCCACCTTCACCCGCTCGGCGGCATCGCTGACCGTGACCTCCATGAGGTCTTCCGGCAGCGCCTCGACGCGCACCACACCGCCGTCCTCCAGGACCAACCCGTCGCCGTCGTGCAGGGACGGCACCTCGGCGAGGTCGATCAGGATGGCGTTGCCCTTGACGGTCGTCACCACATGGCGCCGCTTGCGCCGCCCTTCGAGATCGAGGGCGACGCGATCGACGACGGCCGCGGGCTCCACGGCCGCGGCTCCCATGATCGTGCGGGCGGTCTGCATCAGAACAGGAAGTAGCGCTGGGCCATGGGGACTTTGCCTAACGGTTGTCGGACTTCATGTTTCCTTACAAACTAGCGCTAAAAATTAAAAAATAGCCTAAGAACTAACCGTCTTCCTCATCGCCTGTAGCCAAGGAATAACTACTTGTAATTTGTGTCGCAAGCATATCTTTAAGCATAGATTCAAGTTGAAAGCAAACCTCTACGGGACAATCTCTCTCCTTCCATTTTTTGTCTGCGTCCTCCAGGGCGCTATAGTATTCTGAGCGTGCATCAATTATCTGGTCTGGTATGGTTCTTGCGCCGGGCATAAATATCTTGGCATGAGCGCATAAAACCAAATACGAAACAGCTCTGGCAGTCCGCCCGTTACCATCCGTAAACGGATGAATCCAATTCATTCGCCAAAGAGAATACGCTGCCAAGTGAGTGGAAGATTTTGATTGCCATTGATCATTAATATAATCACAAAGATCTTCAACCATACCTGGCACAAGATAGGGCGGTGGCGGCACGTGGCTGCTTTTCCCGATTTCGATTTCGCCTGGTCTGTAATTGCCAGCATATGTTTCTATTCCATCGACTGCGCAACGGTTCAAATCCAGAATAATCGATGCTCGAAGCCGAAATGGGCGCTGACCAGATATGGCGTCAAGAATATAGCTATTAACTCGATCGGTTTGGACAAGCGCATTAAAAGCTTCCCGACGAGCGCGCTCGTCGGGATCGGATATAATTTCTACGGATTTGGCCTTTGAATGACGTACGAGGTCGTCGTCGCTCACGAGGTTTCCTTCAAAGCTTTTTCTTGATCTTGAATTGTTTGCCTTGTGATACGTGGATTTTCAAACGCAGCGTTACCATACGCAAAACTGCGACGCTGCTCGGCCTTCTCGCTGGGAGACATGCTCGTCTTGCGAGCTCTCTCAAGAAGCTTGGCCAGTCGAGCATCCTTCACATCACTACTCATACGATCCTCCCTCGGCTGCAACTGATAAGGGACCGCCAGGCTGTCCCTCCACCGCCCCGGAACCTAGAACAGGAAGTAGCGCTGGGCCATGGGCAACTCGCTTGCGGGGTCGCAGGTGAGGACCTCGC
>RECO01000295.1 GCA_007694015.1 Geminicoccaceae bacterium
AGACACCGCCCCACCTCTCCGCATCGCTCCTCTACGACAACGGCGAATGGCGTATTCAGGCCGTTGCGGGACGTAGTTCGAAGACGGCCTCGGACTTGGTGGCATGGGCGATCCGCAAGAGTGTTCGGGTGGAGGGCAGTTGCCGGCCAGCCTCCAAGCGCGCGACACTCGATTGGCTGGTGTCGATCAACTCCGCCAGTTGCGCCTGGGTGAGGCCCGCACGCCGGCGCGCGTCGATGATCTGCTGGGCGATCCGGAATTGCGGCTCCAGCGCCTCATACTCGGCCCGCACGTGCGGGTCGCGAAGGAGGTCGGCCCTAATCTCGGCGAGCGTCTTGCTCACGTTGCCACTCCTCGAATCTTTTCTCGGCTTTCTCGATCTCACGCAGGGGTTTCTTTTGTGTCTTCTTCTCGAAGAAACTCAAAATGATCACCCGCCGCTCCGTCACCGTCGCATAGATGGCCCTGGCGATACCGTCGCGCCCGCGAAGGCGAATCTCCCAGAGCTTACCCCGCAACGGCCTGACATACTTGCCATCGATCTCGTGCGGACCATTCCGCTCGATGAGTTCGGCCACGCGAAGGAACTGGGCCTTGATCTCCGCAGGCAGGTCACGGAGTTCGCGCTCCGCCCGTGCCGGGACGTCGATTTGCCACGTGGGCATAGGTTTGCTTCCTCGTAAGCTTCCCAATCATCATGTCCGTCCCGGTGGCCTAGTGACGACCTTCTTGCGCATCGTCTATGCCAAAAATGCGATAGCGCGACTCATGTGTCAATAAGGTGCGTGCTCGTGCAACCCGCTCACGAAGGGTTTCGGGGCGCGTTCCAACACCCATGCCGTACCTCCTTCAGGCCGACCTCGGCCTTGCCGGTAAGGCCGCGCTTCAGCGGTTGCTGGTGCGAAGGGGCGCGTCGTTGCTGGTGGAGTTGGTCGTTGGCTATTTAAAAAGTTGCGGGGGGTGCGGGGGGGCCATCAAGCCCCCCGCGTTCTTGCTTACTCGGTCTTCTCGTCGAGCGAAACGATGCGGCGTTCGAGGTCTTGGGTGGCTTCTTCCATGGGTTGGGTGGTGAAGCCGCCGATGGGGCCGAGTTCTTCGGCGTCGCGGCCGATTTCGACGGGGGATTGGACGTAGGCGGTGACGAGTTCGGCGAGCGAGCGGAGGCTGTGGACGTGGATGCGTTCGTAGCCGTGGCTGGCGTCGACGCCGAAGGTGACGAGGGCGGGAGGTCAGCCGGGCCGGCCGCAATGCGAGCGTTCGGCGCCCTGCTGGGGGAGTCGGTGGCAACCAAGCATCGACCGCGAGTCGATTTGTCATAATCCGGGTTATCGACAGGATAAGACTTTGTAGAAAAACGAAAGTGGGGTGGGACAGTTCGTTTTGTAGAATCGTTTTTTTGGGGCCGCCCCAGGGCTTTACCGGGTGCGGCAGGTGAGGGATTGACGAGGTCCAAAAAGCGGGCGCAAAGGTAGCATGAAAAGGTGCAAAATCCTAGAGTAGCCCAATCCGGCTGCGACGCTGCGTCTGAAAGGTGAGCGGTGCCCGCCTCAGGGTGCAACCGTCAGGCCGTGGCCGATGACAGCGGCAAGGGCCAGCGTGAGCAGCACGACGAGTTGGCCGATCAGGCGCCAGCCATGCAGGTGGCGTTCCCAGGTGGCCAACTGCAACGCCGTGGGCAAGCGGATCGTCCAGGCGGCAGGGGGCCGGCTCGCCAGCCAACGATAGCGCCGCCGGCGCCAAGCGAGACGCGCCCGCGGTGGCCAGCGCAGCGCCGTGAGCCCGATCAAGAGGGCGGCGAGGGGTGCGAGCAGAGCGCCGAATTGCGTGGATGGCGCCATGGCCTCTGCGACCAGCGGTGTGGCGCGAAACCAGACCCACGGCAGCACCAGCACGCCGAGCAACAAGAGGACCCAAGGCAACGCCGGCGCTCGGCCGGCCATGCGGACGGCACCGCGTTCCGGCACCATGTCGGGGCGGGTTAGCCACAGCAAGCGCAGCATGAGCAGCGCGCTGGTGACGTTGGTCAGCTCCATGAGGGCCGCGAGGCTCGGGCCCGCCCCCGCAGCACCCGCCGCGACATCCAGCGCCACCTTGGCGAGCACGCCGCTCGTACCCGGTGCAGCGGCCAGTGCCAGAGCCGGCAACCACAAGCCGAGCCAGACCCAAAGGCGCCGCCGGCCCGTCGACGCTGCGAGCAGTCCGACGCCGAGGAACAGGGCCGCCTTGGCCAGGCCGTGGTGCATCACGAGCACGGCAATGGCCGCACCCGCCGCCTCCTTGGCCGGGCCCGACGGCAGCACCAAGCCCGCCAGGATCGTAAAAAGCCCCATCTGGCTGACGCTCGACCAGCCGAGCAGCACTTTGGGGTCGCGCGCGGAGAGCCCGCGCAGGACGGCATAGAACGCCCCGACCAGCCCAAGGGCGACCAACAGCGGTGCCAGCATCGGCGCGAAGTCATCGCCGGCCGGAGCCACCAGCCGGAGCCAGCCGAGCATGCCGGCCTTGATCATCACGCCGCTGAGCACGGCGCTCGCTGGCACGGGTGCTACCGGATGCGCCCGTGGCAACCAGGCGTGGAGCCCCATCGCCCCGAGCTTGAGCCCGAAGGCCAACGCCAGCAGCGTGAGGATCGGTCCGGACGAACCGACGGCAAGGGCGAGGGCGACGGCGTCGAAATGCGTCTCTCCGGCTGCCGCCGCGACCAGGGCCGCGACCGCAAGGAACAGCGCGATCTCGGCCAGCATCATCATCGCCAGATAAAGGCGCCCCGCGGCGAACGCCTCCGCTGTGCGCTCGAACACGACCAGCCCCAGGGCGGCAAAGGTCATCAGGGCGATGCCGGCGTAGAGCGCGAGCACGTCCTGCGCCAGGATCGCGACCAGGTTTCCGGCAAGTGCCAGGAGCCAAAGTGCAGCGAAGGTCGGAGCCCCCGCCTGTTCGGGGCGCAGCCGGCCCGCCATCCAGCCGGACAGCGCCCAAATCAGCGCCGCCGGCAAAAGAAAGGCGCGCGCGGTGGCGTCGACGCCGAAGGCCAAGCCGGCCGGCAGGACCGGCAGCGCCAGTGCGGTTCCTTCCGGCACCGACAGGGCGACGGCCAGCGCCGGGAGCGGCGCTAGGGGTAAGAGCCTCGCCCGCGTCTCGACGTGCTTTGCCGCCAGCAGAGGCAGCAGCAGCCACGGCAGGAGCAGCGCCGCTGCCAGCAGTAGGATGGGCAGCCCCAAAGCGAACCCAGCGCTCATCCGGGGCCACCCGGAACGGCGTCGAGCAGCCGGGCCAGCATCGGTGCAGCGAGGCCGAGCGCGGCGGCGCCAAGCGCCAGCAAGAGCGCGCAGAGGCCAAGCGCTGGCGATAGGGCTGGAGCCTCTGCCGCGGTTTCTCCCCCCGCCCGTAGCGCCGCCTGCAGCGCGCGCCACAGATAAGCACTGGTGAGCGCCGTTCCCGCCATCAAGACCGCCAGCCAGAGATAGCCACCGGTGGCAAGCGCGGCCTGGGCCAGCCACCATTTGCCGAGGAAGCCGCCGCTGGGCGGCAGTCCGACGAGGCTCGCGCTGGCGATGGCGAAGGCCACCCAGGCGATCAGCACACCCGCCTGATCGCCACCGAGGGCGTCGAGCCGGCCCCCGCCATGGCGCAGGACGATGGCCCCGGCCGCCAGGAAGAGCGCTGCCTTGGCGAGGCCATGCGCCAGCACCAGGACGAGCGCGCCGGTCCAGGCCTGCTCCACGGCGCCGGCGGCGGCCAGCGGGAAGACCAAGAGCCCGTAGCCGAATTGCGACATCGTCGAATAGGCGATCAACATCTTCAGGTGGCGCTGCAACAGGGCCAGCAGGCCGCCCCACATCACGGCCGCGGCCCCCAGGAGCCCGAGCAGCGTGGCCACCCCGGTCCCGAGCAGCGGTGCCAACGGGCCGAACCACAGCCGCACCAAAAGGTAGTAGGCCGCGGCGATGACGACGGCCGAGAGCACCGCGCTGACCGCCGGCAGTGCTCGGCCGTGCGCCGCAGGCAGCCAGAAGTGCAACGGGAAGATCGCGGCCTTGAGCAGCAGCCCCAAGGTCATCAGCGCGGCCGCAATGGCGGGGACCAGGCCGGGCTCGACGCGTTCGGCCAACAGCGCGAAGTCGAGCGCCGCGTAGCGCCCATAGAGCAGGGCCACGCCGAGCAGGTAGATGGTCGAGCCGAGCAGTGTTGCGAGCAGGTAGCGCAACGCCGCGGCCTGGGCGGCGCCACCGGCCAAGCCGATCAGCCCGACCGAGGCGATCGAAACGAACTCCAGCGCGACATAGACGTTGAAGAGGTCGGCGGCGAGGAAGAGGGCGTTCAGCCCGCCCCAAAGGAACAGCCACAACGGCCAGAAGAAGCGCGGATCGGGCACGACGGCAGGCGGCGGCGGTCGCGAGGCGTGGAACACCGCACCGGCCAGCCCCACCGCTGCGGTCATCAGCAGCAAGGCCGCTGCCAGCCCATCCAGTCTCCAGCCGATCCCGAGTGGGGCCGACCAGCCGCCGATGGATTGCCGCCAAGCCCCCTGTTCGAGGACGACGCCGAGCAAAGCGAGGGCCACGGCGAACTGCACGGCGCCTGCGGCCAGGGCGACCGGAACGCTCCAGCGCGGCCGGACGAACACGACGATCGCCGCGGCGAGCGGCAAGGCGAACAGGATGGCCGGGCCCACGGGCCCGAGGCTCACTCCGCGTCCCCGCGCGGATCCCCTGCCGTGATGGCATCGTCATCGCGCGTCCGGCCGGCAAGGCGGCCCACCAGGGCGAGGGCCACGGCCGTGGTGCTGATGGTGATGACGATCCCGGTCAGAACGATCGCGTGCGGTACGTCGTCGAGCGGTTCGGCGAGGCGTGCCAAGACGACGAACAGCAAGAACACCGAAGTGGTCAGGATGTTCAAGGACAAGAGCTGCCGCAGCAGATTGCGGGCGGTGAACAGGCCGTGCAGCCCGAGCACGAAGAGCACACCCGTCAGGCTCAGATACACCGTCACTCCGCGGCCCCCCAGGACCCGTGTTCGCGCGGCTTGCCACGCAGATACAAGGCAAAGATGAGCAGCGCGATGGAGAGGCCCGCCGCCACTTCGAGGACGAGGATGAACGAAGCGGCGGTCCCTTTTGGGTATTGGAAGAAGTCCTGCCCGGACAGTGTGCCGGCAACGCCTGCGGCCAAGAGCACCGCCATCCCGAGCGACAGGATCAAGCGCCAGGGGCCGTGCTCGCTGCTGCGAATCCAGGGACGCGCCCCGGCCAGCAGCATCAAGATGCCGCCCGCGCCGAACACGGCGCCTGCCGGAAAGGCACCGCCCGGGCCATGGCTGCCACGCCAGAGCAAGTACGCCGCGACCAGGACGAAGATCGGGAAGAGGAGGCGCCCGAGTGCGGGCAGTGCCGGAGACGGCATCGAGGGGACCAGCGGCGGCGGCGCTTGACCCAGGGCCCAGATGACCACCGCAGCGAGCAGCAGCACGCCGATCTCCAAGAGCGTGTCCAGCGCGCGAAAGTTCAAGAGGACCGCGGTCACGGCATGCTCGACACCCGAAGCACTGAGCGAGGCCAGGATCTCGTTGCCCAAGCCCGGTGCCGGCAGGTTCCAGGCCGCCAAGGTCAGCATGGCCAAGAGCGCCGACCCGGCTGGCAGCCAAAAGCCCCAAGCCGTGCCCGGCTCGTACAACGGTGCGTGGCGGCGCGGGCGACGCGCCAGTCGGTCCAATGCCGACAGGAGGAGTGCTCCCGTTGCTCCGGCGCCGATCGCGGCCTCGGCGAGGGCGACGTCCGGTGCCTCCAGGCGCACCCAGGCCAGCGCCATCAGCAAACCGAACACGATGAAGCTCACCACGGCGTGAAACAGATCCGCCGCCCGGGTCGCCTGCCAGGCGAGCCAGATGAGCGCTGCCGCCAGCAAGAGGTCGAACGCGAGGACGACCAGCGCCATCAAGTGCCCCAGGGGCGCAGACCACGGGCCAGCGCGGTGCGGGCGATCAGTCCCGCGGCCGTGGCGGACGCGATCAGCATCAGCACCCAGATCAAGACCAGTTTCAGCAGCAGCGCCACGCTCCCGGACTGCACACCCAGCCCGATACAGACGAGGCCCAGGCCCACATTGTCCGACTTCGCCAAGGCGTGCAGGCGCGTGTAGACGTCGGGAAAGCGCAGCAATCCGAGGGTGCCGAGGAAAATGAACGGGATGCCGGCGAAGACCAGGAGGCTCCCGATCCACTCGAGCGCGCTCATGGCTTGCGTTCCACGTCGGGGCACGGCGGGTCCGGGTCGCTCGGGGGCATCGCGGACCAGGCTCGACTGACGAAGGTCACGGACGCCAGGGCCGCGAGGAGCGCGAAGACCAGGGCGACGTCGACGAGTGACGGGTTGTCGGTGACGAAGGCCATCAAGAGCACGATGACGACCGCCGAGGTTCCGAACATTTCCGCCGCCAGCATGCGGTCGGCCGCGGTCGGCCCGCGCAGAATGCGAACGAGACCCACCACGATGTTGAGCAGCAACAGCAGGGCCACCACGGGATAGAGTTCAGTCATCCATCGCTCCCATCGGTTCGAACAGGCCAGCGACCACCGCCTCCAGCCGCTCGAGGCCGACCATCCGGTCCGCGGGATCGCCGAGGACGTGCACGGTCATGCCCGCCTCGGTGAAGCGGACACAAAGGGTGCCCGGCATCAGGTTGATCAAATTGGCGAAGAACACGCGCCCTTGCTCGCCTTCCAAACGCCAGGTGAACTCCAGCAAGGCCGGGTTGACCGGCCGGGAGGGATGGAGGGCGCGCCAAGCCACGTCCGCTGCGCTGCGCAGGGAAAGCCATGTGAACACCGGCAGGAACAAAAGCGCGCCACGCGGTCGCCAGCGCCAGCGCCGGGTGGTTGGAAAGGGGTTGAAGGTTGCGGCGATCAGGACGGCTGGCAAGCCCCACAGCCAGCCACCGTCACCGCCGGTGATGACCCACCAGATCGCCGCGTAGCTCAGAAGTCGCAGCGGCAGCCCAACGCCCACCCGCTGCATTGCCAACCAACGCACGGCATGAGCGGTCCAATCAGGCCTATCGTGGCGCCAGAATGACGTCATCGCGCTCCGTTCCGTGCTGTTCAGCCTAGCAATAAGGTTCGCTGGGCAGGAGAGGAATGGCCCTCGTCCGTTGGCGGCAGAAGCGCTGACCGGCGCTGGTAGCGCGTGGCGCGTGACAGCGGGAATTGCGGATCGGCTTGCCTCGCCGGCGGTGCTCTGGCGGGGTAACCATCCGGCGATGCGGCCGAGGTGGCGTTTGCCGGCTTCATCGCAGCGACGGAGTGCCCGATGACCAGAAGCAACCGCCCTCACGGGAACGGCGGCGGCCTTCGGCTGGCTCAGTGGGTCTCGGCTCCCCTCCCCCGGTCTACGGTTCTCTGAGTATCCGTCTTGGTCAAGCTGGTTTTGGGGTCCAGCTGCGATCGGCTTTG
>RECO01000109.1 GCA_007694015.1 Geminicoccaceae bacterium
GCGCCTCGGCACCGCCCTCATGATCGACGCCCTGCGCCGCTGCCTCGCCATCGCCGACCAAATGGGTGCTGCCGCCATCGTCCTCGACGTCCTGCCGGACGCCCAAATCGAACGTCGCTGGCGCTTCTACAAAGACCTCGGCTTCCGCCCCCTCGGGGACCAGAACAACCCCAACCGGGCCTACATCCCCCTCCCCGACGTCCGCACCACCCTGGGCTGACGGTCGCTCAGCGAGGCCCGTCGCTCGGCAGCTCAGGCTCCCAGTACGCCTCGAAGAACGCGCCCAGGTCGTCGATCGTCCGCGTGTTCTCGACCACCTCGATGCACGCCCGCGCCGTCGGCGCTTCCGGCGCGTCGAGATAAAGGCCGCTGCGATCGAGAAAGGTCACCGCCGCCATGAAGGCCAAGCGCTTGTTCCCATCGACGAGCGGGTGCCGCGTCCTGATGCCGTCGAACAGAACGGCCGCGATCAGCGTCGCCTTGGCGTCGGGGTTATCGCCCGCGAACGTCTGACCCCGCCCGATCCCCGCCGCCAAGTCGTCCTCCGACCGGACCGACAAGACCGCCCCTTTCTCGTCGAACAACTCACGCAACTCGTCGAGCAAGGCCCATCCGCCCCGCCCGCCTTCCACGCCACCAGGCCGATGCAGCGCAGCCACCGCCACCCCGCATCGAAGGACGTAGCGACGCCCGCAACCCCAAACCAGCAAGCGCCGACCAACACGCACCAAGCTTTCCTCGGAAATTTTCCCTGTTTATGCTAGGCTTCCCGCCGCTTTTTGGACCTCGTCAATCTCCTTCCCACCGCCCGCCAACCCGACCGCGGCCGGCAAAAAAAACGATTCCACAAAACGAACTGTCGAGGCCTGGTTTCGGTTTTATCCAATGGCTTGAATTAGGGATAAAACCAGGATTATGACAAATCGCGCGCCCACTACGATCGCCCCCGCCGGCTCGCTGGATCCCCCCGAGGACGCCGCTCGTCAGAGCTATCGACAACGCGCCATCGGGGGCACCAAGAAATGCTGACTAGGAACTACGGCCTATTGGATGTAGATTGAGACGTGAACGGCGAGCGGCCGCTGCGGGCGTCTCACCCCCGGATTGCCGAACGCACCCAAAAACGCCTTTTCACCTTCTATTTCAAAACGTTGCAGCCATAATGCAGCGCAACATGAAGCGATGTTGCCCCTCCCCTGCCGCCAAGTGGCAGCTTCATTGCCGCTGCCTCGGGGGGCGCGGGGGGCCCAAAGCCCCCCGATCCTTCATCCTTCATCCCACCCGCTCGAGCGTGAACAACGCCTGCGCCTTGGCCACCCCCTTGAGCGCATAACGACCGAGGCCGACGAGCCGGTGGTGGTCGCCGGCCGCGACGTCGTGGAAGGCCGCCGAGACGATCAGGTCCTGTTCGAGGGCGCGGCACATGTCCGAGAGCCGGGCGGTTTCGTTGACGGCCGGGCCGATGACGGTGAAGTCGAGCCGCTGCGTGGAGCCGACATTGCCGTAGAAGACTTCGCCGCGGTGTAGGGCCAAGCGCAGTTGCGTCGTGCGTTGGCCGGCAGCAAGGCGTGTCCGGGTCAGCTTGCGGGTCTGGTCGAGTGCGGTCTCCGCGGCCCGCAGGGCCCGCGCCGGGGCATCGCCGTCCATTGCGAAGGTGGCAAGGATGCCGTCGCCCATGAATTTCAGGACCTGGCCGCCCAGGGCCTCGATGGTGTCGACGGTGGCTTCGGCGTAGGCGTTCAAGAGGCCGATCACCTCGTCGCGCGGTGCGGCATCGGCGAGGCGGGTGAAGCCGCTCAGGTCCGACGCCCAGATCACCGCATCGAACGGCTGCGCCACGCCGCGCTCGACGTCACCGTCGAGCACGCGCAGCGCCACGTCCCGGCCAAGATAGGTGGTCAGCAGGGTCTCGGCGCTCCAGCTCAAGGCACCGGCCTTGATGGCCAGTTCGAGCGCCGGCAGCGTGCGGCGGAGGCAGGCGAGTTGGGCATCGTCGAAGCCACCCTTCTGGTCGGTGGCCCAGGCCGACATGATGCCCTCGCCAGCGCCGCGGTCGTTGAAGCCGGATTTCAGGACGAGGTATTCGGTGACACCGGCGGCCGCCAAGCCGCGCAAGAGGTCGAACCGATCGAGCCCCTCGCCTTGCTCCAAGCGGTAACGCAAGAGGGACGCGTCGCTCGCATAGAGCGGATAGAGCGGGCTCGAGCGCCAAGTGTCCGGGTCATCCGGTGCGGCTCGGTTGCGGCGGTAGGCGACCAACTCGGTGTCGGGCACCTCGCGCCGCCACAGGAAGGCCCGGGCGCGCAAGAGCGGGTGCAGGCTCTGCAGGGCGACGTAGCCGCGGGTCAGGGGCACGCCGAGGCCGATCAAGCCTTCGGCATAGCGGCGCAAACACCCCTCACCGCCGTCGCCGCGGACCCCGGCACTCGCGAGGTCGAAGGCGAGTTGGGCCTCGGCCGCGCTTGACATCGTCGCTCAGCCTTCGGGTGATGGCAGGGGCTTGCTCGGGCGGCTGCGGCGGACGCGTTCCCGGTGCAGGACGTAGAGCCCGCTGCCGGCGATCAGGGCGGCACCGACATAGGTCCAAAGGTCGGGCAAGTCGCCGAACAGCCAAAAGCCGATCAGGGTCGCCCAGATCAGTTGGGAGTAGGTGAAGGGGGTGACGAACGACGCTGGGGCCCGGGCCAGGGCGCCGATCATGGCGAGGTGGCCGACGGCACCGAAGGCGCCGGAGACGCCCAACAGGATCCAGCCCTGCAGGTCGGGCGTCTGCCAGAAGAACGGCACGGCCAGGCTGGAGACGACGGTGCCGACCAGGCAGGAATAGAAGAGGCTCACCAAAGGCGGTGCCGTGTCGCCCACGACCCGCGTCATGATCTGGTAGAGCGCGTAGGACACGGCGCAGACGATGGCCGAAAAGACCGCCGGGTGCACCGCCTCGAAGCCGGGCCGGGTGATGATCAGAGCACCCAGAAAGCCGATGCCGACGGCGCTCCACCGGCGCAGGCCCACGGCCTCGCCCAGGGCCAAGGCGGCCAGGGCCGTGACGAAGATCGGGGTGAGGAACATGATCGCCGCCACCTCGGCGAGCGGCAGGTAGCGCAGCGCGAGAAAGGCCGTAGCGGTGGCCGCGAACATCACCAGCGAGCGGGCCAGTTGGGTGGCCGGCCGGTCGGGGTGCAGAACCTCCGGCAGGCGCGTCCCCAAAAGCGCCAGCACGATCAAGAAGTGGGCGAGGTAGCGCCCCCAGACGATCTGCACCGTGCTGTAGTCGGCCGAAAGGTATTTGGCGGTCGAGGTCATGCCGACGAAGCAGGCTGCCGCGAACAACACCAACAGCACGGCCATGCCGTCGCCAACGGCGGCCGGCCGCACTTCGCGGCTCAGCACGACCGGGTGCCGCCGGTGGTAACGCGCAGCGCGGCTGGTCCGCCCGAACGGCGCAAACGAGGCATGCGTGGAGCTCACCTTGCGAAGATCGTTGCAGCCTAGGCGCCTGTCGGGTGGATGTGAACGCCCCGGCGGCTCCGCTCTTTGGAACGAGGGCCGTCGGGTGGGCGTTGTGCTAGGGTGACGGCAACAGGTATCGGGGAGGAGGCGATGCGGGACGTGATCGTCGTCGGGGCCGGGACGGCCGGTCTGGCCGCCGTGCGCGACGTAGCGAAGCACACCGACGACTTCCTGTTGATCAACGACGGCCCTTACGGGACCACCTGCGCCCGCGTCGGCTGCATGCCGTCGAAGGTCCTGATCGAAGCCGCCAACGCGTTCCATCATCGCCACCGCCTGGCCGAGTTCGGCGTGTCGGGAGCCGAAGCGCTCAGGGTCGACGTGCCCAACGTGATGCGGCGGGTCCGCCGGCTGCGCGACGACTTCGTCGCCGGCACGCTCGAGGCCACGGAACGTCTGGGGGCAAAAAGCATCGCCGGCCGGGCCAAGCTGGTCGCTCCCGACACCGTCGAGGTCGCTGGGCAACGCTACCAGGCTCGCGCCATCGTGCTCGCGACCGGCACGAGCCCGGTCGTGCCGGCGCCGATGCGCGACCTCGGCAAGCACGTTTTCACCACCGACGAGCTGTTCGAGCTGGAGGACCTGCCCAAGCGGTTGGCCGTTTTGGGCATGGGCGCGATCGGCGCCGAGATGGCCCAGGCGGCGGCCCGCCTCGGGCTGGAGGTGCATGCCTTCGAGCTGCAACCGAACATCGCCGGCATTACCGATCCCGAGGTCAATGAAGTGGCAATGGCGGCGCTGCGCCGGGAGTTGGGGCTGCACCTGGGTGCCGCTGCCGAGCTGACGGCCTCCGCCGGTGGCATTCGGGTCCGTGCCGGGGCGAGCGAGGTCGAGGTGGATGGCGTCCTGGTGGCGCTCGGACGCCGGCCGAACGTGGCCGACCTGGGCCTGGAAACGCTCGGGGTCGAACTCGACGACCGGGGTTTGCCGCCGATCGACCCGGCGACGATGCAGATCGGCGATCTGCCGGTATTCATCGCAGGCGACGCCAACGGCCAGTCGGCGATCCTGCACGAGGCGGCCGACGAGGGTCACATTGCCGGCCTCAACGCCATCGGCCCTTCGATCCGCCGGTTCGAGCGCCGGGTGCCGCTCGGCATCGTGTTCGTCGAACCCAATGTGGCAAGCGTGGGGCAGCGTTTTGCCGAGTTGGACGAAGCCGCCATCGTTATCGGCGCGGTCTCGTTCGACCGGCAAGGCCGCGCCCGGACGGCGCAGACCAACGAGGGCCTGCTGCGCGTTTATGCGGACAAGGCCAGTGGCCGGCTTTTGGGGGCGGAAATGGCGGCACCGGCCGGCGAACACCTGGCGCATCTGCTGGCGCTCGCGATCGAACGCCGCCTGACCGTCGCGGAGCTGCTCCGGCTACCCTTCTACCACCCGGTCATCGAGGAAGGTTTGCGCACCGCACTCCGCGCGGCGAGCCGAGAGCTGCCTCCCTGCAGCGATAGCGACCTTGCCGCATGTGATGCGTTCGACGTCGAGGCGCTGGACTGATCACCGGGCAGTCCAGTGCGGCGGCGGGTCCTTTACGAACGTCACCGCCGCCGTTGGCGGGTTTCGGCTCGATCCTCTTCGGCGCTGGTGGGAGCGGCTGGTGCGCGCGGCCGCGTGTCGAATAGGGCGGCAACATTGGCGGTCGTCGTCGCCGCCAGCAGGCCCGACCACCAGCTCAAGGTTACACTCGCCACCAGAAAGTCGTGCATCGGGTCCATTCCCCACGAGCGACCACGCGGTCCTTGGCGCATCGAACACCCATCCTACGCTCTGAAGCCTTTGTATTTCGTCAACGCGAGTCCATCGGAACTGCTGCGGGGCAGCGTGGAGCCAACTGTCGGGCTTGCTGAAGCTGCGCCGGCTTGGGCTTGTCAAGCGCATGGCTCAGCGCTACTCGGCGAGCGAGCCGTTGGGAGTGAAGCGCCATCGAGCGTCGTTTATCCATGTTGCTGGCGCAGATCGAGGCCTTGCGGACGTCGATTGCCGACGAGCGCGAGGCGTTGCGCGCGATCGATCCGGCGCAACTTGCACGGCTGGACGCCGAGCGGGAGGCTTTGGAGGACATTCTGGACCGCTCGCGGCGCGAGCTCGATCCGTTGCTCGCGCTCTCACCCGAAGCGTCTTGGGCTGCGCGTCACGTCATGGCCGATTTGGAGCGTGTCGAAGAGGCGCGGGCGCGCGAAGGGGCACGGCGACACGACCGGCTGCAGGTGCTGCAGGCCTTGCGGTCCGACCTTTGCGCCGATGCGCCTCCCGAAGGCGGCAACAACCTCGTCCCGTGCCCCCGCGTACCCGAGTAAACAGACTACGAAAACACTTTCGCATCAACTTGTTGCGCCGCAAAACTCAGAAAACAAATTAAGATTTCAGTATGCTGCAATGCATTTTGCCGATTTTTTCTCGATTGATTGGAAATAAACCCAGCGCACAGCCGTCTTAAGGAACGGTTTCGTCGCAACAAACAAGGAGGGTACGCCGGATGATCGGCGATCTCGCCATGCGACTGCTGCACGCAGTGGTCGCAGGACAGATTTCTGCGGCACCGTTGCCGCCCGAGGACCTCAAGTCGGTAGCCTGCCTGGCGCAAAACCTGTGGTTCGAGACCCGGGGCAGTTCGGAAACCGACAAGATGGCCGTCGCCAATGTCGTTCTCAATCGGGTCGTGGACCCGCGCTATCCGAACGACATTTGCGAGGTCATCTGGCAACCGCACCAGTTTTCCTGGACCAATGACGGCAAGTCGGACCAGGTGCGGGTGATGAACCCGATCGACCGCGCGGCCTGGAAGCGGATCGTCGCGATTTCGATCGACGCGGTGAGCGGCACGCTGGAGGATCCGACGGCAGGGGCAACGCACTTCCACGCCACCTACGTCACGCCAGGTTGGGCGCAGTCGCTGTACAGGATCGTACAGATCGACCAGCACATCTACTACCGCTACCCTTGATCGAATGGGGGCCTCAGCCGCGGTGGTCGTCGCGCCAGCGATCTTCGTCCTTGGGCAGCATGAAGATTGCCGTGCCCATGGCGACGCTCGAAAACGTCACCGCGAAGCCAGCGAACAGGAGCAGCACGGCTAGCCAGCCATTGGCTGACCGCTCGGCCATGGACGCGATGCCGAACGCGTCGACTTTGACGATCAGATAGGTCAGCGCCGCAGCCACCATCACACCGATGGCGGCATGCTCCGCCAGGAAACGGAGCAAACGACGATCGGGGGGCTTGGCTACCATTGGTCCTCGCCGCAGCCGCACGCACCTCCCTTAGGTTGCGTGCGGCCCGCGAAGATCAAGGGGCGTTCAGCGGCTGGCCATCACCACGGCCGTGTCGCACATCCGGTTCGAAAAGCCCCACTCGTTGTCGTACCAGGTGGCCACGCGGACCAACTCGCCCTCGATCACCTTGGTGGAGGCGAGGTCGACCGTCGAGCTTGCCGGGTCGTGATTGAAGTCGATCGAGACCAACGGCTTGGCGGTGGCGGCGAGCACCCCACGCATCGGCCCCTCGGCGGCCGCCCGCAAGGCGTCGTTCACCTCTTCCGCCGTTGTCTTGCGACCGGGGACGAAGGTGAGGTCGACCATCGAGACGTTGGGCGTCGGCACGCGGATGGCCACGCCGTCGAGCTTGCCCTTCAGGTCCGGCAACACGAGGCCCACGGCCTTGGCCGCACCGGTCGAGGTGGGGATCATCGACACTGCCGCAGCACGGGCGCGACGCATGTCCGAGTGCATCACGTCGAGGATGCGCTGGTCGTTGGTGTAGCTGTGGATGGTGGTCATGTGCCCGCGCACGATGCCGACCAGTTCGTGCAACACCTTCGCCACCGGGGCGAGGCAGTTCGTGGTGCACGAAGCGTTGGAGACGACGACGTGCTCGGCCTTCAGCTCCTCATGATTGACGCCGTAGACGACGGTGAGGTCGGCACCGTCGGCCGGTGCCGAGACGAGCACCTTCTTCGCCCCGGCGTCGATGTGGCCCGCGGCCTTGTCGCGCTTGGTGAAGATGCCGGTGCACTCCATCACGATGTCGACGCCGTGATCGCCCCAGGGCAGCTTGGCCATGTCGCGCTCGGCCAGCACCTTGATCGGCGGCAACGCAGCGCCGTGCGCCGGCTGGATCGTCATGGTGTCGCCATCGAGGTCGACCTTGCCGGGGAACCGACCATGGACGCTGTCATAGGCGAACAGATGGGCATTGGCGTCGGGGGGCGCCAAGTCGTTCACCGCCACGACCATCACGTCGGTGCGGCCGCTTTCGGCCACCGCACGCAAGACGTTGCGCCCGATCCGTCCAAATCCGTTGATTGCCACACGTACTGCCACCACGTTCCTCCTCTTTCGTTGGGTCTCTGCCGTTCGATCTCTGGGACATCCGGCAAGCCGGTGCCGATAAAGGGAGACGCGTCGCTCACCTAGCGCGTCCGGCGCGGTCAGGAAATGATCGAAAAGCACCGCAAGGCTGCTCCTGCGCGCTTCGGTTGACGGGATTTGGTCCATGTGTCAACGATGCGCCGCGGCGGAGCGCCTGGATTCATGACGGAACCTTTCGATCGACTTGACGTGGCAGAACGGCGTCTCGACGACGCCTTGACCCGGTTCGAGACCGCCCTGGCCGCGGCGGCCGGGCGGCCCGCCTTGCAGGGCATCGAGAGCGGACTGCTGAAGGCGGAATGCGACAAGCTCGCGGGCGCGTTGAAGGAAGCGCGAACCAAGAACGACGAACTCAAGGCCATGTCGCGGGATGCTGCCACCCGCCTGGACGAGGCCATCGCCCAAATCGATCTGCTGCTGGAGGATTGAAGCCACCATGGCGACCGTCGAAATCCGCATCCAGGGCAAGGCACACACGCTGCATTGCGACGACGGCCAAGAACAGCGGCTAAGGCAGGTTGCGCAGTATCTCGACCGCCGCCTGACGGACGCCTCCAAGGCCTCGGGTGTGCCGAACGACGCGCGCATCCTGGTGCTGACCAGCATCCTCATCGCCGATGAGTTGGCCGATGCCCGCGACGAGATCGATGGCTTGAAGCGGCGCATCGACGACGTCGAAGCCCGGGCGGCAAGCGCACTGGAACGCGTCGCAAAACGCATCGAGGACGTTGCGAGCCAGCTCGAGACCACCTAGATGTCAGAACGACGGGGGCTGGCTGGTTCGTCAGGTCTCAACATTTGCTCTGGGCCTAAGTCGTTCCAACGGGAGCTGTCCCTGCGTTGGCCCTGGCCAGTCGCACACGGCGCCCACCTGCACTGCAGGTCCCAGGGACGGTTCACGATCAACGGCCAAGGTGGCTCCCGTCGCACCAAGGTGGACCGGTTTCGTTGAGTGGCAGTGGTAAGGCCCTGTTGCGGCGCCAGGCGCGAACGCGGCGGGCGCGCTTGGGAGTGGCCGAACGCGCCGCGGCCTCCTCGGCCCTGCGCGGACATCTCGCTGCCTTCCTCGAACGCTTTCCCAAAGCGGCACTCGCCGGCTACTGGCCGCTCGGCGGCGAAGTCGATCTGCGGCCCCTGTTGGCCGACTGGCATGGTGCCGGCCGGGTCGCCCTGTTGCCGCGGGTGGTCGCGCCCAAAGAGCCGCTTCGCTTCCATCGCTGGACCCCCGACATGATCCTCGAACCTGCACGCTACGGCGTGGAGGAGCCGCCGGCCGCGAGCCCGGCCCTTCGCCCCGACATCGTTCTGGTGCCCGCACTCGCCGTCGACGCAGCCGGCTATCGGCTCGGCTATGGGGGCGGCTTCTACGACCGCACGCTGGCCGAGATGACGCCCCTTGCCGCCATCGGCATCGCCTTCGCGGCCCAGCGCATCGAGTGCCTGCCGCGTGACCCGTTCGACCAGCGGCTGACGCATCTTTGCACCGAGGAGGGATTGATGGCCTTTCCGATCGAGCCGGTGGCTTGAGGATCGTTCACCTCGGCGACGTGGTCGGCCGCAGCGGCCGCGAGCTTTTGGTCCAAAGGCTGCCGGGGCTGCGCCAGGAGCTCGGCGCGGATGTCGTCGTCGTCAACGGCGAGAACGCGGCCGGCGGCTTCGGCATTTCGCCCAAAATCTGCGAAGACCTCTACGCCGCCGGCACCGACGTTCTCACCACGGGCAACCACGTCTGGGACCAACGCGAGCTGATCGGCTACATCGACGGTGACCCGCGGCTGATCCGCCCGCTCAACATGGCCCACGGCACGCCCGGCCGCGGTTGGACCGCGGTCGAGACGCCGAGCGGGGCGCGGGTGTTGGTGCTGCAGGTTTTGGGCCGCATCCATATGAAGCCGGCGGACGACCCGTTCCGCACGGTGGACAGCTTGCTGGAGCGCTTCCCGATGACGGGCAATCTCGCCATCGTGGTCGACGTCCATGCGGAAATCACGGCCGAAAAACAGGCGATGGGGCACTACGTCGACGGCCGCGCAACGCTCGTGGCGGGGACCCACACGCATTGCCCGACCGCCGATGCCCGCGTGTTGCCGGGTGGCACCGCCTTCGTCACCGACCTCGGCATGTGCGGCAGCTACGACAGCGTCATCGGCATGGACAAGCACCTCTCGATCCGCCGCTTCACGAGCGACCTGCCGGGGCCGCGGATGGAACCCGCCACGGGCCCGGCCGAGCTTTGGGGCGTCGTGGTCGACGTCGACCCGGGCACCGGTCGCGCCCGCGCGATCGAACGCGTCCACGTCGCCGGCTGATCATGCGCCACCAGCGCCGCACCACCCACCTGCTTTCGGCCCTTTCGATGCTCGCTCTGCTTGCCGCCTGCAGCCCCGGCCAACCCAGCTTCGTCGAGCTGGCGACCCTGGAGCGGAGCCCCACCCCGAACGACTATCTGGTGTGCCCGCAGTCCCTCACGACCGCCCAGGTCGACCGCGATCCCCCGATTTCCAGCCTGGAGGTCGCCGCACTGGAACGGCACTGGCTCACGGCACTGGAAAGCGAACCGCGCACCCGCCGCCTCGCCAGCGAAGCCGACGCGCAGCGACACCTCTTCCTCCAGCGCACCCGCGTCCTGCGTTTCCCCGACCTGATCCAGATCGACTTCGTCGCCCTACCCGACGGCGGCAGCACCTTGTGCCTCTACAGCCGCTCGCGCTACGGCCATTCCGACCTCGGCCAAAACCGCCGCCGCATCGAGGACTGGCTGAACCGCATCGGTGTCCCGAGCCCGCCCGCCGGCTGAGCGGTGCAACGCGCCACAAAAAAGACCCGCGCTGCGGGCCTTGGGGGGGGCAGAGGGGCCATCAAGCCCCCCTGCCTTGCCCTCTTTTCGTGCGTTCAGGCGGCTTCGACGGCCTTGACGATTTCTTCGGTCATCTTCTTGGCGTCGCCGAAGAGCATCATCGTGTTGTCCTGGAAAAACAACGTATTGTCGATGCCGGCGTAGCCTGAGGCCATCGAGCGCTTGACGAAGAACACCGCCTTGGCGTCGGCCACGTCGATCACCGGCATGCCGAAGATCGGGCTTTGCGGGTCGTTCTTGGCGGCGGGGTTGGTGATGTCGTTGGCGCCGATGACGTAGGCGACGTCGGCCTGCTGGAACTCGCCGTTGATGTCTTCCATTTCGTAGACGACGTCGTAGGGGATCTGCGCCTCGGCCAGGAGCACGTTCATGTGGCCCGGCATACGGCCCGCCACGGGGTGGATGGCGAACTTGACGCTCACGCCGTTCTCGGTGAGTTGGTCGTAGAGTTCGCGCACCGCGTGCTGCGCCTGCGCCACCGCCATGCCGTAGCCGGGCACGATGATGACGTTCTGCGCATTGGCCATGATGTAGGCCGCGTCCTCGGCCGAGCCCGGCTTGACCACGCGGCTGCCGTCGTCGTCGGCCGCAGCCGCACCGCCGGTCTCACCCCAGCCCCCGAGGATGACCGAGATGAAGTGGCGGTTCATCGCCTTGCACATGATGTAGCTGAGGATGGCGCCGGACGAGCCGACCAAGGCGCCGGTGATGATCAGCATTTGGTTGTTGAGGGTGAAGCCGATGCCGGCGGCCGCCCAGCCGGAGTACGAGTTGAGCATCGACACGACCACCGGCATGTCGGCGCCGCCGATCGGGATGATGAGCAGCACGCCCAACAGGAAGGCGAGCATCACCATCGCGAAGAAGATGAGGCCGCTTTCGGTCATCAAGAAGGCGATCAGCAGCACCACGATGGCGATGCCGAGGCCGGCGTTGATGACGTGGCGCGCCGGCAAGAGGATCGGCTTGGAGCTCATCGCCGCCTTGATCGGCCGTTGCAGCGGGCCGATGGCCTTCCACACCCCCTCCGGGAAGTCGCCCTGGAGCTTCAAGAAGGCGATGACGGAACCGGTATAGGTGATCGCACCGATGATCGCACCCAGGCCCATCTCGAACAGCGACAGGGGCTTGATGCCGGTGGCACCCAAGAGACCGAACTCGGCCGGGTTCATCAGTGCAGCTGCGGCGACGAACACGGCAGCCATGCCGACCAGCGAGTGGAAGCCCGCGACCAGCTGGGGCATCGCCGTCATGGCGATGTTCTGCGCGATGTAATAGCCGACCGCACCGCCCGCGGCGACCGCGATGCCGATGGTGACGTAGACGAGGATCGACGGGTTTGGGACGATCAAGAGGGTGATGACGACGGCCAAGCCCATGCCGAGCATACCGAAGCGGTTGCCGGCTTGCGACGTGGAGGGGTGGGAGAGGCCGCGCAGGGCCAAGATGAAACAGACGGCAGCGACGAGGTAGCCGATGCCGGCGATATTCACGTCCATCGGCTCAGCCCTTCCGCTTGAACATGCCGAGCATGCGTTGGGTGACGGCAAAGCCGCCGAAGATGTTCACCGATGCCAAGAGCACGGCGAGCAGGCCCCAGACGCTGCCGGCACCCACGGCGATCAGGCCGCCGACGACGATCACGCTGGAGATGGCGTTCGTGACGCTCATCAAGGGTGTGTGCAAGGCGGGGGTCACGGACCACACGACGTAGTAGCCGACGAAGATCGCCAGCACGAAGATGATGAGATTGAAGACGCTCGGGTCGATCGCTTCCATGGATCGGGCCTCAGCTCTGGAAATTCGGGTGAACGACGGCGCCACCCTCGGTGAGAAGGGTGCCCGCCACCAGGTTGTCGTCCTTGTTGACGACCGGCGACTTGCTTTCGCCGTCGACGATGAGGGCAACGAAGTTCAGGAGATTCTTGGCGTAGAGCACGCTGGTCGCGGGCGCCAGCTTGGCCGGCAGATTGGGGATGCCGAGGACGCGCACGCCTTCGACCTCGACCACCTCGCCGAGCTTCGAGCCCTCGACATTGCCGCCGGTCTCGACCGCCATGTCGAGGATGACCGAGCCGCGGCGCATGGACTGCACCATCTCGGCGGTCACGATCCGGGGCGCGTTGCGGCCCGGAATCTGCGCCGTGGTGATGACGATGTCCTGCCCCTTGATGTGGTCGGCCACCATCTTCGCCTGCTCGGCCTGCTCTTCGGGCGTCAACGGGCGGGCGTAGCCGCCGGAGGTCGCCGCGTCCTCCGGCACGAAGCCGACGAATTTGGCGCCGAGGCTCTGCACTTCCTCGCGCGCCGCGGGTCGGACGTCGGTCGCCGACACGACGGCACCCATCCGGCGCGCGGTGGCGATCGCCTGCAAGCCCGCCACACCGGCACCGACGATGAACACCTTGGCCGGCGTCACCGTGCCGGCGGCCGTCATCATCATCGGCATGGCGCGATCATAGGCCGCCATCGCTTCGACCACCGCCTTGTAGCCGGCGAGGTTGGCCTGGCTGGACAGCACGTCCATCGCCTGCGCCCGGGTCGTGCGCGGCAGCAGCTCCAACGAGAAGGTGGTCAGCTTCTTGTCGGCATAGACCTTGACCTGGTCCTTGTTGAAATAGGGGTCGAGCATGCCGACCAAGTACTGACCTTCCTTCAACAAGCCCATTTCGTCGTCGGTCGGCCGCTGCACCTTCAAGACCACATCGGCGGCGAAGGCAGCTGCCTTGTCGGCGACGATCTTGGCACCCGCAGCCTCGAACGCCGCATCGGCAACCGCCGCACCGAGTCCGGCGCCGGCCTCGACCACGACCTCGTGGCCCTGGCCAACGAGCTTCTTGACGGTCTCCGGCGTCGCCGCGACCCGCTTTTCGTGCTCCCGAACTTCCTTCGGGATGCCCACCTGCATGGCGCTCTCCAAAGCAACATGAAACTTTGGTGCTACCCCCAACGCACCGACGCGCTTGTCTAGCAGACACGACGCAGCGATCAAGCCAGGTTACCGACCGGAGAGCGAACCGCCACCCTGGCGTGCCCGGCCGGCGGCCCGCCCGCAGGCTCAGTCGATCGGCGGCTCAGTCGATCGGCGGCAAGGTCGCTTCGAGGTGGGAGCGGAGATGCGCGTGCTGACGAGGCAGGCACAAACGTTGCCCCAAGCGTGCTTTCGGCTCGTCGATGGTGAAGCCGGGTCCGTCGGTCGCGACCTCGAACAGCACCCCACCGGGCGCACGGAAATAGATGGAACGGAAATAGTCGCGGTCGATCACGGGCGTCACCCCGAACCCGGCGGCGGCAATGCGCGCTTGGACCCGTTGGTGGGCCGGATCGTCGGCGACGCTGACCGCGACGTGATGGACGGCGCCGATCCCCTGACGCGCACCCGGCGTCCCCGGCTCGGCCTGGACGTCCACGTAACGGGCGCGACTGCCGGCCGGTGCTGCGAAGCGCAGCCGCGTGCCCTCCTCGGTCGGTGCCGCGTAGTCGAGCAGACCGCACAACACGCTGGCCATGGCCGCGGGATCACCCAGGCGCAGGGTGATACCGTGAAAGCCACGAATGGCATGGTTGCCGTCGATGCCGCCGCCAGTCCATCCCGGGCGCGCGTCGTCGGCCGCGGGCTCGACCAGCGCCAGGGACAAGCCGTCCGGGTCGGTGAACGTCAAGCGCCGCTCGCCGAAACGCTCGTCGAGTTCGGCCCGCACACCGAACGCCGCCAAGCGCTGCTGCCAAAAAGGCAAGCTTTCCAAGGGAACGGCAAACGCGATTTCACCCGCTTCCCCGCGCCCGTGGCGGGCCCTCGGCAAATGCTCCCAGACGAAAAAGGTCAGCGCCGAACCGGGACTTCCGACCTCGTCGCCGAAATAGAGGTGATAGCTCTCGGGATCGTCGAAATTCACGGTCTTTTTGACGAACCGCAAGCCAAGCACGTTACGGTAGAACGGCAATGCCGCCGACAGTGAACCGCAAATCGCAGTGACGTGATGCAGTCCGTAAACCTCAGCCATCGTCCGCGTCCTTCGTTGTTCGGGCATGATCGTTGCATGCTGCCAACGCGACCAGGGGCCGGTGCTGCAGTCTGCGTTTCCGTTCGGGCAACGACCGCGGCGGCGGGTGCGCACGCGACCACGGTCCCCCTCGCGGGCAGGCACGACCTCGCGCTATACGCGAGTATGATGTTGGGAGCGCCGAACCTCGCCGTGTCGCCGAACGATCCACCTTTTTCCGCCGTCATGAATGGGTTGCTGGACGCCGCCGTCGTGGTCGATCCGGCCGGGCACCTACTGCAGGTCAATCAGCGTTTTCGCGAGCTGGCGGGCGTGGCGGGGGCACCGCTCGACGACACATCGCTCAACACGCTGCTGCGCGGTCCGTTCCAAAGCCGGCACGCGCACGCGATCGCGCGCCACTTCGCCGCAGGTCACACGGCTCCGCTGACCCTTGCCGGGATCGTCGGCCGGCGCGGTCGGCGAGGTGTCCGCTGCCGCCTCACCGTTTCGCCCATTGCCCACCCGATCGTCGCCTTTCTGGTCGTCTTCCGGGCGGCTGCCCCACTCCCGAAACCGCAGCGAAGACGCCTACGCCTCGAACCGGCTCGCATCGACAGCCTCACCGGCCTCGCCAGCCGCGCGCAATTCGTCGATGACATGGCACGGGCCGTCGAACGCGCGCACCTTCTGGAGCAACGCCTCGTCCTGTTGATCGTCGGCCTCGACCGCTTTCGAGAGGTGAACGAGGGTCATGGCCACGACCGGGGCGATGCCGTGCTCATCGCCATCGCGCGTCGCTTCACGACGGCCGTCCGCTCCGAAGATCACCTATGCCGCTGGGGCGGTGACGAATTCGCCTGTTTGCTGGTCATCGACGGCCCGGACCAAGCGCCCGTGGCCGTGGCCGAACGGCTGTTGGCCGCCGTCGCCTTGCCGGTCGACTTCGACGACCGGGCCATCGCGGTGGGCGCCAGTATCGGCTTCGCGCGGCTGCCCGAGGACGCGCTGACCGCGAGCGAACTGGTCGCCGCGGCCGATCGCGCCCTCGACGACGCCAAGGCCAAGGGCGGCATGCAATGGCAGGCCTTCACCCCGGCGATGACGGCGCGCGCCCGCGAACGCAGCGCGATCCGCGACGAGTTGAGCCGCGCCCTGCATGGCGATGAGTTGCAGCTGTTCTACCAGCCGCTGGTGGACGCCCGAACGCTGATGCCGATCGGCGTGGAAGCCCTGATTCGTTGGGTCCACCCGCGCCGCGGCATTCTGGCGCCGAGTGCTTTCTTGACCCTATTGACCAGTTCGCCCAGCCGCGCCCGCCAACTGCTGGAAATTCAAATCGCCCGCGCCCGCGCCGAACTCGCGTTCCTGGAAGCCGTCGGCGGTGAGCTGGCGATCAATTTCGACGCCCGGCTGGTCGGCGACGACGCGGCCCGCGCCATCCTGGAGCCGTTGCGCATGGCCATGCGCGAACGTGGCATGTGGCTGATGGTGGAGCTGACCGAGAGCGCGTTCAACGAACAGCCGACCCGCCTCCGCCGCTTCATCGACGGGGTGCGTGAGGACGGCGTCCGCTTGGCGATCGACGATTTCGGCGGTGGCCAGGCCTCGCTCTTGCGCTTGCGGGAGATCACGTTCGATGTCTTGAAGGTCGACCGAGCGCTCATCCGCGACCTCGAACAAAGCCCGCGCGACCGCACCATCAGCGCGCTTGCGGCCAAAGTGGCGGGCGAGCTTTCGGGGAGGAGCGTCGCCGAGGGCCTGGAAACGGCCGCTCAAATCGCCTGGGCGCAGCGCTTGGGCTATCACGCGCTGCAAGGCTTTCGGATTGCCCGGCCCATGCCGGCTGCCGAACTCGCCAACTGGCTGCGTGTCTGGCGTGCGGACGGCAGACCCACGCTCCAGACGGAAATCCGAACGCTGTCGCTGCCCGCGGCCTCGCGTGCGCCATGAATACGGGCTTCGCCATTCGTCATCTCGGGCGCCGCAGCGAGGCGACGGGCAAGGGCAAAGCCGCCGGTGTCGGGCGGCTCCGCAGCGCCTTGTTGGCGATGGGTTTCCATCAAACCGTGGATCAGGCCGAGCATCTGGAATTCCGCCGACGCCCCTACCTGCTCCAGGACGACTGGCCGATGCAGGTCACCGTCCGCACGAGCGGTCGTGACGTCAAGGTCACCTACGGCGCCTTCATCCCCTGGCCCTGGATCCTGGGCTTCGTCGCCAGCATCGTCGTCGTCCTGCCCTTTGCCGGCATCCTGCGCGCCGATCTCATCTTCGTCGCCGCCGCGCTCGCCGCCGCCTTGGCCGTCCTGAACCGGGAATTCGACTGCCGCCCCAACGCAACCTACTGGCAAAAGGCCTCCCGCCGCCGCTGGGGCGAGGCCCTCGAAGCCGCCATCGACCAGGCGTTCGCCCGGGAGACCCGAAGCTGACCGGCCGCGTTGTCCCGAAAACGTGGTGCACCACCGAAGGCGCGTTGCGGTCCAGCCCGCCCCCTCAAAGCTCGGCGAACAGCTCGGTCGAAAGGTAACGCTCGGCTGAGGACGCGGCGATGGCGACAATGCGTTTGCCGGCCATCGCCGGCCGCTGCCCGATCTCCAACGCCGCGGCGAGCGTGGCCCCGGACGAGATGCCGATGGGGATGCCCTCCAGCGCGGCGCAATCGCGCGCCATGGCAAAGGCGGTCTCGTTGCCGATCTGCAGGACTTCGTCGATCAGTTCCCTCTGCAGCACGCCCGGCACGAAACCGGCGCCGATGCCCTGGATCTTGTGCGGTCCAGGCCGGCCGCCGGAGAGGATCGGGCTGTCCTCGGGCTCCACGGCCACCACGTGCAGGGCTGCATGCCGCGGCTTGAGCACGCGGGCGACGCCCGTAAGCGTGCCGCCCGTGCCGACACCGGCAACGAAGACGTCGAACGCACCGCCCGTGTCCGCCCAAATCTCCTCGGCCGTGCTCTCGGCATGGATGTCGGGATTAGCCGCATTGTCGAACTGCTGGAGCATCACGGCTCCGTCGATCTCCCGGCAAAGCGCCTCGGCCCGCTCGATGGCCCCGGTCATGCCCTTGGCAGCCGGGGTCAGCTCCACCTCGGCGCCGAGGAGCCGCAGCATCTTGCGGCGTTCGATCGACATGCTCTCCGGCATGGTGAGGATCAGCCGGTAGCCCTTGGCCGCACACACGAAGGCGAGCGCGATACCGGTGTTGCCGGAGGTCGGCTCGACCAGCGTGGCCCCCGCCGTCAGCTGCCCTGCGGCCTCGGCCGCCTCGATCATGGCCAAGGCGATCCGGTCCTTGACCGAGCTCAACGGGTTGAAGAATTCCAGCTTCAGCAGGATCTCGGCCGCACAGCCCTGGGCTTCGGGCAGGCGCCGCAACCGAACCAGCGGCGTGCCGCCCAAGGTCTCGGTGACGTCTTCGAAAATCCGGCCCGCGGGCGCGCGCAAGCGGACAGATCGTTGCGGCATGGGTCTCGATCCCGATGGTCCAAAACCGTCATCGCAGGGGCTCGTTGCTTGGCGCCCGATACCCCCGAGTGCACAGGCGCAGTCGGACGTGAACCGCCCGACTGCGCCGCTGCCCTAGGGTCTATTAGCGGTGAACGGGGACGGCAAGCGGCGGCGGCGTCAGATGACGAACTCCACATCGCGCGGCGCTTCGCTCGGGACGTCCAGGCGCTCGCCACGGTGGCACAGGTCCTCGATCGTCGTCGCCTGCAATCGCTCCATGACGACCGCCTCGATCTCGCCCCAAAAGGGCTGCATCACGGCTTCACCGAGTGCCGAGCGGGCCTTGCCCTCGTCGTCACCGCTTTGGGTATCCAGGCTGCGCACCACCGCGACCACATCCGCGATGGAGATCCGGCGGCGTTCGCGGGCCAGGCGATAGCCACCCTTGGGACCGCGCACCCCCCGCAATATCCCGGCCCGCACCATCTGCTGCATCACCTGCTCCAGATAGCGACGCGGCAAGTCGAGCCGGCGCGCGATGTCCTGGCTCTGCACGGGCTCGGCGCCGCCGTGATAGGCGATGTCGCAGACGGCTTCCAGCGCGAGGGCGACTTTCTTCGACGGCTTCATCATTCGGCCTCGTTTCCTTCTGCACCGACACGGGCGAGGCCCGTGGAGCCAAACCCGCCCGCGCCGCGTGCGGTCGCGCCGACGTCGAGCTGCGTTTCACGCCACGCCACGGTGGCGACCGGTGCGATGACCAACTGGGCCACGCGCATCCCACGGACGATGCCGAAGGGCTCGCCGCCGAGGTTGATCAAGAGCACCTGCACTTCGCCACGATAATCGGCATCGATCGTCCCCGGCGCATTGGCCACGGTCACGCCATGGCGAAGGGCCAAGCCCGAACGCGGCCGAACCTGGCCTTCGAAACCGGCCGGAATGGCGATCACGAGGCCCGTCGGCACGGCCAAACGCGCCCCCGGCTCCAGCACCGTCAACCCCTCGACGGCCGCCACCAGATCGTAGCCGGCCGCAAGCTCGGTGGCGCGCTGTGGCAACGGCAGTCCGGCACCGTGGGGCAGTTGCTGGATGGCGACGACCACGCTCACTGGAGCACCGGTCTTGTGTCGAACTCGGCCGCGATCCGCGCCACCAGGCGTCGCGCCACCTCGCGCTTGTCGAGTTCCGGCCAGGCCTCGCGCCCGCCATCGCGGGTGAGCAGGAGAATGGTGTTCTTGCCGCCGCCGAACGTGCCGGAAGCCGACGAAACGTCGTTCGCCAACAACCAATCGCAGCCCTTCCTGCGCAATTTGATGTGGGCATTGGCCTCGACGTCGTCGGTCTCGGCGGCAAAGCCCACCACGAGCCGCGGGCGCAAGGCACCCGGCGCGGCGAGCGACGCCAAGATGTCCGGATTGGGGACGAGCTGGAGCGTGGGCGGTGCCGCGTCCGCCGTCTTCTTCAACTTGCCCGAAGCGGCCTCGGCCGGCCGCCAATCGGCGACCGCGGCCGCACAGACGGCGATATCGGCGGGCAAGGCCGAGGTTACCGCCGCGGCCATTTCCTCGGCCCGCTCCACCCGATGTACGACGACCCGCGCCGGGTCAGGCAGCTGCACCGGCCCCGTGACGAGCGTCACCTCGGCACCGGCCTCGGCCAAGGCGGCGGCGATGGCATGGCCCTGGCGACCCGACGAGCGGTTGGCGATGTAGCGCACGGGATCGAGCGGTTCGTGGGTCGGACCGCTGGTCACGATGGCACGCCGCCCGGCGAGCGGGGTTGGCGCCGGAAAGAGCCGCGCGGTGATCGCCGCCAACAACCGTGCCGGCTCGGCCATGCGACCGGGACCGACCTCGCCACAGGCCATGTCGCCCGCTTCCGGGCCGATGACGCCGAGACCGTCTTCAACCAGCTGCGCCAGATTGCGCTGGGTTGCCGGATGCGCCCACATGCGCGGGTTCATCGCCGGCGCGATCAACACCGGTTTGTCGGTCGCCAACAGTGCCGTGCTCGCCAAGTCGTCGCCGTGGCCACCTGCCATCTTCGCCATCAAGTCGGCGGTGCAGGGCGCGACCAGCACGAGGTCGGCCTCGCGCGACAGGCGGATATGTCCCATCTCGGCCTCGTCGGTGAGCGACCAGAGGTCCTGATAGACCTTGTCGCCGGTGAGGCTTGCCACCGACAAGGGCGTGACGAACTGCGCGCCGCCTTTGGTGAGGATGGCGCGAACGCCGACCCCCTGCTCCCGCAGGCGGCGGATCAACTCCAGCGTCTTGTAGGCCGCAATGCCGCCGCCGATGACGAGCAGTACGCGAGCGTTACGCTGCACCACGTCCGATTATCCAACGTTCTAGTGTTGAAAGGTGCATACATCAGCGATGCGGCCGTGCCAAGCCGAGCTCCGTTCGCCCGTCCGGTGAACCGGCGCTTGGTGCCGTGGCTTGTCCCGCCGCATCGAGCGGGGCTATGGCTCGATCATCACCTTTGCGCTCGCGGATTGCACCATGCCCCTGCTCAACCGGCTCGCCGACCTGCACCCGCTCATTCGGAGCTGGCGCCACGACCTGCATCGCCATCCGGAAGTGCTGTTCGAGGTGCACCGCACCGCCGATGTCGTCGCCCGCGAACTGCGCCTGGCCGGGTGCGACGAGGTGGTGACGGGGCTTGCCCGCACCGGTGTGGTCGGCGTCATCAAGGGCCGCGAAACGGGGTCGGGGCGCGTCGTGGCACTGCGCGCCGACATGGACGCCTTGCCGATCCAGGAGACGAACGACCTGGCCTACGCCTCGATCCATCCCGGCCGGATGCACGCCTGCGGCCACGACGGTCACACGGCCATGCTCCTGGGTGCCGCCCGCTATCTCGCCGAAACACGGGCGTTCGACGGCACCGTGGTGGTCGTTTTCCAGCCGGCCGAGGAAGGCGGCGGTGGCGGCAAGATCATGGTCGACGAGGGCCTGATGGAGCGCTTCGGCGTTCAGGAGGTCTACGGCATGCACAATCAGCCGGGCTTGGCCGTGGGCCGGTTCGCCATCCGTAAAGGCGCGTTCCTGGCAGCCGCGGACGAGTTCACCATCGACGTCGAAGGCTATGGCGGCCACGCGGCGCATCCGCACAAAGCGGTCGACGCGGCCATGATCGCAGCCCATCTCGCCCTGACCTTGCAGACCATCGTCGCCCGCAACGTCGATCCGATCCACGCGGCCGTCCTCTCGGTGACGAAAATCCAAGCCGGCGACGCTTTCAACGTGATCCCGCAAACAGCACGGCTCTGCGGTACGGTACGCACCCTCGACGAAGCCGTCCGCGATCGGATCGAGGCGCGCATGGCCGAGGTGGTCGAACTCGGGGCGCGGGCGATGGGCGCCACCGCAAGGCTCGACTACCAGCGCGATTACCCCGTCTTGATCAACCACGGGCCCGCGGTCGACTTCGCTGCCGCCGTCGCCCGCGATGTGGCCGGCGCCGAGCAGGTCGACGCCGAAGCACCGCCACGGATGGGGGCCGAAGACTTCTCCTTCATGCTGCAGGCACGGCCGGGTGCGTTCATCTTCACGGGCAATGGCGACAGCGCGCCCCTGCACCATCCCGCCTACGACTTCGACGACGAGGCCATCCCGGTCGGCACGTCGTTCTGGGTCCGTCTGATCGAGACCGCCATGCCGCGCTCCCCCAGCTGAGCAGGGCAGCGACCTCGAGCAGGGGCGCAAGCTTTCCTTAACGGGATCGTGCTTTTTTGGGCCTGACGTGCCCACAACGGGTCACGCTGACACGAGGTGAGGCCCATGATCACCCCCTCGGCTCCGCCCCGCAAAGGGCCGCGTTTGGCGCGACTTGTCCGCGTCTTGGTGGCGTGTGGCTTGCTCGTTGCAGCGTTCGGGTTCTACGGCCCCAGGGTGGTGGAAACGGTCACCTACGATGCGGTGCTGAACGCGCCCGTGCTGGCGGTGCGCAGCCCCATCGGCGGCACGCTCGTCCAACCGCCGCCGCCACCCGGAACGGTCGTCCGCACCGGCACCCTCCTGGCCGAGATCGTGGACCCACGCGCCGCCAGTGCGGTGTTGGAGGAACTCGCAACCGCGCGTGACAGCGCCGAGCACGCACGCCTCGCCTTTGCCGCCGAGGATGCCGGGCTGGCCGCGATCGCCGCCAGCCTGGCCGAAGGGGCCGAAGCGCATCGCCGCGCCACGCGCGTGGCCTTGAGCCATCGCCTCGCCATCGCCGAGGCCGAATTGACGGCAGCCCAAGCCGAGGCCGAGCGCGCGGCGAAGGAACACGGGCGCGCCAACCACCTCGCCGCCACCGACACCATCAGCCGGCATCGGCACGACCAGACCGCCGCCGCCAGCCGGACCGCCGACGCCGAAGCGGAGGTCGCTCGGACCCGCATCGCGCAGCTTCGCGCCGAAATCAGCGCGCTGGATGCGGGCGTCTACGTCGGCGACGACCACAACGACGTGCCCTACAGCCGTCAACGGCTCGACGAAGTCGAACTGCGCCGCTTGGAGGTGCAACGCCGCATGGGCGAGCTCGCCGCCCAACGCGACGCCCTGGACACGGAAATGGCGATCAAACGTGGCCGCCTCCAAGCCTTGGACCGGGTCGCCCTCGAGGCGCCGCGCGACGGCATCGTGTGGCGCAACCACGTCGACGGCACCGCTTTCTCGGTCGATCCCGGGGAAGTGACCAGCCTGATTGCCTGCGACGACCTGGTGGTGACCGCCAGCCTGCCGACACGCAACCTCGAAGACTTCGTGCCGGGCTCGCCTGCCCGCATCCGACCGGTGGGAAGCCAGAGCTGGTGGCCCGCGCGGGTGGAACAAATCCGCGGTATGGGCATCGAGACGCAGGCCGACCGTTATGCCGCAGCACCGCCCGTGGGCGCCGACCGGCGCATGATCGTCACGCTCAGGCCCGACGATCCCTTGGGCGTCACCGAAGGCGCACGGTTTTGCGACGTCGGTCGGACGGTGGAGGTGCGCATCGCCGGCGCCACGGCACGCCGTCTGACCGCGTGGGGCGACGTCGTCGGGAGGTGGTTCGAGCCAAGCGGCCTGAAGGGTGTCGCCACGGTCGACGAGCCGGGCGGGGCCGAGGGTGCCGCCATGGACGACGGCCGCGGTTGATGGAAACCCTGGGCGCCCTGGCACCGTCCGCGTTCGCCCTCGGGCTGTTCTTGATCGTTACGACCTTCTTTTCGAAGACCAGTGGACGCGGTCGCCTCTTGGTCATCCTGCTCCTGGTCGCGCTGATCGCCCGCTACCTCTACTGGCGCATCACAGGTCTCGTGGCGAATGGCGAAAGCTTCGGCAGCTTCGCGCACATGGTGCTCGCGTTGGAGCTGTTGATCTTCACCGAGGCCCTGGTCACCTTCTGGACCGTGGCGCGACGCAGCGACCGCAGTCTCGAAGCCGATCGCTCGGAGGCCTGGGTCGCTGCCACGCCGCTACATCGGCTGCCCAAGGTCGACGTCTTCATCCCGACCTACAACGAGGGTGCCGAGGTCCTGGAGCGTACCGTGGTCGCCGCGAAGGCCTTGGACTACCCCCGTTTTCACGTCTACGTGCTCGACGACGGACGCCGCGAGTGGGTGCGGGAGCTGTGCGCAGCCCATGGAGCGACGTGGATCACCCGCCCCGACAACGCCCACGCCAAGGCCGGCAACGTCAACCACGCGCTGCAGGTGACGGATGGCGACCTGATCGCGTTGTTCGACGCGGATTTCTGCCCCAAGCCGCAGCTGTTGCGCCGCACGGTCGGATTTTTCGCGGAAGACGACCGCATCGGCATCGTCCAGTTGCCGCAAACCTTCTTCAATCCCGACCCGATCCAGCTCAATCTCGGCGTCGCCCGGGTCTGGCCGGACGACCAGCGCGTCTTCTTCGAACAGATCATGCCGGCCCGAGACGCCCGGGACGTGGCCTTTTGCTGCGGCTCCAACGCCGTGTTGCGGCGCGACCGGCTGATGGCGATCGGCGGCATTCCCACCGACAGCGTGACCGAGGACATCCTGACCACGCTGGTGCAGCTGCGCCGGGGCTGGATCACCCGTTACCTCAACGAACCCCTGGCGTTGGGTCTCTGCCCGGAAAGCTTGGATGCCTTTTTGGTGCAGCGCCGCCGGTGGTGCCGGGGCAATCTCCAGCTCCTCTTCTGTCGCCAGGGTCCGCTCGGTGCGCCGGGGTTGAGCCTTGCCCAGCGGATCGCCTTTTTGCCGCTCTATTGGGGCTTCGGTTTGCCGACGCGGGTATTCTTGTCGTTGTTGCCGGCCGCGTTCCTCTGGTTCGGCCTCACCCCGATACCGGGTGCCGGCGCGTTCGAGATCATGGCGTATCTCTTGCCCGTCGTCCTGTTGGCGCTGTTGGCCTCGAACTGGCTGATGCCCGGGTCCTACATGCCGATCGTCTCGGCGGCGCATCACTTCTATCTGGGCTTGCGGCTGTTGCCGACGGTGTTCGCCACCATGCTGCGTCCCTTCGGTGAACCCTTCCGCGTGACCCCGAAAGGCCGCCTGACCGAGGCCGGCAGCGACGGCTTCGCCATCGTCGCAGCACTCGCCATCGCCGGCTTCAATCTCGGCGGCATTGTACTGCAGCTCGATGCCGACCGGGTTCGCCTGGGCGATCCGGCGATGGCCGACCTCGCGGTTTACTGGGCGCTCTGCAACGTCTTCACCATGCTCGTGGTGTTCACCCTGGCCATCGAGCGCCCACGGCTGCGCGGCGAGGAACGCTTCCCGGTCGACCTGCCGGCGGAACTCGTGGTGTTCGACCGCCCGGCTCCCGTCCGCATCACCAATCTTTCCCGCCACGGCGCGAGACTGGAAGCGGCTCTGCCTTGGCTGGAGCGCGGCACGCTCCTGCATCTTCGCCCGTTGGATGCGGCTGCCGGCGAAAGCTCGTTCCTGGTGGAAACCTGCCATGAAGATGCTGCCGGAATCGGCGTCCGGCTCGTGCAGCGCAACGTCGATGCCGAGCGTTGGCTGCTCCAGACGCTGGGCCGGCTGAATGCGGGATCCCCCGACCAAAGCCGCCGGCACGGCCGGCTCGGCGTATCGCTGCCGGCAACGCTGGCCCCGATCCGAGCCCGCCTGCAAACGCGTGCCCGCGATCTGTCCATCAGCGGCATCCGTCTGGTTACAGGTGAACCCTTCCCCCTTTCCCGTGGCGCGCGGGTGGCGGTGCGGCTTCCGGGCTGCCCCGTTTTCGACGCCAGCGTGGCCTCGGCGGGTTCCCGGGGCACCGGCATCGTCTTCGATCGACTGCAGCCGGAGAGCCGGGAAAGCTTGATCCGCCTTTTGTTCGGCCGCGACGTGGCGCCGCCGCGGATCGGCCCGATCCGCAGCGTCAAGGTCCTCTACGCACTGGCGCGCCGCCTTTGGGGACCGGTGACCGCTTGATCCAAGGGCCAAAGCCTTGCACCAACGCGGGCGCCAAACCGCTTTGGGGGGACGCGGCATGCGCTTGGGCGCCTATCAGGGACCGTCGGTCGAGGGCCATGTCGAACGCGCCCTTGCCACGGTCGAGCGGGTGTTGCGCGCGGCTGCCGCTTTCGGCAGCGACGTCGTCGTGTTTCCTGAGCTGTTCACCACCGGCTACGCGCTCGGACAGCGGCTGCAGGCGCTGGCCGAACCGGCCGACGGCCCCACCGCCCGTGCCTTGCAGGACCTCGCTGCCACAGCCGGTGTGGCGCTCGTTACCGGCTTTTGCGAGCGCAGCGAGCAGGGGCTCCACAACGCCGCCCTCGCCATCGACCGCTGCGGCACGTCGCGGGGCTGCTACCGCAAGATCCAACTCTTCGGCGACGACGAAGCGAGCCTGTTCGAGGCCGGCGACGCCCTGCCCCTGGTGAGCCTTGCCGGCCACCGCGTTGGCTTGTTGGTTTGCTACGATGTCGAATTCGCCGAATGGCCGAGGCAGCTGGTGGACGCCGGCGCCGAGGCGATCCTGGTGCCGACGGCGCAAATGGCCCCCTTCGATCACGTGGCGCGGACGCTGGTGCGGGCCCGTGCCCTCGAAAACGCGGTGCCCGTCGTCTATGCCAATTACTGCGGGCGGGAGGCGCATCTCGACTATGTCGGGCTCAGCGCGATCGTCGGCGCCGACGGCAAGGACCTCGCGCGCGCCGGCCCCCGGGGCGAAGCCCTGCTCCTTGCCGACACCGCACCACCACCCGCAGCCGAGATCTTGAGCACGCAGCACCGCGATCGCGTTACGCTTTGCGCCGACGACGGCAGCCGCTAGCCAAGCGGCGGATCGGTTGCTAAGTGCGGGCGCTCAGAGAGTTGATCATCGAGGAACGCCCGTGCAACCGTTCAAGACGCTCACCGGGATTGCGGCCCCCCTGCCGATGTCGAACGTCGACACGGACGCCATCATTCCGAAGCAGCATCTGAAGACCATCAAGCGCACGGGTCTGGGCCAAGCGCTGTTCGAGGAGTTGCGCTATTTCCCCGATGGCCAGGAGCGCCCCGACTTCGTCCTCAACCAACCGAAATATCGCCAAGCCCAGATCCTCTTGGCCGGCGCCAATTTCGGCTGTGGGTCGAGCCGGGAACATGCGCCCTGGGCGTTGCTCGACTTCGGCATTCGCTGCGTCATCGCCCCTTCGTTCGCCGACATCTTCTACAACAACTGCTTCAGCAACGGCATCCTGCCGATCGTTTTGCCGCAGGAAGAGATCGACGCGCTGATGCAGGAGGCCCAGACCGCCCTGGACCCGACCTTCACGGTGGACCTGGAGCGCAACGTCATCGTCCGCCCCCAGGGCAACCGCGAACTGCCGTTCGAGATCGACGCCTTCGGCCGCCACCGCCTGCTCGAAGGGCTCGATTCGGTCGGCCTGACGCTCACCAAGGGCAAGGCGATCGACGGCTTCGAGGGCAAGCAGCGGCTCGGCCAGCCCTGGCTCTACCCGGCCGCTTGAGCCACGCCACAACGTGGATGCAGACTACGACGAAAGTTCCTTCGGCCGCCCCGCAAACCTGCCGCAAACCATTGAACTAAAAAGAGAAAATGCCGTTCTGGGTTCGTTTTGACCCACGGTTTTTTTGGCCGTCCCCACGCCTTTCCCACCCCTCATTCATACCCCATCCAGGCCCAAAATCCTAGAGTCCGACGGCGGCAGCCGCCGGTCGGGGGTCCAGGGGGCCAAAAGCCCCCTAGCTCTTCCCCTTACCAAAATACCCCCATACCATTACCCGGACCATTTTACCGGCAAAACCAGGACCCCCCGCCCGCGGCGCGCGATCCGGTCGCTCCTTCGATCGTCGTGCTTGGAGCAAAGCCCATGGCGCCTTCCATCCTCATGCTGCCCGGTGACGGCATCGGCCCCGAAGTGATGGGCGAGGTGCGTCGCGTGGCCGATTGGTTCGCCGACCGGCGCGGGCTGGAGTTCCGCATCGAGGAGGATTTGGTCGGCGGTGCGGCGATCGACGCGCATGGCGTGCCCGTGACGGATGCGACCGTGGCCAAGGCGAAGGCGGTCGACGCCGTGCTCCTCGGCGCCGTCGGCGGGCCGAAGTGGGACGATTTGCCCTTCGATGTGAAACCCGAGCGCGGTCTCCTGCGACTGCGCAAGGAGTTGGGTCTCTTTGCCAATCTGCGCCCGGCGATGGTGTTCGACGCGCTCGTGAGCGCCTCGTCGCTGAAGCCCGACCTGGTGGAGGGCCTGGACATCATGATCCTGCGCGAGCTGACGGGCGGGGTCTATTTCGGCGAGCCGCGCGGCATTACCGAACTCGGCAATGGCGAGCGTCGCGGCATCAACACCCAGGTCTACGACACCCACGAAATCGTGCGGATCGGCCGCGTCGGCTTCGAGCTGGCACAGAAGCGGGGCAAGAAGCTCTGCTCGGTCGAAAAGGCCAACGTGATGGAATCGGGCGTGCTCTGGCGCGAGGAGATCACCAAGCTCGCCAAGGACTACCCGGACGTCGAGCTCTCCCACATGTACGCCGACAACTGCGCCATGCAGTTGGTGCGCCAGCCCAAGCAGTTCGACGTCATCGTGACCGACAATTTGTTCGGCGATCTTTTGTCGGACTGCGCCGCCATGCTCACGGGCTCGCTCGGCATGCTGCCCTCGGCCTCGCTCGGCGAAGCCGATGCGGCGGGCCAGCGCAAGGCGCTCTACGAGCCGGTGCACGGCTCCGCCCCGGACATCGCCGGCAAGGGCATCGCCAACCCGCTGGCCATGATCCTCAGCTTCGCCATGATGCTCCGCTACTCCTTCGACGAGCCGGAGGAGGCGCAACTTCTGGAGCGGGCCATCGAACGCGTCTTGAACAAGGGCCTGCGCACGGGCGATCTGATGTCGCCGGGCATGACCCAAATCTCCACCCAGGAGATGGGCCAAAGCATCCTCGTCGAACTGGCGGCGATGCAGTAGGAACGCGCCAACACCCCTTCCTCGAAAGCAACCGCGATGGGCTACCGTGTGGCCGTCGTCGGCGCCACCGGCGCCGTCGGCTCCGAACTCCTCAACATCCTCGACGAGCGCAACTTCCCGGCCGACGAGGTGATCGCCCTCGCCTCGGCCCGCTCCGCCGGCAAGGAGGTGTCCTTCGGCGACCGCGGCACGTTGCGGGTGCAGGCCCTCGAAGCCTTCGACTTCGACGGCGTCGACGTCGCCCTCTTTTCGCCCGGCGCCTCGGTCTCGGCGGAGTTCGCCCCGAAGGCCGCGGCGCAGGGCTGCGTCGTCATCGACAACACCTCGCACTTCCGCATGGAGCCGGACATCCCGCTGATCGTGCCGGAGGTGAACAGCCACGCGCTCATGGGCTTTCGCGAGCGCAACATCATCGCCAACCCCAACTGCTCCACCATCCAGCTGGTGATGGCGCTCAAGCCCCTGCACGACATCGCCGCCATCCGCCGCGTCGTCGTCTCGACCTACCAGTCCGTCTCCGGCGGCGGCACCGAGGCCATGGACGAGCTCTTCGAGCACACCAAGGCCATCTACATGAACGACAAGAAGCAGCCGGAAATCTTCCGCAAGCCCATCCCCTTCAACGTCATCCCGCAAATCGACGTGCCCGTCGCCGACGGTCTTTATAAAGAAGAATGGAAGATGGTGGTCGAGACCCAAAAAATCCTCGACCCCTCGATCCAAGTCTGTGCCACTGCGGTGCGCGTGCCGGTCTTCGTCGGCCACTCGGAAAGCGTCAACGTCGAATTCCTCACCCCGATCAGCGTGCAGGAAGCGCGCGACGCCCTCTACGAATTCGAAGGCATCGTGGTGATCGACGACTACGAAAACTACGAATACGTCACCCCCATCGAATGCGTCGGCGAATTCGCCGTCTTCGTCTCCCGCCTGCGCGTCGACCCCACCGTCGAACACGGCCTCAACCTTTGGGTCGTCAGCGACAACCTCCGCAAAGGCGCGGCCCTCAACGCCGTGCAGATCGCGGAGACGTTGGTGTCGGAAGGGTATCTTTAGGAAAAGAAAGCAAAGAAAAGAAAGGGAAGCGAAGGGGGCTTTTGGCCCCCTTCGAAACCCCCAGCGGCGGCTGCGCCGCCGCCAGCTTGATGGTGGAACGCTCCGCATAAGCCCGGCTTTGCTGGGCTCCTCGGTCTTGGCACGAGCTAGAGCGTTTCCCGAAATGCTTGACCGTCCCGCACCCCCGCCCCGCCCCCCCCCCCGGCCCGGGGCCGGGGGGGGGCCGGCGGGGGGGGGGGGGGGGGGGGTGGGGCCC